>NZ_CP019420.1:6102723-6407860 GCF_001984215.1 Mycobacterium sp. MS1601
GGCTCAGGAGGTTCTGATCAAGACGCTTGCGCTGGACTGATCACCTCATGACGGTCCCGCCGCCCTACGGGCCGCCCACCCCGCAGTGGCCTCAGCAGCCGTGGCCGCCCCATCCCTATCCCTGGCCGCCGCAGCCGCGAAACCCCACCAACGGACTGGCGGTCGCCTCCATCATCAGCGCGGTGTTGCTCCCGCCCCTGGGAGCGTTGCTCGGACACCTGTCGTTGTGGCAGATCAAGAAGGCCGACGACGCCGCCCCGCAGGAGGGGCGCAATCTGGCCATTGCCGGACTCATCATCGGCTACTCGCTGACCCTGGTGACGGTGCTGGCTGTGGTGGCGGTGTCGTCGCTCTCGTCGTGGGTCAACAGCGAGTTGGACCGCTACGACCCGATTTCCGTGCCCGCACCGCTGACGCCCCGCCCGGAGCCGGCGGGACTGCCGCGATTCGATCCTCCCGCCGATCTGGGCAGCGCCTGCGCCTACCCGGCCACCGCGAGCCCCGCCAGTAAGCCGGTCAAGTCGCCGCGAAGCGGCGCGGTGCCCACCTCCCCCGCCGTGGTGGCTGCCACCATGACCACAAGCGACGGCGCCATCGGCCTCGAGTTGGACAACGGCAAGTCGCCGTGCACGGTCAACAGCTTCGTCAGTCTGGCCCAGCAGGGGTTCTTCGACAACACCCCGTGTCACCGGCTGACGTCCAACAACTCGCTGTCGGTGCTGCAGTGCGGAGATCCCACCGGAACCGGAACAGGCGGTCCCGGTTACGAATTCGCCAACGAGTATCCGAGCAATCAGTTCGCCCCCGACGATCCCGACCTCGCCAAGGCGGTGCTGTATCCGCGGGGCACACTCGCGATGGCCAACGCCGGACCCGATACGAACGGCAGTCAGTTCTTCATCGTCTACGCGGACTCCAGGCTGCCCCCGACGTACACGGTGTTCGGTTCCGTCGATGAAACCGGTTTGGCCACGGTGGACGATATCGCCGCACGCGGGGTCGTCGGCGGCAACCTCGACGGCAGACCCGCACGGCCGGTCACCGTCGAATCAATCCGCCTGGACTGAGGCTCGCGCGAACAATCCGGAATGCGAAGAGGGATTCAGCAAACGAATTGTGATCAACGCGTGCCTTGCTGAACCATCGGAGCCTTTACACTTGGTCAGCAGGTGCCTTCTGGGGGATGCGGCATCAGGTCCGCGAGGGGAACGAATGGCCGATCACAGCGCATTCGCGCGGTTGAGCGACTCGCCGCGCACACTTCGGGCGGCAGGCGTCGATTCCACGGTCCGCCACGACACCGCTGCGCTGGCACGCGCACACAGCGTGATACAGCTAATGATTGCCCCGACGGCATCATCGATAGAGGTCATTCCTGTCACTGTCGGCGACCTGGCCCTGGACAGCGACAGCGGTACCGTCACCGGAATACTGTCGAGTCCTCGGCCACTGACCTTCACGCCGCAGTTTGTCCACACCAACAAGGGCCGGGCCCGGGTGAACCGCGACGGCTCGATCACCTATACCCCCGGGGCCGCGGCGCGGCGAGCCGCCTCCCGGATCGGGGCCGCCTACCGGCATCACGATCGTGACATCGTGTCGATCGATGCAGTCGATAGCGATGGAGCACGCGTATCTGCCCAAGCCACCATCGCCATTCTCGGATTCTGATCCCAGCGTCGCCTCCCACATCCGCCTGCGACGGTGCGTTAGCCTGCTCGGCATGCCGCTGGAAAGCGACCTCTATCCCCCGGTCAAAGCACTGCTGGAGAGCCAGGGCTACGTGGTCAAAGGCGAAGTGGCGCATTGTGATGTGGTCGGTGTCCGCGATGACGGGCCACCGGTGATCGTCGAGCTCAAACGCGCCTTCAACCTGGGTCTGCTGTTGCAGGGAGTGGACCGGCTGGCCCTCACCGACACGGTGTATCTGGGGATCGGCCGAATTCCGAAGCAGAGCAAGGAGATCCGCGGTCTTTGCCGGCGGCTCGGGCTGGGCCTCATCGTGGTCACCGGGCAACGGGCCGAGGTCCTGCTGGACCCGGCGCCCTACGCGCCGCGGAAGAACAAGCGCAAGGTGGGCCGTCTGCTCGGTGAGCACGCCCGCCGCGTCGGAGACCCCAACCTCGGCGGCTCGTCGACCAAGGTCCCGATGATGACGTCCTATCGTCAGGAGGCGGTACGCTGCGCCGAACTGCTGCGCGCCGGACCGATGAAGCTGGCCCAGATGCGCGCGTCCGCCGACGTTCCCAATGCCGCCAAGATCCTGCAGAAGGACTACTACGGCTGGTTCGAACGTGTCGAGCGCGGGACCTACGCGTTGACACCGGCGGGACTGACGGGCATCGCCCGCTACACAGAACCGTCGGTTTCTGCAGCCGGGTCGTGATCCGCGGCGCCGGACCGCCCGGCTGCAGAAAACAACGGTTTCTGCTCGTGGGCAGCCTTCGTCAGGCGGCGGAGGTTACCCGGTAGACGTCGTACACGCCCTCCACATTGCGCACCACATTCAGCACGTGCCCCAGATGCTTGGGGTCGCCCATCTCGAAGGTGAAGCGGCTCACGGCCACCCGATCATCGGAGGTGGTGACCGACGCGGACAGGATGTTCACCTTCTCGTCGGCCAGCACGCGCGTGACGTCGGAGAGCAACCGGTGGCGGTCCAGCGCCTCGACCTGAATGGCCACCAGGAACACCGAACTGGGACCCGGCGCCCACTCCACGTCGATGATCCGCTCGGACTGCTCCTGCAGCGAAGCGGCATTGGTGCAGTCGTTTCGGTGCACGCTGACGCCGCCGCCCCGGGTGACGAACCCCATGATGGTGTCACCGGGAACCGGCGTGCAGCACTTGGCGAGCTTGCTCAACACACCTGGCGCCCCTGGCACCGCGATACCCACATCGTCGCTGCTGCGCTGGCGCATCGGCACGTTCGACGGCGTGGACCGCTCGGCGATCTCGTCCTCGGCGTCATCGGCACCGCCCAGTGTGGCGATGAGCCGCTGCACCACATGGTGCGCCGAGATATGCCCCTCACCGACGGCGGTGTAGAGCGCCGAAACATCGGTGTAGCGCAGCTCGCGAGCCAGCGTGCCCATCGATTCGGCATTCATCAAGCGCTGCAACGGAAGGCCACCACGGCGCACCTCGCGGGCAATGGCGTCCTTACCGGACTCCAGGGCCTCTTCACGGCGTTCCTTGGCAAACCACTGCCGAATCTTGGCCTTGGCGCGCGGTGACACCACGAAGCTCTGCCAGTCACGCGTGGGCCCGGCATTGGGAGCCTTGGAGGTGAACACCTCGACCACTTCACCATTTTCGAGCTTGCGCTCGAGCGCCACCAGGCGGCCGTTGACCCGCGCACCGATGCAGCGGTGTCCCACCTCCGTGTGCACGGCATAGGCGAAGTCGACGGGTGTGGACCCTGCGGGCAGCGTGATCACGTCGCCCTTCGGGGTGAAGACGAAGATCTCCTGCACCGCAAGGTCGTAGCGCAGCGATTCCAGGAACTCGCCGGGGTCGGCAGCCTCTCGCTGCCAATCCAGGAGCTGGCGCATCCACGCCATGTCGTCGATCTCGGTGGCGGCCAGCGTGGCGGGAACTCCGTTGCGGCCCTTGGCTTCCTTGTAGCGCCAGTGCGCGGCGATGCCGTACTCGGCGGTGCGGTGCATGTCACGGGTGCGAATCTGCACCTCCAGCGGCTTGCCCTCCGACCCGATGACCGTGGTGTGCAACGACTGGTAGACACCGAAGCGCGGCTGAGCGATGTAGTCCTTGAACCTGCCCGCCATGGGCTGCCACAGGGAGTGCACCACACCCACGGCGGCATAACAGTCGCGGATCTCGTCACAGAGAATCCGCACACCAACCAGATCATGGATGTCGTCGAAGTCGCGGCCCTTGACGATCATCTTCTGATAAATCGACCAGTAATGCTTGGGGCGACCCTCGACGGTAGCGCTGATCCGCGAAGCATTCAGTGTCGCAGCGATTTCCGCGCGGACCTTGGCCAGATAGGTGTCGCGCGACGGCGCCCGGTCGGCGACCAGCCGGACGATCTCCTCGTACTTCTTGGGGTGCAGGATCGCAAACGACAGATCCTCGAGCTCCCATTTCACCGTGGCCATGCCAAGTCGGTGTGCCAGCGGCGCAATGACTTCCAGTGTCTCGCGGGCCTTGCGGGCCTGCTTCTCCGGCGGCAGGAAGCGCATGGTGCGCATGTTGTGCAGGCGGTCGGCGACCTTGATCACCAGCACCCGCGGATCACGGGCCATCGCGATGATCATCTTGCGGATGGTCTCGCCCTCGGCGGCCGTGCCGAGCACCACCCGGTCCAGCTTGGTGACGCCGTCGACCAGGTGGCCGACCTCTTCCCCGAATTCGGTGGTCAGCGCCTCCAGCGTGTACCCGGTGTCCTCCACGGTGTCGTGCAGCAGTGCCGCCACCAGTGTGGTGGTGTCCATGCCCAGCTCGGCAAGGATGTTCGCCACGGCCAGCGGATGGGTGATGTACGGGTCACCGGAGCGGCGCAGCTGCGTGGCATGACGTTCCTCTGCCACGGCGTAGGCACGCTGCAGAATCGTGAGGTCCGCTTTGGGGTAGATCTCGCGGTGTACCGCCACCAGCGGTTCGAGCACCGGGTTGATGGCGCTGCGCTGCGCGGTCATCCGGCGGGCCAACCGGGCCCGCACTCGGCGCGAGGCGCTGCTGGTGGCTTTCGGCGTCTCCGCCCGCGGTTCGACAGGGGGAACCGTCTGGCCGGCCGCAGGTTCAGCGACAGTTACCGGATCATCGGCCACGCACGCCACCTCCTGTCGCTGCGATGTTCAAGTCTCCGTCACCGAGAATATCCTCCCGCGGGCATCCCCACGGAAAGGTCTCGTCAGACCACGTGCAGGCTGGTGACCGGCAGCGGCGACACCTTGCTTCTGCCGCCGAGTGCTTCGAGTTCCAGCACCACCGCAGCCACGGTCACCACCGCGCCACTCTGCACCAGAAGGCGGTGCGCGGCCATCATGGTGCCGCCCGTGGCCAGCACGTCGTCGAGCAGGACGATCTTGCGGCCGGCCAGCTCGATGCCCTCGGCAGGGATCTCCAGCACCGCGCTGCCGTACTCCAGCGTGTACTCCTGACGGTGCACCGGCGGCGGCAGCTTTCCCCCCTTGCGAATGGCCAGCACCCCGGTGCGCAGTTTCGTCGCCACCGCGGCGCCCAGCAGAAAGCCGCGGGCGTCGATACCGGCCACCAGGTCGGCGCCCTCGGCGATCTCGGCCAGGGCATCCGTCACCGCCGCCAGGCCGTCGCGGTCGGCGAGCACCGGCGTCAGGTCCTTGAACTGGATGCCCGGCTCCGGGAAGTTGGGGACCTCGCGTGTCAGGGACCCGATGATCCGGGATACGTCGCTCACTCTGTAGCCATCCTCACCAAAGTCGGCACCGTCACGAGTTCAGCTGCCAGCGGTCCATGTTCCAACCCGCACCCCAGCGGGTCGGGTTGCTGCTGACGGCCTCGATGTTCTTCGAGGTCATCAGTGTGCGCTGCTGACGGTACAGCGGCATGGTCGGCATGTCGGCCCACAGGATCGGGGCGCCCTCGCCATACAGCCGCGCCTGTTCCTTGGGGTCCAGTGTGACAGCGAGTGCGCTGATGATGCCGTCGATCTGGCCGTTGGCGTACCGGGACAGGTTGTCACCATTGCCTGCGAACAACGCGTAGGCGTCCACCACCGAGGAGCCCGAGGAGCCGCTGCCCGTCGCTCCCCCGGTGCTGGCGATCAGCACGTCGATCTGTCCGTCCCGAAGGGCCTGTGGGCCCGCGACGTCCGACGAGGCGTCGGTGACGGTGATTCCCGCCGGCTCACAGGCTTTGGCGATGGCGCCGACGGTGGCAGCCAGGCGCGCGTTGGGTGTCTGGTATCCGATCCGCACGGTCAGTGGCCGGCCCTCGAGGGTGTCGCGCGCCGCGATCGGATTCGATGTCATGAAAGGCCCGGCTGCGGGCACGTTCTCCGTGAGCGCCAGGGTGTCCTCGTTGGCCGGATTGAGGCGCGCATTGGACACCGGCACTTCGGCGTTGCGAGCGATCACGTCACGCGGTGTGCAGTGCGCCAGCGCAAGGCGTTCAGGGATCTGTGACATCACCCCCTCGGGGGCGAAGATCATCTGCTCGATGCCTGTCGACGGCGAATCGACGCGGTTGTAGTTGTCCGGGGTGGTCAGGGTTCCCGATGATCCCGTCGCCACGTCGACCACCTCGAAGGTGCCGTCGTTGACGCGGTCCTGGACATAGAGGCCGCGCTGCCAGACCGTCACCCGCGGAGTGATCGGCGCCGTGCCCCACCAGCGGTCGTTGGCCACCAGCACTACCGCGCCGTCGTCGCGGACCGAGTCGATCTTGTAGGGCCCCGACGACGGGAAGCGTGTGACGTCCACACCGGGCTCGAGGTTCCAGCCGGTGTTCCACACCTGCGCGATACGTTCCACCACGGGCAGGTCGGCGGCCTGCAGCGCCCGGGTGACCCCGCCCTCGCCCAGGCCCAGCTCGTCGGCGATCACGTGCGACGGCATCAGCGAGGTGGCGGTGAACAGCTGGCCGTAGTCGGCGAAAGCCCGGTCGATCGCGAACGACACCCTGGCCTTCTTCTGGCCGGGCTGGCAGTCGATGGTCGAGATGTCGATGTATCCGGCGCGGCTGGCGGCGTCGAACTGCGGGAAGCGACCCGACTGCGCCAACCACGTCAACACCATGTCGTCGCAGGTGATCGGCTTGCCGTCCGAGTACACCGCGTTGTCGGCGATGGTGTAGTCCAACACCAGCGGCTCGCGCCCCACCACGGCGATGGAGCCGAAGTCGTGGTCGGCGACCACCTGTCCGTCCGGCCCGTGATAGCCGAAACCGGTGAGCACCCGAGCGAACGCCTGGGCGCCGCCGGAGGCCGCGCCGATCACGGTGTTGGTGTTGTAGGTGGCCAGCGCCCCGTCGATGGCGTAGTCGATCTCGTCGGCGGTGCCGCTACCGCAGCCCACCAACCCCAGCGCGGCGACGGACGACACCACAACCGCCGCAAGGCGCCGGCCTTTGAGCCCCATCCTGGTTAGCTCCGTCGAGGGCTGCGCTTGCCCGTCGGGCGGCCCGTGGAGCGGGTGGGCCGCGACGGACGGGACGGGCGTGCCTCGGTGCTGGGCGCCTCCGACGATGCCGACACGGTGGCGGGTTCGGCGTCGCCGTCCTCGATCGCATCCTCTACAGAGTCGTCCGCCTTGGCCTCCGATGCGGTGCCGGCCGCGCGGGCCCGGCGGTTCATCACCCGTCGGGTGTGCACGCGCACCTTCTCGGTGCGCTCCCGCAGGGTGACCAACAGCGGGGTGGCGAAGTAGATCGACGAGTACGTGCCCACCACCACGCCGACCAGCTGCACCAGAGCCAGGTCCTGCAGGGTGCCGACACCCAGCAGCCACACCGCGATGACCATCAGCGCGATGATCGGCAGCACCGAGATCAGGGCGGTGTTCAGCGACCGCATGAACGTCTGGTTGATGGCGAGGTTGGCCTGCTCGGCGAAGGTCCGCCGGGTGGTGTGTTCGAAGCCGTGGGTGTTCTCCTCCACCTTGTCGAACACGATCACCGTGTCGTAGAGGGAGAAGCCCAGGATAGTCAGCCAGCCGATCACCGTCGCCGGCGTGACCTCGAAGCCCACCAGCGCGTAGACACCGGCGGTGACCACGAGGTCGAACACCAGGGTGGCCAGCGCAGCCATCGCCATGTAGCGCTCGTAGCGCACGGTGATGTACACCGCGACCAGCGCCAGGAACACCACCAGCGCGATGATCGCCTTCTCGGTGATCTGGCCGCCCCAGGTCTCCGATACCGCGGAATCGCTGATGGCCTGCGGGCTGGGCTGGCCGTCGTCACCGACGGGCTGGAACCGCTCGAACAATGCCTGGCGCAGATCGTTGGTCTGCTGGTTGTCCAGCGTCTCCGAGCGGATCTGCACGGTGGCCGACGGCCCGTTGCCGACGATGACGACGGACTCCGGCGCCTCTCCGATGACCTCGTTGAAGACGTCTTCGACCTGCTGGGTCTCGACTGTCCCCCGCGGCATCGAGACCTTCGTCCCGCCTTCGAAGTCGATGCCGAAAGTGAAGCCGCGCAAGACGATTGCGGCAATCGAGATCAGCATGATCAGGCCGCTGACGGTGTACCACAGCTTGCGCTTGCCGATGACCTCGAACGCACCGGTGCCGGTGTAGAGGCGGACGAAGAAGCCGTGCTTCGGCTGCCCGGTCTCCAGGGGTTCGAGTTCGGCGGTGCCTGAGTCGTTCTTGTCTGCCATGGCGCTATCCCCGTCCCGCCGAAGCCGCGGCCCGGCGTTCCCGGGCGATCTGCTGAACCGCTCCCAGCCCGTTGAAGGCCGGCTTCGCCAACATCGTGGACTTCGATGCCAGGAAGATCACCGGCCAGGTGACCAGGAACACGACCAGAACGTCGAGGATCGTGGTCAGACCCAGGGTGAACGCGAAGCCCTTCACCTGGCCGACCGCCAGGACATAGAGCACCAGCGCGGCCAGGAAGGTCACCGCATTACCCGAGACGATGGTCTTGCGGGCGCGCGCCCAGCCTCGTGGCACTGCCGACCGGAAGGATCGGCCCTCGCGTATCTCGTCCTTGATGCGTTCGAAGAACACCACGAACGAGTCGGCGGTGGTGCCGATACCGATGATCAGACCGGCGATACCGGCCAGGTCCAGGGTGTAGCCGATGTAGCGGCCGAGTAGCACCAGGAGCGCATAGGCCATGGCTCCGGAGGCCACCAGGGACACGGTGATCAACAGGCCGAGCACCCGGTAGTACAGCAGCGAGTACAGCAGCACTGCCGCCAAGCCGACGGCGCCGGCGATGAGGCCGGCCCGCAACGACTGCAGTCCCAGGGTCGCCGACACGGTCTCCGCCTCCGACGATTCGAACGACAGTGGCAGCGATCCGTACTTCAGGACGTTGGCCAATTCGGCAGCGGACTGTTGGGTGAACTGCCCGGTGATCTGGGTGCGGCCTCCCGGGATGGCCTCCTGGATCTCCGGGGCACTGACCACCTGAGAGTCCAGCGTGAACGCTGTTTGCGTTCCGATGTTCTGGGCGGTGAACTGCGCCCAGATGTCGGAGGCTTCGGGCTTGAACTCCAGGTCGACGATGTAGCGCGCCTGCTGCTGGTCGAATCCCGAGGAAGCGTTGGCAATCTGCTCACCGCTGATGATCGAGGGGTCCAGCAGATAGACGACGGCCTTGTCCTCGGAGCAGGTGACCAGCGGAAGGTTCGGGTCGTCATTACCGGCGAGAACGTCGTCGTCATTGCAGCGCCCTGCCTGGTACTGCAGTGCCAGCACCTGAACGCTCTCGTTGTCGCTCTGGCGGAGCTGCTTCTCGAAGGCGATGCGCTCAGCCAGTGCCGCCCGATCATCCGGTGGCGCCTGCGATCCGGTTGGTGCCGGTGCCGCGGGGGCCGGAGCGGCGGGCGTGGCCGGTGCTCCCGGGGTTGGCGGTGGCGTCGGGGCCGGCTCCAGTGGGTAGGGCCGCGGCTGTGCTGCCGGTGCTTCAGGGGCAGGCAGTCCGGCGTCCGGTGGGGCCGCCGGCGCGCCTGGGACACCGCCCGCCGGGGGCTGCCCTGGTGCGGGGGCGCCGGGGACGGGAGGAGCACCGCCGGGAACCGGCTGGCCCTGGCCCTGGCCCGTGGCGGCAGCAAGCTGGTCAACCGGCACCGCGTACTTGACCGGACGGATGTAGAGCCGCGCCGTCTGGCCCAGATTGCGCGCTTCGTTGCCGTCGTTTCCGGGGACGGTGATCACCAGGTTGTCCCCATCGATCACCACCTCGGAACCGGACACACCGAGGCCGTCGACACGGCTGGTGATGATTTGCTGCGCCTGGCCGAGAGCCTCGCGCGTGGGCGCGCTGCCGTCGGGAGTCCGTGCGGTCAGCGTGACCCGGGTTCCGCCCTGCAGGTCAATTCCCAGCTTCGGCTCGGGCTGCTTGTCGCCGGTGAAGAACACCGCCGCGAAAGCTCCGATCAGCAATACCAGGAACAGCGTCAGGTAGCGGTACGGATGCACCGGCGCCGTAGACGATGCCACGTTGTTGTGTCTCCTCCGAGGTCATGCATGCAGTCATCCATGCTCAGGCCCGGTTCCGGGCCGCAGCTTCGAGGGCGATCGTTCGCCCGCACCCGGAAAGGGTACGTGGTGACCCTGGCTATCAGTCCTTGGTCAGGCGGTCGGGGTCTGAGGGCGTGTCCGTGATCTCGCTGTCAGAGTCCAGATCGTCGTCGGCCTCGGTGGTGTCTTCGATCTTGTCGCGGACGGCCAGCTTCATCCATTTGGTCACCACGCCGGGGGCGATCTCCAGGTCGATGTAGTCGTCACCGACGCCCGTGATGGTGCCCTGCAGGCCCGACGTGGTGTGGATGCGGTCGCCGACGGTCAGCGACTCGTGCAGGTCGATCGTGGCCTGCATGGCCTTCTTCTGCTTCCGCGACGCAAAGAACATGAATGCGCCCAGGATGATCAACAGGGGCAGGAATACGACCAAATCCATGGCAGCTCGAGTCCTTCTACTCTTTCGTGGCTTCTTCAGTTGCGGGCTTTATCGCGTCGGCAGGCACCGCCTCGAAACATGCGGCACCGAGACCGACGCCTCATGAGTGACCAGTGTGCCATTGGCGCTGCTCGCGCCCGACCGGCCGCGACGATGATCGCACGGATGGACACGTGCAGTCACATGCGGCCGCTGTCCCAGCTGGAGAAACACCACTGCGGATCGGATCTGGGAAAAACTGGACCGTCCCCCGGTGGGAACGCCACCGGGGGACTTCATAGACGGTAACTGCAACCGATTTCGTCCGCAATTCCACGAACTGACACGCATTCCATTGTCCGCACCCGAGGTAGCTGCGTGATCCGCTGGTCGCATCCCGCCAGCACGACTAGGCTCCTGAGTCGAGCAATCCCGCTGTTGACAGGAGCCATGCCGTGTCCACCCTCGAACAGAGCCGCCTGCTGACCACCGAGATCCCCGGCCCGAAGTCCGTGGAACTGGCCGCGCGCAAAACCGCCGCGGTGTCGCGTGCCGTGGGGACGACAATGCCGGTCTACGCACAGCGTGCCGGTGGCGGCATCGTCGAGGACGTCGACGGCAACCGGTTGATCGACCTGGGCTCGGGCATCGCGGTGACCACGGTGGGCAATGCCTCCCCGCGGGTGGTGGAGGCCGTGGCCGCGCAGGTCGCCGATTTCACCCATACCTGTTTCATGATCACGCCCTACGACGGATACGTCTCGGTGTGCGAGCACCTCAATCGCCTGACCCCGGGGTCCTACGAGAAGCGCTCCGCGCTGTTCAACTCCGGCTCCGAGGCGGTGGAGAACGCCATCAAGATCGCTCGGTCCTACACCAAGAAACAGGCAGTGGTCGCGTTCGACCACGCCTATCACGGCCGCACCAACCTGACGATGGCGCTCACCGCCAAGTCCATGCCCTACAAGAGCGGCTTCGGGCCGTTTGCGCCGGAGATCTACCGGGCTCCCCTGTCCTACCCCTACCGAGACGGTCTGTTGGACAAGGAGCTGGGCAACGACGGTGCGCTGGCCGCCGAGCGCGCGATCACGGTCATCGACAAGCAGATCGGCGCCGGCAGCCTCGCCGCAGTGATCATCGAACCCATTCAGGGCGAGGGTGGCTTCATCGTGCCGGCGCCCGGGTTCCTGCCCACGTTGCGCGCCTGGTGCGCAGACAACGACGTGGTGTTCATCGCCGATGAGGTGCAGACCGGCTTCGCCCGTACCGGTGCGATGTTCGCCTGCGAGCACGAGGGCATCGAGCCAGATCTGATCGTCACCGCCAAGGGCATCGCCGACGGGTTGCCGCTGTCGGCGGTGACGGGTCGTGCCGAGATCATGGACGCGCCGCACGTGTCCGGCTTGGGGGGCACCTACGGCGGCAATCCGATCTCCTGCGCGGCAGCACTGGCCACCATCGAGACCATCGAACTGGACGGTCTGGTGGCGCGTGCAGCCGCCATCGAAGCACTGATGAAGGACCGACTGCACCGACTGCAGGCCGAGGACGACCGCATCGGCGACGTCCGTGGGCGCGGTGCCATGATCGCGGTGGAGCTGGTGAAATCCGGCACCGCAGAGCCAGATCCGGAGCTGACCAAGAAATTGAGTTCGGCTGCCCACGCTGCTGGTGTGATCGTCTTGACGTGCGGGACGTTTGGCAACATCCTGCGTTTCCTGCCGCCACTGAGCATCACCGACGAACTGCTGATCGAGGGGCTCGACGTCCTGGCACTCCTGCTCGCCGACCTCTGAGAGCTCCGAAACCAGGGACTCCCGGCTGCACGGGGCAGCCGGGAGTCCCTGGTCTTCACCCTCAGTGGTGCACGAGAGTTCCATTGCTGCGGAACGGGTTACGCCAACTGCGACGCGGGCGGGCAGCCGCCGTGGACCCGATGACCTCGGTGCGCTGATCGTCCATCGGCAGTGGACCCGAGACAGGCGCCGAGCCGGTGACCGCAGGATCAGCCACCCGCTGAGCGTAGGCCACGTCACGCACGCTGCGCACTGACAGCCGGCCTACCGCAAGAGCCCCCAGGAACACGATGAGCGCGCCCAGCCCGGAGAAGTACGCCAGTTCCAGCGCAACGGTTTTCGCGGGAGTGGCGGCGGCGGGGACACCGATCTCCCCGACGGCAAGCATCGAGGCGAATGCCCGGCCGGCCACAAACCAGGCACCGGCGATCACTGCCAGCCAGCCACCGAGCGTGGCGCTGGCACGATTGCGTGAGGTCAGCAGCAGGAGGCCCCGACTGCAGTGACAGCGCCGGGGAGCACCTCGAGCCAGCCCCGTGCTTCCGTCCAGACCCAGGGTTGATCAGGCGAGTAGGCGAAGTCGAAGTAGGGGCCGACGAAGGGGATCAGCGCGCCCCAGATCCCGAGCAGGACAAGCAGGAAGCCGCTGGCAGCACCGCGACTGCGGGCGATCTTCATACGCCCACCCTTGAGGTGGGATACGTCCACTGCGCCCGTCGAGGCGTCCGCCGTTCGGACTGTCTTCATCGTGGCCTCCTTGTGTTGCCGCTTTGGTTACCCAAGGACCTGGTGGCACTAACGCCGCCGCGGGAGCAACTCCGCACAGCAGTCGCCGCACCCAGGGCGGCATGGACTCAGCAAACTGGATAACCAGCCCTGTTCGGCAGCCTCCGTGACCGCAATCACCCTGTTCCAGCGCCCTTCGACTGTGATGGTCGCCACAGTGTCACAAGTTCACAGCGAACTTACAGCACTGGTGGGATTAAATTTAGTTTTACTAACGTAGCTTATTTTGTGGCGCGCATTGCGCCGCACGATTTGATTTCAACCTGCTAGCACCAAGGGGACTCCCGCGATGACTTCACATGACGACGCCGACACCCGCGACACCCGCCTGGTCCACCGCATCGCCCGCCTGTACGCCACCGACAGCCAGTTCGCCGACGCCCGCCCCAGCGACGCCATCAACGCCGTGGTGGACGACCCGGATGTCGACCTCAACCACATCGTGGAGACCGTCATGGTCGGATACGGCGACCGACCCGCCCTCGCGGCGCGCGCCGTCGACCTGACCGTCGACCCGGAAACCGGACGCACCAGCGCGACACTGCTGCCCCGGTTCGACACCATCACCTATGCCGAACTGTGGAATCAGGTGCGCGCGCTCACCAACACCTGGCACCACGACGGCGTCCAGGCCGGCGACCGGGTCGCAATCCTGGGCTTCACCAGCGTGGACTACACCGAAGTCGACATTGCCCTGATCGGACTCGGCGCGATCTCGGTGCCGCTGCAGACCAGCGCTCCCCTGGCCCAACTACGCCCCATCGTCGAGGAGACCGAGCCGGTGGTGATCGCCTCGAGCATCGACTTCCTCTCCGACGCTGTGGAACTCGCCGAGTCTGCGCACCAGCCGCGGCGTGTGGTGGTGTTCGACTACCTGCCCGAGGTCGACGACCATCGCGATACGCTGGCATCCGCACGGCAACGCCTGGCCGGATCGCCCGTCGTCGTCGAGACCCTTGCTGACGCACTGAGTCGCGGTCGCGGACTCCCGGACACACCGCGCCCGATCAGGGACGAGGCGGATCCCCTGACCCTGCTGATCTACACCTCCGGCAGTACCGGCGCACCCAAAGGCGCGATGTACCCGGAAAGCAAGGTCGCCGCGATGTGGCGGGCCTCCGCACGCGCTGCATGGCACTCCGATCAGGAAGCACTGCCCGCGATCGTGCTGAGCTTCATGCCGATGAGCCACGTCATGGGCCGCAGCAGTCTCTATGGAGCTCTGTCAACCGGTGGCACCGTGTATTTCGCTGCGCGAAGCGACCTTTCGACGTTCCTCGACGATCTTGCGCTGACCAAGCCCACCCAGCTGACGTTCGTTCCCCGCATCTGGGAGATGCTGTTCAACGAATACGAGAGCCGGGCTTCTCACGGTGACGCCGCCGAGCTACGGCAGTCGCTGCTCGGCGACCGCTACGTCAGCGCGATGAGCGGATCAGCGCCCATCTCACCCGAGCTCCGCACCTGGGTCGAGGACCTGCTCGACCTGCACCTGGTCGAAGGCTACGGCTCGACCGAGGCCGGCGCGGTGTTCGTCGACGGGCTGGTGCGCCGCCCGCCGGTCATCGACTACAAGCTGGTGGACGTCCCCGAACTCGGCTACTTCCACACCGACCGGCCCCATCCTCGTGGCGAACTGTTGATCAAGAGCGAACAGCTGTTCCCCGGTTACTACAAGCGTCCCGACGTCACCGCAGAGATGTTCGACGAGGACGGTTTCTACCGCACCGGCGACATCGTGGCCGAACTGGGCGTCGACCACCTGGAGTACCTGGACCGTCGCAACAACGTCCTCAAACTTGCCCAGGGCGAATTCGTCACCGTATCCAAGCTGGAGGCGGTGTTCGACAGCGCACCACTGGTGCGGCAGATCTACCTGTACGGCAACAGCGCCCGCTCCTACCTGCTGGCTGTTGTGGTGCCTACCGAGGCCGCACTGGCCCGAGAGGACCTCAAAGCTGCCATCTCGGATTCGCTGCAGCGCACAGCGCGGGCTGCCGAGCTGCAATCGTATGAGATCCCGCGCGACTTTCTGATCGAGACAACACCTTTCACGTTGGAAAACGGTCTGTTGACCGGTATCCGCAAGCTCGCGCGGCCGAACCTGAAGACGCACTACGGTCCCCGCCTGGAAGAGCTCTACACCGAACTGGCCGACAGCCAGGCCGGTGAGTTGCGCCGGCTTCGGGCCGACGGAGCCGATGGACCGGTGCTCGACACTGTGAGTCGCGCCGCCGGTGCACTGCTGGGTGCAGCCGCATCAGAGCTTCGTCCCGACGCGCACTTCACCGATCTCGGCGGCGATTCGCTGTCGGCGTTGACGTTTGCCAACCTGTTGCGGGAGATCTTCGACATCGACGTCCCGGTGGGCGTGATCGTCAGCCCAGCAACCGATTTGGCCGCCATCGCAGCATTCATCGACAGCGAGCGCAGCGGCGACAGCCTACGTCCCACCTACAGCAGCGTCCACGGCCGAGACGCCCACGAGGTGCACGCCGGCGACCTGACGCTGGACAAGTTCATCGACGCGCACACCCTGGCTGCCGCACCGTCGCTGCCCGGGCCGACTCAGCCTGTGCGTACCGTGCTGTTGACCGGCGCCACCGGCTTCCTGGGCCGCTATCTCGCCCTGGAGTGGCTGGAAAGGTTGAGCCTGGTCGACGGCAAATTGATCTGCCTGGTGCGCGCCAAGTCCGATGAGGACGCCCGCAAGCGCCTGGACGCGACCTTCGACAGCGGTGATCCCGAACTGCTGCGCCATTACCAGGATCTGGCCGCCGAGCACCTGGAGGTGTTGGCCGGCGACAAGGGCGAGGCCGACCTGGGCCTGGACCCCGAGACCTGGCAGCGCCTGGCCGACACGGTGGACCTCATCGTCGATCCGGCCGCGCTGGTGAACCATGTGCTTCCCTACAGCCAACTGTTCGCACCGAATGCCCTGGGCACTGCCGAATTGATCCGGATCGCGCTCACCACCAGGATCAAGCCGTTCGTCTATGTCTCCACCATCGGCGTCGGCGCGGGCATCGAGCCGGGACAGTTCACCGAGGACGCAGACATTCGCCAGATCAGTGCCACCCGTGCTGTCGATGACAGCTACGCCAACGGCTACGGCAACAGCAAGTGGGCCGGCGAGGTGTTGCTGCGCGAGGCTCACGACCTATGTGGTCTCCCGGTGTCGGTGTTCCGGTGCGACATGATCCTGGCCGACGTGACCTACGCCGGACAGCTCAACCTGCCCGACATGTTCACCCGGATGATCTTCAGCCTCATGGCGTCTGGCATTGCGCCGGAGTCGTTTTACCAACTGGACGACCAGGGCGGCCGCCGACGCGCACACTACGACGGGTTGCCGGTGGAGTTCGTCGCCGAAGCCATCTCCACCCTGGGGGTGAATGTCAGCAGCGGCTTCGAGACCTACCACGTGATGAACCCCTACGACGACGGGCTGGGCCTGGACACGTTCGTGGACTGGCTGATCGAGGCCGGTTACCCGATTCACCGCGTGGCCGGATACGACACCTGGCTGGCCCGGTTCGAGACGGCGTTGCGCGGCCTGCCCGACAAGCAGCGCCAAGCATCACTGCTTCCGCTGCTGCACAACTACGCTCATCCCGAGTACCCGATGCAGGGGTCGTTGGCGCCAGTGGACCGGTTCCGAACGGCGGTGCAGGACGCCAAGATCGGCCACGACAAGGACATCCCGCACCTGTCGGCGCCCGTCATCGTCAAGTACGTGACAGACCTGCAGTTGCTCGGTCTGCTCTAGGAGATAGCCAGCAACACCACGGCGATCGCCGGCAGGGTGCCCTGCGTCAGCGCAGCACGCACCTTGTCCGGCGATGACGCCACCAGCACCACTGCTGCAGCCGCCATGGACCCCGCGCCGGCGAACACGAGTGCGGCACCGACAGCGCTGTGGCCCAACAGGACGGCCACGATTCCGACACCGGTGACCACCGCGAGGAACAGGTTGTAGAAACCCTGGTTGAGGGCCATTGTCTTGGTGGTTTCAGCTTCCTCGGCGGTGGTGCCGAACGTCGCGCGGGTGCGCGGGCTGGTCCAGGTGAAAGCCTCCATCACCCAGATGTAGACGTGTAACAGGGCGGCCAGCGCCGCGAAGATCAGAGCCGCTGTAGTCATGATCTGTCGACCTTACGCAGTTCTGGGCAGTTGCGGAGCATCCCCAAGGCATTCCGGATGTCGGCGGGAGCGTGAGCGCTGTAGCCGAACACCAGGCCGGGTTTGTCGTACTGCGGCCGGAACCGGAACTCATCGAGATCCAGTAGCTCCACCCCCTGCTGCGAGGCCTCGTCGACCACCTGCGCCGAACTGAGTTCCGGCTGCAGCATCGCCACGATGTGCAGCCCGGCATCGATGCCGATCAGGTCGACCACCGCGGGCACCGCACGCAACTCCGCCAGCAAGGCGCGACGACGATCGGCGTAGATCCGGCGCGCTTTCGCCACATGCCGAGACAGTTCGCCGGCCGCGATGAACCCCGCCACGCCGTCCTGAACCGCGGTGGCCACCGTCGGCCCCAGATCCTCGCGAGCTGCGCGCACAGCATCGACCAAATGCAGCGGTACTCGTAGGTAGGCCAACCGCAATCCGGGGTCCAGAACCTTGGACAGCGTGCCGATGAACACCACACTCGACAGCGGCGACAGCCCGGCCATGCTGGTCGACGGCGCCAGTCCGAAGCTGAATTCCCCGTCATAGTCGTCTTCGATCACCACGGCACCGGTGCGGTCGGCCCAGGTGATCACCTGACGTCGCTGCGCCTCGGACAACCGGTGTCCCAGCGGGTAGTGGTGGCTGGGTGTCAGGTACACCCCGGCCGCGTCGCAGGAGTCAAGCAACCCCGGCACTCGACCGGGGTCGGTGACGTCGATGGGAGCCACGCTCACTGCGTTGCGGCGCAAAACATTACGGATCGCCGGGTAACCGGGATCTTCGGTCGCCACTGTCGCTCCAGCCCAGCCCAGGGCGGCCACCAGCAGTGTCACCGCCTCGGCCGTACCTGCACACACCACGATCTCGGCGGGGGTGCAGGCCAGGCCGCGTGCTGAAGCCAGATATCCGGCCAGGGCCGCACGCAGCGCAGGCACCCCGCAGGGGTCGGGAGCCGACGCCGACGGTGCACCCGGACGCCACAGCCTGCGCCAGGCTCCGGGACTGAGCAATGCCGGGTCCACACCGCCGGGCCGCAAGTCGAACAGCGGCACCGCGGTCGCGGCGGGGGTAGGCATCGGCATGCTGGTGGCGGAATCCCGGCCGGCGACAAACGTCCCCGCCCCCTGCGAACTGACCACCCAACCGTCACCCTCGAGTTCGAGATAGCAGTTCGTCACCGTCGTCCGGGAAACCCCGAGTGCGGCGGCAAGCAACCGGGTGGACGGCAACGGGTCCCCGGGGGCCAGCACGCGGTCGGTGATGGCATCGCGCAGCTGCGTGAGGATCTGGGTGCGTACCGGTACCGGCGAACCACGATCGAGCGTTACCGCGACGTTAAGATCGTTCACCAAGTGGCACACCGCCTTACACCCGAAGTGGACCTCACTTTCCACGCCTTGTACGGCGATCATTGTGTCATGTCAATCGACACCGACACACCGCCGAACACCGAGGTCAATCGCTACAAGTGGTTGCAGACCCACAGCCGCGAGGACCTTTACGACATTCTCGATTCGGGCCTGGTCGCCCACGTCGCCTATATCCGCGACGAGTTCCCCATCGTGATCCCGATGAACTACGTGCGTGACGGGGACGCGGTGTTGATGCACGGGTCGACGGGAGCGGGGCTGAACAAGGCTGCTCGTGCCGGGGTGGCCCTGACCCTGACGGTGACCCTGATCGACGGGCTGGTCTACGAGTACTCGCTGTACAACTCGACAGTGAACTATCGCAGTGTGATGGCGTTCGGGACGGCCACCCCGGTGCCCGAGGAGGACAAGGAGCGGGCGGTGCAGCTGCTGTCCGAGCGACTGATGCCGGGCCGCTGGTCCGAGACTCCCCCGCCCACCAGGAAGGAGTTGGCCTCGACCTACATCCTGCGGTTGCCGCTGGACCACGCCAGCGCCAAGATCCGCAAGGGCGGCCCGTCGTACGACCCGGTGCCCGGAGTGTGGACCGGACATGTACCCATCAACACGGTGCTCGGTGAGCCCGTGACGCAGCCCGGCGTCGGCACGGCGGTTTCGGCATCGGTGGCCCAGGCCCGGGCGCTGTTCGAGCGACAGATCTCCGTCATCCCCGAATGATCCTGGAGCTGCGGCACATCGAGTGCGAACCGCCGGGTTCCTACGCCCCGGTGCTCGACAAGTTCGCCCCTGTCCGGACTGTGCGACTGTGGACGGAACCGGTTCCGGACGACCCGACGGACTTCGCGGCCATCATCGTGATGGGCGGGCCGATGGGCGCAGGCGACGGTGCCGAGGTGCCATGGATAGACCGGGAGATCAGCTTCCTGCGCCGCGCCGTCGACGCTGATGTCCCGGTGTGGGGTGTGTGCCTGGGCGCACAACTGTTGGCCGCCGCTTTGGGTGCTCGCGTGCGCACCGGTCCGGCGCCGGAGGTCGGGATGGTCGACGTGACGTTCACCGGTGCCGCCGACCCTGTATGGCCTGATCTGGACGTACTTCCGGTGCTGCAGTGGCATTCCGACACGTTCGACCTGCCTGCGGGTGCAACGCTGTTGGCGAGTTCGACGGCCTATCCACAGCAGCTGTTCCGCTATGGCCGCAGTTACGGCGTGCAGTTCCACCTCGAGGCGGACGTCGCCTTGGCGCAGCAATGGCTGGCGGTGCCGGAGTACCGTTCTGCCCTGGAGTCGACGATCGGCGCGGGCGCGGTGCCCGATTTCATGGAAGCCATTGCAGCCAGCGAGGATTCGGCCGCCGACTTGGCGCAGGCCGTGATACTGCGCTGGCTGCAGATCGCGGTTGGCTAGGCGGCGCCTGACCCGTCCATTCCGTCGAGCGTTCGTGTCCCCGGTCGACACGCCGTCGACATCGTGGTGCCGTGTTCGCGGGATTACCCGCGCCGCCCGGCCCGCTCGGCGAAATCGTCCAGAGCATCCAAGATTTCAGGTGCTCGCCACGCGCGGTTGCGCGCCCGGTCGGTGAATTCGACGACGATGCCGGCCTCAGCGAGAGGACCGATGTGACGACGTGGATGGTCAGTGGAGAGACCCAGCTCATCGCGCAGGAGCACACCGTTGACGACCGGCCGCCGGGTCAAGAGGTCGGCAACTCTCCACACAGCCGAATCCGACCTCGCGGTGACCCGGTGATTCCAACTCTCGCGGATGTCGCGCAGCGCGCTGATCAGCTGGCGGCCGTTGACCACGGCGCGCTCGCTGGCGTGGGCGAATCTCTCGACGATAGGCGCAGGATCGCCTTCTCGGTAGGCGGTAAGGGCGGCGAAGTAGCCGTCGGTGTCCGACAGCAACCCAGCGGAGACTGGGACTGTCACCTGACGGGTCAAACCTTTGTTGCGCAGCATCGACTGGACCAGAGCTCGACCCGTGCGACCGTTGCCGTCGGTAAACGGATGAATTGTCTCGAATTGGGCGTGCGCCAACGCGATCTGCGCGAGCAGCGCAACGTCGTCGCGGACGGCGAAAGCGATCAAGTCGTTGATCGCGGCGGGAACGCGCTCGTGGTGGGGCGGGACGAACATTGCGCCCAGCGGGCTGTTCCCGCCTCCGATCCATACCGGCTCAGCCCGCCACTGTCCCGGAGTGTGACGCGATTGCCCGACCATGAGGGCCGCGTGCATGGCCAGGATGGCATCGGCGTCGACGCGATCTGACAACTCGATGGCTGCGGTCATCGCGGCCGTGTTAGCGACTATCTGCTCGGCGTTGGCTTTACCCTTGCCGCCGCCGGGTAGTTCGGCCTCTGCGATGGAGCGCGCGGAGGCGGTGAGGTTTTCGATGCGGGAGCTGGCCGCGGACTCACTGCGCAAAAGCACGGCCGAAAAGGGGGCGATCTCGCCTCCGAGTTCGGCGTCGAATCGGGCGATGGCGAGGCTGGCATCCTCAGCTGCCGCGTAGACGTCCGACGGCAGCGCCACCTGTAGTTCGGCGATCGCCGGAGGGATCGCCGCCAGGTACCGCCCACCCCGACGAGACGACCTGGAGTACCTGTCGCTACTACTGGGAGTCCACTGCAGCGTCTCGTAGCTGAGCGCAGGAAGTGCCGTCACGCCTCCATGATAGCGACACTTATATATATAAGTGTCGCTGTGTCCGCAAGCTGACGACACCTGCGACACTCGACGTGTCGCCATCAATAACTTATGGCGACACTTGTTTGCATAGCTGTCGCCACAGCCCGAGATTCGCGGCAGCACCAACCAGGACAGCAACACCCTCGCCGAGCCGCGCCGCCGCGCGGTTCCACTCGTTGGCGGGGACTGGGCCAGTGCGCAGTCGCAGGCTCGCGACGGGGCTGGATTTTTTTCTTTCGCGCGCTGGGTCAGCCGATTCTTCGTTGCCTGCGCGGCGTCACTCCGAGCGAACTCCTAGTCGAACAGCACGGCCTGCCCCGCACCGGCGGCACCGGGGGGCGGCTTCATCCCCAGGTGCGTCCAGGCCAGGGCCGTCGCCACCCGGCCGCGTGGGGTGCGGGCAAGCATGCCGGCGCGCACCAGGAACGGTTCGCAGACTTCCTCGACAGTGGTGGCCTCTTCACCGACCGCGACTGCCAGCGTGGACACCCCGACAGGACCGCCGCCGAAGCTCTTGGTGAGCGCCGACAGCACAGCGCGGTCCAGCCGGTCGAGGCCGAGTTCGTCGACGTCGTACACCTCTAATGCGGCCTTGGCGACGTCGCGCGTGAGGATTCCGTCGGCGCGCACTTCGGCGAAGTCACGGACCCGGCGCAACAACCGGTTGGCAATACGAGGTGTGCCGCGGGAGCGGCGGGCGATCTCGGTGCTGGCGTCGTCACCGAGTTCGATGCCGAGAATGCGCGCCGAGCGGGCCAGCACACGCTCCAGTTCGGCGGGCTCGTAGAAGTCCATGTGCGCGGTGAAGCCGAAGCGGTCGCGCAGCGGACCGGTGAGTGCGCCCGACCGGGTGGTGGCACCCACCAGGGTGAACGGTGCCACCTCCAGCGGAATCGAGGTGGCCCCAGGGCCTTTGCCCACCACCACGTCGACGCGGAAGTCCTCCATCGCGAGGTACAGCATCTCCTCGGCCGGGCGGGCGATACGGTGGATCTCGTCGATGAACAGCACGTCGCCCTCAACCAGGTTGCTCAGCATGGCCGCCAGGTCACCGGCGCGTTCCAGCGCCGGACCCGATGTGACCCGCAGAGAGGAGCCGAGTTCGGCGGCGATGATCATGGCCAGTGACGTCTTGCCCAGGCCAGGAGGCCCGGACAGCAGGATGTGATCCGGTGTGCCACCGCGGTTCTTGGCACCCTCGATGACCAGCTGCAGCTGTTCGCGAACCCGAGGCTGGCCGATGAACTCATCCAGCGACTTCGGCCGCAAACTGGCGTCGATGTCTCCTTCTCCGACGGTGAGTGCGCCGGAAACCTCGCGTTCCTCTTCGGCTTCGCCGTCCTCGAAGCGGCTCACTTGTTCTTACCCAAGAGGTTCAGCGCCGACCGCAGCACACTCGAGGTGGTGGCATCAGGCTCAGCGGCCAGCACCTTGTCGGTGGCCTCTTCGGCCTGCTTCTGCGGGAAACCAAGGCCGACAAGCGCTTCCACCACAGGGGTACGGATGGCATGGCCGCTGGCAACCGCCGGGCCCGCGGACCCGGACACCGGACCGATCTTGTCGCGCAGTTCCAGCACCAACCGCTCGGCGCTACGCTTGCCGATGCCCGGCACCCGGGTGAGCGCGGTGACGTCACCGTCAGCCAGCGCCTGCCGTAACGCCTGTGCGTCATACACCGCCAGCGTGGCCAACGCGATCTTGGGCCCCACCCCGGACACCCCGAGCAGCGTGGTGAACAGGTCACGCGCATCGGCATCGGCGAAGCCGTACAGCGTCATCGAGTCTTCACGCACGATCATCGCGATGATCAACCGGGCCTCGGTGCCCCGCCGCAGCCCCGCCAGCGTCGACGGCGTGCACATCACCTTGTAGCCGACACCGGCGCATTCGACGACGGCGTGATCCAAGGCGATGTCGACGACCTCGCCGCGTACCGAGGCGATCACCGGGCTGCCTTCAGTTTGGCTTGGTAGCGCTTCTTCTGTTCGGCGGCCATGGCCTCGGCTTTGGCCATCCGCGCGATCATGGGGGCCCGCCAGCAGTGGCAGATGGCCAGCGCCAGTGCATCGGCAGCATCCGCCGGGGTGGGTTTCTGCTGCAGCTCGAGGATTCGGGTGACCATGGCGGTGACCTGGGCCTTGTCCGCGCGGCCGTTGCCGGTAACCGCGGCTTTGACCTCACTGGGGGTGTGGAAATGCACCTCGATATCTCTCTTGGCGGCCGCCAGGGCCACCACTCCGCCGGCCTGCGCGGTGCCCATCACGGTCGAGACGTTCTGCTGCGAGAACACCCGCTCGACGGCCACCACGTCCGGCTTGTGGGTGTCCATCCAGTATTCGACGGTGTCGCTGATGGCGAGCAGCCTGCGGTGCAGCGGAGCGTCCGACGGAGTGCGGACCACATCGACGTCCAGGGCGGTGACCTGACGGCCGGTTCCGCCCTCGATCACCGAGAGACCGCAGCGGGTCAACCCCGGGTCGACGCCCATCACGCGCAACAACGGTTACCCCTTCCGATACGAACAGCTGTTCGAGAGCGTAGCGGGTGCGGACGACAGCGGACGCCAGGGACACGCCCGTTGGGCTCAGGGGGCTTCGACGCCGCCGCTTTCGTGGAGTTCGGTGGCAATCGGCGGCGGTTGCTGCTCGTCTCCGAGTTCGCGCAACCCCGCGGTGATCTCCTTGATGCGGCGACCAGACGCGCGCCAACCCCGCACTTTCTCGACGCCGAACTCCTCACCGTCGCGTTCGGTGACCACTTTCCACGGCGCCCCGCAGAACTTGGCCAGCAGCCAGAACGGCCACAGCGCCAGCACGGGCAGCGCCAGCACGAAGACGAACGCCCCGAAGGTGCCGTTACCGGAGATGCTCACAGTGTCCAGCAGTGACCACAGCGACCACCACCGTCGGTGGATGCGCCATTTCACGCCGTCGGCGTCGCGGAACTCGGGCACCGGATCAGGATAGGGTCAGCCCGCCGTCGGTGCTGTCGCCGACGGCGACATCGCCACCCCCCGGTAACGTGGCGCCAGCGCCCGCCCGGCCAGGATCAGCGGTTCGGTACTACGCAAGGTGCGGGCCAGGATGAACGCCCCCTCCAGCGCGGATACCAATACCACGGTGAGCTCACGCGCGGTCTCCGAATCCAGGCCGCGCCCAACAAAATACGCGCTGCCCCCGTCCAGCCAGCCGGTGAACACCGCGGCGGCAGCCCGACGCAGCTCCTCGTCGATGTCGGCGGTCTCGGCGGCCACGCTGGCCACGGGGCACATGTTGGCGAAGCCGGTGCCTTCCATGTCCTCGGCGGCCTGGGCGAACACACTCTCGATGGCGGCACCGAGGTCGGTGTGCGGGGCCATCAGGGTGGGAATCAACAGGCCGTAGGCGATGCCGGCATTGGTCAGCGCCTCCCGGGCGATCTGCGATTTGCCGCCGGGGAAATGGTGGTAGAGGGATCCGACGGGAGCCCCACTGGCGGCCACGACGTCTTTCATCCCGACGGCGCCGTAACCCCGGTGCCGCATCAGTTCCGCAGCGGCCGTCAGGATCGACTCTCGAGTGGACCTTGCCATCGTCTCCTCCTGCGGACATACTAGAGCATACGTTCTAGAATGTTTGTTCTAGCGGAGGTTCGCCGATGAAATCCGTTGATGTGGCCGCAGGGACACTGCAGTACCGCGAGGAAGGCGACCCGACTGGACCGCCAGTGGTGTTGTTGCACGGCCTGCTGATGAACGATGCCCAATGGAACCTGGTTCTACCGTTGCTGCCCAAGGGTTTTCGCTATCTTCTCCCCGTCCTCCCGCTGGGCGGACACCAGGTGCCGATGCGCGCCGACGCCGACCTGACCATGCCCGGCATGGTGGGCGTCGTCGCCGATTTCCTCGACGCGCTGGAGTTGGTGGATGCCACGCTGGTGGTCACCGACTGGGGCGGGGCACTGTTCCTCACCGACATCGGGCGCGACAAACGAGTGGGCAGGCTGGTGATCTGCCCGTCAGAAGCGTTCGGGAACTTTCCGCCCGGACTGCCCGGCAAGATCACCTGGGTAGCAACCCGGACCTCGGCAACGGTGAAACTGGCCATGCGGCAACTGCGTGTCGGATGGCTGCGGCGACAGTGGTTCATGTTGGGTCTGATGGCGAAAAAGCCGGTGCCACAGGACATCGCCGATACCTGGCTGACGCACGGGATCTCCGATGCCCGGGTGCGCCGAGATCTGATCAAGTATTGCCGCACCCGCTTCGACAAAGTCGACTTGGTGCGCGCCACCAATCGGCTGGCCGACTTCCACGGCCAGACGCTGGTGCTGTGGACTCACAACCGGGTGATGCCCGACACGCATGCGCAGCAGCTGGCCATGCTGACCGGCGGCCGGTTGCGTTACATCGAGGACGCCAGCGTGCTGGTGATGCTGGATCAGCCGCAACAGACCGCGGATGCGATCAGTGAGTTCCTGACCTGAAGAGCCCGGCCCGCTCTCCCCGGGCTTGTCCGCCCCTCGCTCCGCTGGGGGTACCCGCACACCCGCCTCGGCGACCGGGCCGAGTCAGTCCTCGTCGAGCTGAGCAGCCACGTCGTCGGGGATGTCGACATTGGTCCAGACATCCTGCACGTCGTCACTGTCCTCGAGGGCGTCGACCAGCTTGAACACCTTGCGCGCGCCCTCGAGGTCCACCGGCACCGAGACCGACGGCTGGAAGCT
Organism: Mycobacterium sp. MS1601; assembly: GCF_001984215.1. NCBI lineage: Bacteria > Bacillati > Actinomycetota > Actinomycetes > Mycobacteriales > Mycobacteriaceae > Mycobacterium > Mycobacterium sp. MS1601. Next base: position 6,128,805 of record NZ_CP019420.1, read on the forward strand.
GGCCTCGGCGGAGTCGTAGTCGATACCGGCCTCCTGCAGTGCGGTGCGCACGGCAACGAGGTCGGTGGGCTCGGAGATGATCTCGAAGCTCTCGCCCTGATCGTTGATCTCCTCGGCGCCGGCCTCCAGCACCGCTGCCAACACGTCATCCTCGGTGAGACCGTTCTTCTCCAGCGTCACCACACCCTTGCGGGAGAACAGGTAGGACACCGAACCCGGGTCAGCCATGTTGCCGCCGTTGCGGGTCATCGCGACGCGGACCTCGCCGGCGGCGCGGTTCTTGTTGTCGGTCAGGCACTCCACCAGGATGGCCACACCATTGGGGCCGTAGCCCTCGTAGGTGATGGTCTGCCAGTCGGCACCGCCGGCCTCTTCACCGGCGCCACGCTTGCGCGCGCGCTCGATGTTGTCGTTGGGCACCGAGCTCTTCTTGGCCTTCTGGATGGCGTCGTACAGCGTGGGGTTGCCAGCCGGGTCTCCGCCACCGGTGCGGGCTGCCACCTCGATGTTCTTGATCAGCTTGGCGAAGTTCTTGCCGCGCCGGGCATCGATGATCGCCTTCTTGTGCTTCGTGGTCGCCCACTTGGAATGGCCGCTCATCGGCGAACTACCTCTCTGCATGACTGCGAAGTTCGACCCGCCAGTCTACTGGGTGTTCACCGAGCTCCAACCAGCGCAGCTCCAAGTTTCATCTTGCGTTGAGACTAGTTTCACCGGATCGTGAAACCATGAGTGCTGGCCGCCGACCCGTAACGCCTGCGGTTATTGCGTGATGCCGTCGACGAACAGTTTGTGGACGCGGCGGTCACCGGTCATCTCGGGGTGGAAGGACGTCGCGAGCGACTTGCCCTGGCGGACAGCGACGGCATGGCCGCCGGCACGGGCCAGGACCTCGACCGGCTCCCCCACCCGCTCGACCCAAGGCGCGCGGATGAACACCGCATGCACCGGGGTATCGACGCCCGTGAATTCCAGGTCGTCTTCAAAAGAATCAATCTGACGCCCGAAAGCGTTGCGGCGCACCGTCATATCAATGCCACCAAGCGGCAGGGCCTCCCGGCCCGCCACGCCGGCGTCCAGGATCTCCGAGGCCAGCAGGATCATCCCCGCACACGACCCGTAGGCGGGCAGTCCGTCGGCCAACAACCCACGCAACGGCTCCAGCAGCTCGAAGGCACGCAGCAGGTGGGTCATGGCGGTGGATTCACCGCCCGGGATCACCAACCCGTCGACACTCTCCAGCTCGGAGAGGCGGCGCACGGTCAGCGCCTCGGCGCCGGCCTCACGCAACGCGGCGAGATGTTCGCGGGTGTCGCCCTGCAGGGCGAGCACACCGATTCGGACGGCGCTCACGACCGGTAGCCGCGTTGGTATCGGGTCAAGCCCTCCTGCATCACCGCGGCCACCATCTCGCCGTAGCGGTTGAAGATCTTGCCCTGTGTCAGCGACCGGCCGCCGCAGGCCGACGGGGAGGACTGGTCGTAGAGCAACCACTCGTCGGCCCGGAACGGGCGCATGAACCACATGGCGTGATCCAGCGACGCCACCATCAAGTGGCTGCGTTCCTCGGGGTGGGTCACCTGCGCCGAACCCAGCAGAGTCAGGTCACTCATGTAGGCCAGGGCGCAGATGTGCAGCACCGGGTCATCGGGCAGCGGGTCCCGGTGACGAAACCACACCTGTTGCTGAGATGCCTTGCCCGGCACCTTGTTCAGCGAATCGTGCGGGATGATCCGGACGTCCCATTCGTCGAACTGCCGGAAACTGGCGTCGTCGAACACCTTGCTGGCCGCCTTGAAGTCCGGCACATCGTCCGGCGGCAGCGTCACCGGCGGCGCGTCCTGGTGCTCGATTCCACTCTGGTCGGTCTGGAACGACGCCGACATGGTGAAGATGGTCTGACCGTGCTGGATGGCGCTGACCCGGCGGGTGCAGAATGAGCCGCCGTCACGGATGCGCTCCACCGCGTACACCGACGGTGACCGGGCGTCACCGGCCCGCAGGAAGTACCCGTGCAGCGAGTGCACCTGGAACGTCGGGTCGACGGTACGCACCGCCGACACCAACGACTGTCCGGCCACGTGACCGCCGAAAGTGCGTTGCAGGAAACCGGATTCCGGGCTGAACACACCGCCGCGGTAGATGTTGACCTCGATCTGTTCGAGGTCGAGGATCTCCTCTATCGCCACTATTCACTTCTCTTCACGCAAGCGCTCATCGGCGCCTTACCAGCCGCGTTCGGCGAGCCGGTGCGGCACCGGGATGTCGTCGACATTGATGCCGACCATCGCCTCACCGAGTCCGCGCGACACCTTGGCCAACACATCCGGATCGTCGTAGAACGTGGTGGCCTTGACGATGGCCGCGGCCCGCTCGGCGGGATTGCCGGACTTGAAAATGCCCGAACCGACGAACACACCCTCGGCGCCGAGCTGCATCATCATCGCCGCATCGGCCGGGGTGGCGATACCACCCGCGGTGAACAGCGTGACCGGCAACTTGCCCGCCTTGGCCACTTCCACCACCAGGTCGTACGGAGCCTGCAGCTCCTTGGCTGCGACATACAGCTCGTCGGTGGACAGCGACGTGAGCCGGCGGATCTCGCCGCCGATCTTGCGCATGTGGGTGGTGGCGTTGGAGACATCCCCGGTGCCTGCCTCACCCTTGGAACGGATCATCGCCGCGCCCTCGGTGATGCGCCGCAGCGCCTCCCCCAGGTTGGTGGCACCACACACGAAGGGCACCGTGAACGCCCACTTGTCGATGTGGTTGGCGTAATCGGCAGGGGTCAGCACCTCGGACTCGTCGACGTAATCGACACCCAGGCTCTGCAGTATCTGCGCTTCGACAAAATGCCCGATGCGGGCCTTGGCCATCACTGGAATGGTGACCGCGGAGATGATGCCTTCGATCATGTCGGGGTCGCTCATCCGCGACACACCGCCCTGGGCACGGATGTCGGCGGGCACGCGCTCCAGCGCCATGACGGCCACCGCTCCGGCGCCTTCGGCGATGCGGGCCTGCTCGGGAGTGACGACATCCATGATGACGCCACCTTTGAGCATCTCTGCCATGCCGCGCTTGACCCGGGCAGTCCCGGTCTGGCCGCCGGCTGAGCCATTGATGTTGGCGGCCCCATTAGCTTCAGCGGACACTGCTATCTCTCCTTGTTCGGGTAAATGCCCAGTCTAGTGGTGCCGCCGAGCGGGTTTTACCGCAGCGGTCAGTGAATGGCCAGTACCGGCGAAGTGGACTGCGCTCCGGCGGCGTCGGCTGCCTCGTTGGCCGCGGCCAAGAGCTCTGCGAGCTGCAGCGGATACACGGCCTGACCTGCTGCGACCAGGCTTTCGATATCGGCGGAATCACACCAGCGGTGGCCGCGGATGTAGCGCTTCTCCAGTTCGGTGCGACCCACCTCCGACGGCTCGAAGCCCCGTGTGCGGTGCACGAAGAAGAATTCCTGGCTACGCATCACCGAGCCGTTGAAGTCGATCACCGCGTCGCGGCGCCACAGCGGCCCGATCATCACGTCGGCGTCGACCACCAGCCCTGTCTCCTCGGCCAGTTCACGGGCGGCAGCGTCAGACAGGCGTTCTCCCTGCATGGCCTCACCGCCGACGGTGAACCACCAGATGCGGGCCGTGCCGTCGGTGATCGAGGGATCGGAGCCGCAGAACAGCAGCACCCGGCCCGCCTCGTCCAGCAGCACCACCCGCGCCGACGTGCGCGGCGCCGCGGCCAGGGTGTCCACCGAGACGGTGCTGGATTCGAGAGAGCGTTCGGTGATCTCGAAGTATGTGGGCAACGGGGCTCGGCCACCGAGGTGCAGCCAGCGAACCACCGGTCGCTCGCGCAACGCGAGGGTGTCGCGGACGGCGTCGTTGTGGAAGCGGCGTGCCAACAGCACCCGGGCCTCGGCATCGGCCATCTCGGCAACCAGCGCGGCGGGCAACTGTGCGATGTCGACCCGGGCCAGCGCCGCGGACAACTCGTTCTCGGCGGTCTCGCGGTCGGCACGGCCGGCCCGTTCGGCGGTGTCGGCCAGCGCGCTGAGCGCCCGGCCCTGTGCCACGTCGGCGGCCACCGCCCGCGCCACCACCGCCCGCCGGGCCAGGGCACCGTCGAGGGCCTGCCAGGACAGGTCGTAGCGCACATGCAGGCGGTCCAGCCGGTTGGCCGTCTGGTAGGCCCACATGGCCACCAGTGCCAGCACCACCACCAGAAGCAGGGTCCCTGCCACCAACCACACCACTAGCTGGCCACCTGCACTTTGATACCCGCTCCGGCGACGGTCTCATACACCCGCATGATCTGCCCCGCCACCACCGACCAGTCGTAACGCTGTACCGCTACCGCAGCGGCGTCGACGTAGTGTTGGCGAGCCACGTCGTCGGAGAGCATCTCGATCACGGCTTCCGCCAGAGCATCCGGATCATCAACGGGGACAAGCTTTCCCGACTTACCGTCGTCGAGCACCCGGCGGAATGCGTCCAGGTCACTGGCCACCACCGCGGTGCCGGCGGCCATGGCCTCCACCAGCACGATCCCGAAGCTCTCCCCGCCGGTGTGCGGGGCACAGTAGACATCGGCGCTGCGCAGCGCCGAGGCCTTCTGCGCGTCGTCGACCTGCCCGAAGAAGCGTAGTCGCGACGCCAATTCCCCAGCTCGAGAGCGCAATTCGTCCTCATCGCCGCGACCGACGATCAAGATCTCGATCTCTGGGAAGCGTGCCACCAGCGCGGGTAGTGCAGCCAGCAGCACCGCCATGCCCTTGCGGGGCTCCCCGAAGCGGCCGAGGAACAGCACTGAACGACCAGGCTTCGGATAGCCGGGCAGCAGGGGCGCCGAGGCGAAGGATTCGACGTCGACACCGTTGGGAATCTCCACCGCATCGGTGCCCAGGGCTTCCATCTGCCAGCGCCGCGCCAGGTCCGACACGGCGATCCGGCCCACGATCTTCTCGTGATACGGCCGCAGAACACCCTGGAAAGCGCTGAGCCACAACGATTTGGTTGTCGACGTGTGAAAGGTCGCGACGATCGGCCCCTCGGCAGCCTGCAGTGCGAGCATCGACAGACTGGGGGCGTTCGGCTCATGCAGGTGCAGCACGTCGAAGTCTCCCGCCGCAATCCACTTCTTGACCATGCGGTGGGCAGCCGGCCCGAACCGCAGCCGCGCCACCGAACCGTTGTACGGAATAGGTGTCGCTTTGCCCCCGGAGACGACGTAGTCGGGCAATTCGGCATCCGGCGAGGACGGCGCCAGCACGCTGACGTCGTGACCGCGCGCACGCATCACCTCCGCCAGCTGCAGGATGTGCGACTGCACCCCACCGGGCACGTCGAAGGAGTACGGGCACACCATCCCGATGCGCATTACCCCTCCAACCGCGCTCGCCGGGAATCGGACAGGTCTGCCAGCCACTGCGGCTGCAGCATGTGCCAGTCCTGGGGATGGGCGGCGATGTTCGCGGCAAAACGATCCGCCAGGTCCTGGGTGACGACGGCGACGTCGCCCGAGCTGGTGTCCAGGGCGTCCTGGACCTCGACCACGCAGTCCTCGCCGTCGTAGAACACGTGCACGGGGAACAACGGCGCCCCGGTGGAGATGGCCAGTTTCGCAGATCCCGCGGGCATTCGGGTGAGCTCACCGAAGAACTTGACCTCGACACCGTTGCGGGTGAGGTCACGCTCGGCCATCAGGCAGACGAAGATGTTCTGCCGCAACCGTTCCGAGAGCAGGTCGAACGGGGGCCGCTGCCCGCCGGAGAGCGGGAACACCTCGAAGCCGAGGCTTTCCCGGTAGGCGACGAACCGGTTGAACAGCGTTTCCGGTTTCAAGCGCTCGGCAACCGTGGCAAACGTGCCGAACTTCTGCGCCAGCCACACCCCGGCCATGTCCCAGTTGCCGCTGTGCGGTAACGCCAGCACCCCGCCCACACCGCTGTCATGGGCGGCCTGCAGCTTGTCGGCGCCGATGAACCGCTGATCCACCCGGGCCGCCACCGCAGCCAGATCCATCGACGGTAATCGGAACGCCTCACGCCAGTACCGGGCGTAGGACCCCAACGAGGCCCGCATCAATGCTGCGGGCACCTCCTCGGGCGTCACCCCCGTCACCCTGGCCAGATTCTTGCGCAGCTGGTCCGGGCCACCGCCCCGCGCGGCGTACCACGCTCCGGCTTCGAAGGTGTTGCGGGCCACGGACTCCGGCATGGCCCGCACCAGTCGCCAGCCCGCCGCGTAACCCCAGTCGGAGAACTGCTCACTACCAGGCAGTCCCCGCATCACGGCTCCCCCGGTTCTGGTTCGGCGGTCGGCCCGGTCGGTAACGGATCCATGGCGCCGGGCGAGCACCGCACGCGGTGGATGCGCTGCGCCACCGTCACCAGACTGGCGACAGCCAGCACCCACATCGCCACATGCAGCAGGATCGGTAGCCCGAACAGCCCGGACAACCCCGCTCCGTTCAGCACGATGATCAACCGCTCCGGGCGCTCGATCAGGCCACCGCCACCGTCGAGGCCGCTGGCCTCGGCACGGGCCTTGATGTACGAGATCACCTGCGAAGTCACCAGACAGATCATGGTCGCCACCACCAGGGAGGTGCTCTGCATCCCGAAGGCCACCCACCACAGCAGGCCGCAGAACACCGCGCCGTCGGCAATCCGGTCACACGTGGCGTCGAGCACCGACCCGAACCGCGAGCCGTAACCCCGCTCTCGTGCCATGGCTCCGTCGAGCATGTCGGCGAGCACGAAGACGAACACCGCGAACGAACCCCACCACAACTGGCCGATGGGCAGCAGTGTGAGCGCCGCGATGACGCTGCCCGCCGTACCGATGATGGTGATGCTGTCGGGAGTGAAACCCACGCGCAGAGCGAATTTGGCCACCGGCCGGGAGAGTTTGGCGTACGCGGCGCGGGAGGTCAGGTAGAAATCGCTCATGGCTCCGCGGCCCACGCCGTGGCCAGCAGCGCCCTGGTGTCGCGCAGCAGCTGCGGGATCACCTTGGTGTCGCCGATGATGGTGATGAAGTTGGCGTCACCACCCCAGCGCGGAACGACATGCATGTGCAGGTGCTCGGCCAGCGAACCGCCCGCCGATGAACCGAGGTTGAGCCCGACATTGAACCCGTGTGGTTGCGACACGGTCTTCATGACACGAATCGCCTTCTGGGCGAAGGCCATCAGCTCAGCGCTTTCCTGCGGTGTCAGCTCCTCCAGTTCGGAGACCCTGCGATAGGGCACCACCATCAGGTGCCCGGGGTTGTACGGGTACAGGTTCAGCACCGCGTAGACCAGTTCGCCGCGGGCCACGATCAGCCCGTCCTCGTCACTCATCTGCGGGATGTCGGTGAACGGCTGCTCCGAGCCCGCCGAACCCGGCCCCTTCTTCATGGGAGCTTCGGCGATGTAACTCATCCGATGCGGCGTCCACAGCCGTTGCAGGTGGTCCGGTTCACCCGTCCCGACGTCTACCAGCCTGCGCTCCTCGGTCACGTGCCGGCGCCTACTTCGGGAAGGGCGCCCACGGTCTCAGCGGTGGGGGCGTCGTTGCGCCGGTCACCGATCCAGCGCAGGATCGCGGCGATGGCCGCCTCCTTCGGGACGCCGTTGACCTGGGTTCGATCGAGGAACCGGAACGACACGGCTTCGCCGGCCACATCCTTGTCACCGGCGAGCAGCATGAACGGCACCTTCTGATTCGTCTGGTTGACGATCTTCTTGGCCATCCGGTCATCACTGGCATCCACGTCGACCCGTACGCCCAGCGACTTCAGCTCGGCGGCAACCTCTTTCAGGTAAGGCACGTGCGCTTCTGCCACCGGGATACCCACCACCTGCACCGGTGACAGCCACGCCGGGAACGCCCCGGCGTAGTGCTCCAGCAGCACCGCGAAGAAACGTTCGATGGAACCGAACAGCGCGCGATGGATCATCACCGGACGCTGCCTGGTGCCGTCGGCGGCGGTGTACTCCAACTCGAACCGTTCGGGGAAGTTGAAGTCCAGCTGGATGGTCGACATCTGCCAGCTGCGGCCCAGGGCGTCGCGGACCTGCACCGAGATCTTCGGCCCGTAGAACGCCGCGCCTCCGGGATCGGGCACCAGTTCCAGACCGGAGGCCTCGGCGACCTCGGCGAGCACCCTGGTGCTCTCCTCCCACATCTCGTCGGAGCCGACGAACTTCTCCTCGTCCTTGGTGGACAGCTCGAGGAAGAAGTCGTCGAGGCCGTAGTCCTTCAAGAGGTCCAGCACGAACTGCAGCAACGAGGCCAGCTCGTCGCGCATCTGCTCACGGGTGACGTAGATATGCGCGTCGTCCTGGGTGAACCCGCGCGCCCGGGTCAACCCGTGCACCACGCCCGATTTCTCGTAGCGGTAGACGGTACCGAACTCAAAAAGCCGCAACGGCAGCTCGCGGTAGGAGCGTCCCCGGGCACGGAAGATCAGGCAGTGCATCGGGCAGTTCATCGGCTTGAGGTAGTAATCCTGGCCCGGTTTGCGCACCGTGCCGTCAGGATTGAGTTCCGCGTCGATCTGCATCGGGGGGAACATGCCGTCGGCGTACCAGTCCAGGTGGCCGGAGGTGTGGAACAGCTGGCCCTTGGTCAGGTGCGGGGTGTTGACGAACTCGTAGCCCGCGGCGATGTGCTGCTTGCGCGAGTACTCCTCCATCTCGTTGCGCACGATGCCGCCCTTGGGATGGAAAACCACCAGACCCGAACCGATTTCGTCGGGGAAGCTGAACAGATCCAGCTCGGTGCCGAGCTTGCGGTGATCCCGCTTCAGAGCTTCTTCGATGAGCTCGAGGTGATGGTCGAGGGCCTCCTGCGATTCCCACGCCGTGCCGTAGATGCGCTGCAGGCTGGCGTTGCGCTGATCACCACGCCAGTACGCCGCCGAGCTGCGGGTCAGTTTGAACGCCGGGATGAAGCGGGTGGTGGGGATGTGCGGGCCGCGGCACAGATCACCCCAAACCCTCTCTTTGGTACGGGGATTGAGGTTGTCGTAGGCGGTGAGCTCGTCACCACCTATCTCCATCACCTCGTCCGATCCCTCCAGTTCACCGGACTTGTCGTCGATGAGTTCCAACTTGAACGGCTCGGTGGCCAGCTCTTCGCGCGCTTGGTCTTTGGAGGCATACACCCGCCGCGAGAACAGCTGCCCATCCTTGATGATCTTCTGCATCCGCTTCTCGAGCGCCTGCAGGTTCTCCGGGGTGAACGGCTCGGCGACGTCGAAGTCGTAGTAGAAGCCGTCGGTGATGGGGGGTCCGATACCGAGCTTGGCCTCAGGGAACAAGTCCTGGACGGCCTGGGCCAGCACGTGCGCGGCCGAGTGTCGGATGACGCTGCGACCGGTGTCGGTGTTGGCGGCCACCGGCGTCACGTCGGCGTCGACGTCGGGCACCCACGACAGGTCACGCAGTTTGCCGTCGGCGTCGGTCACCACCACGATGGCGTCGGGCTCTCCCCTGCCGGGCAGACCCGCCTCTCGCACCGCCGCGGCGGCAGTGGTCCCGGCCGGAACCCGGATCACGGCGGCGGGGGCGGGCTGTGCGGGGGCGCTCATCGGTTGTTCTCCAAAGTCACGGCGGCGTTCGGGTCGCGACCATGCTATCGGGGCGCCACCGAGCACCGAACCCTCAGGACCCCAGGCCGAGCGGACTCTTCAGCCACGGCCAGTCGATTCCGAGCAAACCGGCACCCCAGCTGAGCGCGCCCAGCAACCACACCGTCGCCACCACCACGGCACACGTGAAGATCACGCCCAGCGCCTTCACCCACAGACCCTGGCGGCCGAACCAGTCCATCACGGCGTCGTAGCGGCGACGCACCCAGTGCAGGGCTCGCTGGGCGAACTCGAATTCGGTGGCCAGGATGCCCAGGCCGAGGAACACGATGGCCCAGCCCGGACCCGGGTACGGAATGGCGATGATCCCGACGATCAACACCGCGCCGCCCACCACCCCGACCACCACGCGGTAGGTGAAGTTCGCTGTCCTGCGGTGCCGGAACCCGTCGCGCCAACGTGCCCACCTGCGCGGGATTTCCTTCAGTTTGTCTTTCACCTACGGCTGTCCTGGTTTGAGCCGAACGAACAGGGCATGTGCTTCGGCCAGCACGTCGTCGCCGTCGCACACGGTTGCCTCGACAAAGATCTTGCGTCCCACGTCCTCGGCCAGTCGCGCCTCGACCTGGAGTGTGGTCTCGACAGGGACGATCTTGCGGTAGTCGATGTGCAGGAAGGCGGTGCGCTGGTGCAGTCCGCCGGTGAGTACGGCGGCGCTGAAGCCCAGGATCGAATCGAAGGCCAGCCCGACGGCTCCGCCGTGCACCGCGCCGTTGCGCCCCAGGTGGTAGCGGGCGAACCGGATCCAGCCGTGCACGGCGCCGTCCTCGCCTTTGGCCAGCTCCATCGGCACCGACAGGATGTTGCCGCGGTTGGGCAGATCAAGCCTGCGCCCCGACGGCGACGACCATTCGTCGGCGTCATACGGGCCCAGCAGCGCCGAAGCCTTCTCCAGGAGGTCGGCCGCCTCGGTGATCACCTCATCGGGGGCGTCGGCTGCGCGGGCGTGGTCCTGCATCCGGCGGACAGCAGCGACGAAGCGACCATAGTCGGGACCACCCTTGGTGGTCGGTTTCGGCGGATTGAATCCGCCACCTGCATGTGTGCTGGCCACCCCCACACCGTATCGGCAGCCCGGTCGACGGGCCCTTGAAGTCGTGCCGGGCGCGTGTTCGCCGCTACGAACCTGCAGCTGACAACGTGGCGTACTCCTCATCGGTGAGCGTGATGTCCGCTGCGGCCACGTTCTCCTCGAGGTGAGCGACCTTGGAGGTGCCGGGGATGGGCACCATCGCGGGCGAGCGCGCGAGCAGCCACGCCAGCGCGAGCTGCGACGCCGTGGCGCCATGGTCGGCGGCGATCTTCTGCAACGGGCCGTCCTGGGCGGCAAGAGGTCCTGCAGCCAACGGGAACCACGGGATGAAGCCGATGCCCTCGGCGGTCACCACGTCCAGCAGCGATTCGGACTGGCGCACCGTGAGGTTGTACATGTTCTGCACGGAGACGATGGCGGCCTCCTTCTGCGCGGCACGCAGTTGATCCACGTCGACCTCCGAGAGCCCGATGTGGCGGATCTTGCCTTCGCGTTGCAGCGCAGCCAGCTCCCCTACCTGGTCGGCAATCGAGTAGTCGGGGTCGATGCGGTGCAACTGGAACAGGTCGATGGTCTCCACACCCAGCCGGACCAGACTCATCTCCACTTCCTGACGCAGGTAAGCGGGCTTTGCCAGCGGAACCCAGACGTCGGGGCCGGTGCGCAGCAGACCGGCCTTGGTGGCGATCACCAGATCCTCGGGGTAGGGATGCAGCGCCTCGCGGATCAGTTCCTCGGAGACGTACGGGCCGTAGGAGTCGGCGGTGTCGATGAAGTTGACGCCCAGCTCGACAGCTCGGCGCAGTACGCGGACGCACTCATCGCGGTCCGCAGGCGGCCCCCACACGCCCTTGCCGGTGACGCGCATGGCACCGAAGCCGAGCCGATTGACTGTGAGATCCCCGCCGAGGGTGAAAGTGGTCACCCTTGAAAACCTACGCTCTGGCAGGCTGGCCGATGTGTTGCTCACCGATCTCGCCGAACTCCCGTTGACGTACACCGATGTGGGTGCGACGGCTGACCCGGCCGGCATGCCCGCCGGGTTCAACCACGTGCACGTGGCGCGTCGGATCGGCTGCGGGCGGCAGCGTTTCGAAGAGGCCGGGGCCTCGGTGCTGCGCTACGGCATGCTGCGCGGGGCCGGGGTCGCGGTGACGGCCAGCACCGAGGTCGCCGAGGCGGGCACCCTGGTCCTGGGCAGGCTCGGATTTTTCGACGCCCCGTGCCGGGTGGTCTACGTCTTCGACGAGCCGAACCGGCTGGGTTTCGCCTACGGCACCCTGCCCGGGCATCCCGTAGCCGGCGAGGAGCGATTTTCGGTGCGATACGACCCCGCCAGCGAGTCGGTGTACGCGGAGGTGGCCGCGTTCTCCCGGCCGCACACGTGGTGGGCCCGACTGGGAGCACCAGCGCTGGGCGTCGTGCAGAAAATCGTCACCCGACGGTATCTGGGCGCCCTGTGAGGGTCAGCCCTTGACGAGCGTGAACTGGCAGACGTCGGTATTGCCGTTGCGGAACAGATCCGCACATCCGGTCAGGTAGCGCATGTAGCGGTCGTAGACCTCCTCGGACTGGATGGCGACGGCGTCGGCGCGTCGGGCCTGCAGCGCCTGCGCCCACAGATCCAGCGTCTTGGCGTAGTGCGGGCGCAGTGAGTGCACCCGGTCGCAACGGAACCCGGCATCACGCGAGAACTCTTCGACATCGACCACCGACGGCAGACGCCCGCCCGGGAAGATCTCCTCCATGATGAACTTGATGAACTTCAGCAAGGACATTGTGACCTTGATGTTCTTGAACTCCTCCTCGGAGCAGACGGTGATGGTGTGCAGCAACATCACGCCCTCGTCAGGCAGCGCCCGGTGGGCGAACGTGAAGAAGTCCTCGTACCGATCGCGGCCGAAGTGTTCGAAGGCCCCAATCGACACGATGCGGTCCACCGGCTCGTCGAACTGCTCCCAGCCGCCCAGCACCACCCTCCTGGACCTGGGACTGTCGACGTCGGCGAAGCGTCGTTCGACGGTGGCGGCCTGGTTGCGGCTCAGCGTCAGGCCCACCACGTTGACGTCGTACTTCTCCACCGCCCGCAACATGGTGGCGCCCCAGCCGCAACCGACGTCCAGCAAGGTCATGCCGGGTCGCAGATTCAGCTTGGACAGCGACAGATCGATCTTGGCCAACTGCGCCTCCTGCAGTGACATCTCGTCACGGGCGAAGTAGGCACAGCTGTACGTGCGCGTGGGATCGAGAAACAACTCGAAGAATTCGTCGGACAGGTCGTAATGTGCCTGCACGTCGTCAAAATGGGGTTTCATGTGTCGCTGGACTGCAATCGGTTTTGACAAGTTTTCCCGCTCCGAAAGGCCCTCAAATGGGCGCACTGTGGTGCTCTGGATGCACCAGATGTCACCATTGACATCGCGTCGGGACTACCCGCTGTTAGCCGGATAAATCGACGTCGTCGTCAGACTTTCCGGGGAGTCGACAACGCTCATTGTCGACGGCCGGCAGTCGACAATCAGCCGACTCTCGGTCAACGACAACCCAATTGCCCTGTCTCCCAGATCTTTTCAGATCCGGCGGAAATGTCTAACCAGCAGCCCCCGCGGCGCGCTCCCCACTCGGGAAACCCCACACACCCGCCAGGCTGAAGATCCAGCAATCCGACCGCGCCACAGCGTTGCGCACCGACCGGCCCGGGTGGAGACTGTGTCTCACACCACGTCGAGCATCTCGCGGCCAGCACTGTACTGGCGGGCACCGCCCATATGGCATATGCCTGGGCGCGACCCCGAGGCACCCGGCGGGGGTTGAGGGAGGGACATGGGCAAAGTTCCGGGCGGGTCGAAGAAACTGCCGATCATTCCGGTGGCGCAGCGTGTGGGGGCATTCCGTTACATCGCCGCAGATGGGCGCTGGGAATGGTCGGAGGCGGTCGCGGCCATGCACGGCTATCCACAGGGCCAGGTTCAGCCCACGACCGAGCTGGTGATGTCGCACAAACATCCCGACGATGCGCCCGCGGTGGCCGCCCTCATCGACCGGATGATCACCCAGGGCGAACCGTTCAGTAGCAGGCATCGCATCATCGACACCACCGGACGCGTGCACGTGGTCCTGGTGGTCGGAGATCGGCTGACCGACGATGAGGGCGCGGTCATCGGCACCGGCGGGTTCTACGTCGACACCACAGATCTCGACGAGGAGGGAGGCCTGAAGGAGGCGGTGGCGGAGTTCGCCGCGCACCGGACCGCCATCGAACAGGCCAAGGGCATGCTGATGGTGACCTACCAGATCTCGGCCGAGCACGCCTTCGAGATCCTGTCCTGGCGGTCACAGGAGACCAACGTCAAACTCCGGGACCTGGCCGAGCAGGTGGTTGCCGACTTCGGCCGCGAGCTGGGCGTCGACTCTGGCCGTCGCGAGCGCGCCGACCATGTGCTGATGACCATCCACAAACGGATCACGGGTTAGAACACCGAACTCGCCACGTGGTTCGGACAAGCCGAGATTGCGCCGACACTTGCCCGGGTGGGCACTGAGCCGATAACGAGCTCGGGGGTCACACCAATGTCCACCCACCGCCGCCGCCAACGCTCGGGTGGTGCAGTTACGCTCCCGCCGGGAGGCGCCGGCCAGCAGGGTGGTGGTCAACGCGCAAATGCCGAAGAAGCACGCTGCAACGCAGCGAAGGCGCTGTAGCGGGCTCACCAGCGCGCCGCTCTTCCGCCGCCAACTCAACACCACTGCGACCGAGCATCATGAGACGTTGCGTCGCGCCTGACAGACACCGCGGTGATGTCACTCGGCCGCAACCAAACGCCGCGCAGGCTCGATACGCGCCGGAACGTGTTTGTGCCAGGGCGTTCCGGCATAGGGGTCGCGCCACCCCGTTGCGGTCAGCGCGTTCGGCGCCACCCCGGGCCGGTGACTGCGGCCGTCGCCGTCGGTGTAGTCCAAGCCGTATCCGTTGGGAAGTGAGACATGCCCCGGCAGCATGGCGGCGCTGATCTCGACAGTGGCTTCGGCAGAACCGGATTCGGTGGTGATGCGTACCCGGCCGCCGGCAACCAGTCCCAGCGCGTCGGCGTCCTCGACACTGACCCGCAGCGCGCCGTCGACATCTCGTTTACGCCAACTCGGGTCGCGCAGAATGTCATTGGCGGTGTATGCACGTCGCTCGCCGGCCGAGAGCACCATCGGAAACTCTGCGCTGGTGAGGTGCGCGGTGGCGTCGGGCAACGCCCGGATCTCGTCGAGCATCTCCGGTATTGCCACGGCGATCCGTTTGTCCTCGTGACCGATCAGCGTCCAGTCGTCGGAGTACTCGTGCACCGTGAACGTCACTCCTGAGCGCTCCCGCAGAATTGCCTCGAACAACGCGTCACCGCTGTCGTGGCCGGCCCGGCGCACAGCGTCGGGATACGTCCACGCCGCCTTCTGCGCCAGACCCCATAGCGCGGCTGCACCGGCCAGCCCGTCAGGCAGGGTTGGGCCCAGCGTCTCGTACAGCACAAACGGCACGGTCTTGGCCAGCATCGGCGAACCCGCCACGGCAGCCATGAATGCCTTCGCGTATTCGTCGCGCCCGCGCTGCGCGGCCGCGTGCAACGGCTGCAGCTCGGTCGCGTCGACCACACCGAGGGCGCGGACCAGCCGGGCCCAGATCTCGGGCTCGGGCAAGGTCCCCTCCAAGGGAGGGAACAGCGGGTGACGCAGATGGAAGGTGTTGTGCGGGAACTCGAGGTTGAAGAAGGTGGCCTCGGGCTTCTCGAACTGGGTGGCCGCGGGCAGCACGTAATGCGCCAGGCGTGCGGTCTCGGTCATTGCGACGTCGATGACGACCACCAGCTCCAGAGCTTCCAGGGCTGCACGCACCGCGGCGGAATCAGCCACCGAATGCGCGGGGTTGCTGCTCTCGACGATCATGGCGCGGAAGCGGTCCGGATGATCGGTCAGGATCTCCTGGGGGATGACGTTACTGGGCACCAGCCCCGCGATGACCGGCGCGCCGGTGACCGGAGTACGCCCTACTCGGCTGGGGCTGAACAGCGGCGCGAAGCTCGAATGAAGGTGTTGGCCACCACGTTTGGCAAAGTTTCCGGTGAGAATCCAGAGCAGCTTGTTCAGGTAGGAGCACACGGTGCTGTTGGGCGCCTGCTGGATGCCCAGATCTTCGAACACCGAGACGCTCCGGGCAGCCGCCACCCGGCGGGCGGCCGCGCGGATCAGGGCCTCTGCGACCCCGCAACGAGCGGCACA
Source organism: Mycobacterium sp. MS1601 (assembly GCF_001984215.1). NCBI lineage: Bacteria > Bacillati > Actinomycetota > Actinomycetes > Mycobacteriales > Mycobacteriaceae > Mycobacterium > Mycobacterium sp. MS1601. The sequence continues at coordinate 6,144,738 of NZ_CP019420.1, forward strand.
CTCGGCTATCGAGACCCCGCGCAGCACCTCACGCACCTGGTCCGCACCAGTGACGTGCGCGTCGAGAAAGGTTTGGTCACAGAGGTTTTCCTGCTCCAGTACTGCGGCCAGGGCCGCCAGGCACCAGGCGTCCGTACCTGGTCGCACACGCAGGTGGAAGTCGGCCATTTTCGCGGTATCGGTGATCACCGGGTCGATGACGATCATGGACCTGGCCGGATCCTTGGCAATCTCGTTGAGCACCACCCGAGCTCTCGGGAAGCTCTGTGACATCCACGGATTCTTGCCGACGAACACACTGACCTCGGCGTGTTCGAATTCGCCGCGAGTGTGCCCGCCGTAGAGTTGTTGGTCCACCCAGAACTCGCCGGTCTTCTCCTGTGCCAGGGCGTTGGACCGGTAACAAGCGCCGAGCGCCTTGAGGAAGGCACCGCTGTAAGCGCCGCCGAGATGGTTGCCTTGTCCCCCACCGCCGTAATAGAAGATCTTGTCGCCGCCGTAGTCGTCGCGAATCCGGCGGAACCCGTCGGCGATCTCGGTGATGGCGGTGTGCCAGTCGACGGCCTCGTAGCTGCCGTCTGCCCGGCGGCGCATTGGTGAGGTGAGCCGGTTGGCGTTGTTCTGATAGTGATCCAGCCGTAGAGCTTTGTTGCAGGTGTAGCCCTGGCTGCCCGGGTGGGACTTGTCGCCGCGAATCTTCGCCAGCGTGCGCCCCTCGGTGGCGACCACGATGCCGCAGTTGCACTCACACAGGATGCAGGCGGTGGGTTGCCAGGATCCGGACGTGGGATCGGCCATCGGAAATCTCCGCTCGTCACCCGCCGATGTCAGAGCTAGACGGTTCGGTCTAGACTAATCAGTCTAGAGACGGCGGGTCAACGATCCAGTTCGACGAGGCTGCGGATGCTCACCCTCAACGCGGCCAGCGCGGCCGGGTCTCGTGACGACAGCGCAATCACAAATGCCCCCTGCACCAGCGCCAGCACGGTGTGGGCCAGGTCGCCGGCAGACAGATCGTCGCGGACATCACCACGGCGCTGCCCCTGCTCCAACAGCGCCGCCAATGTGTCATGCCAGGTGGCGATGGATCCTGCGAGTTGCGATCGAAACGGTGTCGAGCTGGCCGCCAGCTCCGTGGAAAACTTCCCAGCCAGGCACCCGCGCCGATATCCGGAGTCGACGAACAGTTGGCACAACGAGTCGAAGTAGCGCTCGAGGGTGTCGGCGGTGGCCGCAGAGGAAGCGACGGATGCCGCCTCCAGCAGTTCCAGCTGCAAACTCATGTAGCGGTCGAGCACCGCCAGGCCAAAGGCCTCCTTGGAACCGAAGTGGTGGTAGAACGACCCTTTGGGCACCCCCGACGCCTCCAGCACCGCGTCCACCGTGGTGCCGTGGAAGCCGTTGGCGTAGAACAGTTTCATCCCCTGGCGCAATAGGCGTTCCTTGTTGCTGGTGGCATTGGGTTGACGCACTGGGAGTTCTGCCATGATCCGCCGATTCTAGACCGGTTGGTCTATTGTGCGGCCGGCCATCGAGCAACGCAGCGGGCCCGAATTCATAACGAACCTGCCCAGTGATTACCCACTTCCGGCAAATTGGGTATTTAATTGGATCCATGAGTGGTGGGAAGTTCGAAGTCGGCACCGCGGTGCGCACCACCGATGATGCGCACCTCACCGGTCACATCGTCGAAGATTTCGGCGATCTCGCCGGCGTCGAGGTTATTGTCGACGCCCAGCAGACGGCGAAGTCACGCCGCTGGGCCGTCGCCCTCGACGACGGCACCATGGTGTTTCTCAACGACGACGGCATCGAACCCCTCAGCTGACGTTCTTTCGTTTCACCACCCCATCGTCCGGGTAGGCCTTCGGCGGCGGCGCACAGCCCATCGCGCGCGCCGAATACACCCGACTATGCGTGGAGGTTTGCCGTGTCCGATTCAACGCCGTCGATGCCCGCCGTGTCCAGCAGTGCCGATGTTGTCGACTACCTGAAGGCACAGCACGAATCCATCAGGCAGCTGTTCACCGACACCCTGGATGCGCCCGACGCCGCCGCCCAAGAGCAATCCTTCAACCGGTTGCGCGCACTGCTGGCCGTGCACGAGACCGCCGAAGAGATGATTGTGCATCCTCGGGTACGCCGGAAGATCGACGGCGGGCCTGCGATCGTCGATGAGCGCCTGCACGAAGAGCACGACTCGAAAGTGGCACTGGCGCAGATAGAAAAGCTGGAATTCGGCACCGCGGAGTTCAGCAAAGCGGTGATTCATCTCCAGCAGGCCGTGCTGGCACACGCCGCAAAAGAGGAAGCCGAAGAGTTCACCCTGCTGCAGGACGAGCTCAGCGCTGACGAACGCGCCAAGCTGACCGCTGCGGTGCGGGCCGCCGAGCGCATAGCGCCCACCCATCCTCATCCGGGCGTGGAGTCTGCGGTGGCCAACTTCGCGCTGGGGCCGATCGCCTCCGTCATGGACCGCGCTCGGGATGCACTGACGCACCGCTGATGTGGCGAGACACCCCAGACCACCCGAGCCGTACGGGTGTCGCGCTCAACAGTCAGTGCCCGCTGCCCTCTGTGTCGTCGAAGAAGGACCACTGGCCGTCGTGCTCGACCTCCATGCGCCAGCCCAGTTCAGAATTGTCGGCCTGCTGGTCAACGAACCAGGCATGGGCATCGCCGGCGCTCGCAATGTCTTTGGTGGCGACGACCGCACCGGTTGGGTCGAGCACTCGATAATTGGCCACTTTCAACTCCTTGTCATCAATTGTCAGCCCATGAGTCCCATGGCGGGAACACCGAGACAGAACAAGCTCAACGCCAACAAGAACCAACCCGCGCCCTGCCATATGGGCCAAGTCCGTTCGGCTCGCCAATCCAGATACGTCTTGACGAAAGCTCCCACCGCGCCTGCGAATAGAACCAGCGGCGTGGCAACGCCCTTCGGAATCGACTCACGGTCCCCGCTCACGTACACGGCGAAGGCAACGCCGGCGAGTATCACGACTGCAGCCACATAAACTACGGCCGAGCGAAACGCGTGTGGGTCGTGCCAGCGCTTTTCGACATCGCGGTAAGAGATGGTGCCTCCAGCTGCTGTTGCATGCTCGTAGGTCCTTTGTCGGCTACCCATACGTTCTGCATCCAATCCGCAATCCGGCCACCACTCATTGCGACCCGCGTCCTGTCTCCCCCTGCAGCGTGTCGATGAGCTCGGAGGCTTGAGCCTTGGTCAGATCATCGGGAATCTCACGATCGGCCTCGTGGGCCAAGGTTTGCAGATAGCTGCGCTGCGGCCCCGTCATCGGCTCGTCGCCCGTCACCCAGTCCTCGGGATCCTTTTGCGGAGTTTCGTTCGGCGCCCGGTTGTGCTCTGTTTGTCCCATGACGGACGTGTTCCCGTCGCACAAACGTTCGAAACGTCAGGTCCTCGGCGAGGCGCCGAACGCCAGCAGGGCAACGTCGTCGCCGGGCTCCAACTTGGGAATCAAAGTGGCGAGATCGGCCACCAGCCCGGCCGCGCCCAGGTCAGCACGCTCCAGCGCGTACGCGGCCAGGCTCTCCTCACCGAACGGAGTCTCGCCGCGGCGTGCCTCGATGATTCCGTCGGTATAGAACAACAGCGTCTGACCGGGCCGCAGGTTGGCCGTGCACACGTCGAACCTTGCGTTTGCCAGCGCACCCACCAGCATTCCGCCCGGCGAGCGAACCTGGCGCACCCAGGCCTGTCCGCTGTCCAGCAGCAGAGCGGGCGGGTGTCCACCGGTGGCCATCGTCACCAAGAAGCCCTCACCATCTGGATGTGGTTGCAACGTCCCGTAGAGCACCGTGCAGAAGCGGCGCGGTTCGATCTCACGCAGCAGCACCGTATTGAGCTGCGACAGAGCCTCTTTGGGGTCGTCGCAGTGCAACGCAGCCGCGCGCAGGGTGTAACGGATCAACGAAGTCGCGACCGCCGCACCGACACCGTGCCCTTCGACATCGCCGATGAAGAACGCCCAACGCTCACCACCGAGTGCAAAGACGTCGTAGAAGTCGCCACCGACCTGGCGCGCCGACGCGGGGTGGTAGTGGCAGGCCAAGTCCAGCCCGTCGATCTTGGGCAGCGTCGGCGGAAGCAGCGTCTTCTGGAGCGCGGTGGCGAACTCCTGGATGACATCACGCTCGCGCTCAGCGATGTCCCGGTCGACGCGGGCCTCGTCGCGGGCCGTGACAGCATCGTCTCGATCGGTTTGCGCATGGTCGCGCATCCGGCGTTCGTTGCGTAGCGCCTCCAGTGAGAGCAGCCGCCATTCCAATTGCTCCATGACGATGGCCGCAAGATCCTCCAGCACCGCCAGCTCACGATCGGCTGCTGGATGAACTTGCGAATCCATCACGGCCACGGTGCCCAACCGATGCCCGTCAGAGGTGGTGATGGGCGCGCAAGCGTAGAACCGGATGCCGTGCATGCGGACGAAGGGGTTGTGCGCCGTGCGTGGATCGGCCAGCGCATCGGACATGGTGTGCGGAATCTGGTCGGTGATGACGGCGGCGCACAGCCCCTCGTCCGGGGCCACCTGGCGGACCTCCGCATCCAGTCCATGGGCAGCCATGAACCAAATCCGGTCCCGATCCACAATGGATACCTTCGCCATGGGCACGCCGCACACCCGAGCGGCCAGCGCCGCGATGCGGTCAAACACCCGGTCGGGCGGGACGTCCAGGATCCGATAGCGCTCGACGGCACGTTGCCGCGCGTCATCGGCGCTGCGGCCTGGCGCCGACGTCCCGGACATGATGCACCTTCGGATCGGTGGGTCACTCGGACGCAACCCGACAGAACGATTTTGCCAAATGCACCAACGACAGCGTGTGACACCACGATGACCGCTTGCGTCAGACCCGGGTCATCGCCATTCCGTAAACGAGCTCCACGGTGGTACCACTGGTTCGGCGCTCGATGATGCAACGGTCTGCGAGCGCCCGCATCAGGGCGATACCACGACCGCGGATGTCGTTCGGGTCGGGCGGCGGAGGGTCACGCCAGGTGCCACGGTCGGCGATGGACACGGAGATCGATTGCGCAGCAGGGTCATATACCGCGCGCAATGTCATGGCACCGTCGTCGGCGCGCTGCCGGTAGGCGTGGTCGGCGCAGTTGGCCAACGCTTCGTAGACGCTGGTGAGAATGTCGCTGAGCAGGGTGGGTGTCACCTCGACGACCTGCTTCAACCACGCGTAGAGATCGTCACGCAACGCCGCGGCGGTGCGTGCATCGGCGGGTCCGGCGCGCACCAGTTGTTCTTCGGGGTGCGGCGACGGATTCATGTCTGGTTAGTTACCCAGTCGACCCGACCTTCAGACTACTTTTGCCCAACGTCACTCGACTGAGATGTTGCCGGTAGGTGTGCGCGGCGCAGAGCTGCGGACGGATCTGCCGAACGGGCAGATGATACGGCTGAGCGGGTATGACGTGGTGGTCCCGGCTGGTATCGAACCAGCGACCTTCCGCGTGTGAGGCGGACGCTCTCCCACTGAGCTACGAGACCGTGAGACGAGCCAGAACACTAGCACGGACTCCGCGTTGTACCGGAATCCGCCGGTCAGTGGACCTGCCCGCGATGCTACGTGCGCTTAACCGGGTCCCTCTATACTCGGCGGTAACAAGCCGTCCAACAGTTCACCGGCGGCCGGCCCGGCCGTCACTTCGATGGCACCAGACGTTTCGACAGGACCATGAGCATCGACAGTTCCGTGAGCACCGACGCGCCCGCCCCGGCCACCACAGCGCCCGATATCGATGCATCCGTCGAGGGCGCCGTCGAACAGCCCGAGGACGACTACGCCACCACCGCCGGCGGACCGACGATGATCTGGATCTTCACCGGCCTCTTCGTGCTGGTGACATGGCTGCGGCGACGCCATCGCAAGCGCCGCCAATCTCACTGATTCGCAACGCTTCTCACATCATTTCTCGTCGCCGGGTAACTCGATGGGCGGGGGCAGCGGCGGCGATTTCTTCAGCCACTCCTTCATCCGCATCAGCTGACTGATCACCAGGGCGACGCCGGCGAAGGCGATCACCCCGATGACGATGGCCGTGGTCACCACACACCTCCCACTGGAATAACCCTCTTCAACCACACGCTACTCACCCCGCGCGAGCCATATGCGCGAGTAGACATGAGAGAGCACGGTCAAACAGGGACCAGCAGGGAGGAACACCATGGCACGTCATCAGGCGGTACATGTCGCATCAGCGGGAGCGGCCCTGGAACTTGCCGAGGTGGACACCAGCCCGCCGGGGCGCGACCACGTCCGCATCGCGGTGCAGGCCTGCGGTGTCTGTGGCACCGACCATGCGTTCGTCAACGGCGCCTTCCCTGGCCTGACCTGGCCACTGACGCCGGGACACGAGATCGCCGGCACCATTGCCGAAGTCGGTGAGGGAGTGCAGGACTACGCGGTGGGTGACCGGGTGGCGGTCGGCTGGTTCGGCGGGCACTGCGGCCGTTGCATCCCGTGCCATCAAGGCGATTTCATCCACTGCGCCAACGGGCAGGTACCCAGCTGGCATTACCCCGGCGGATATGCCGAATCGGTGACCGCACCGGCCAACGCGCTGGCCCGCATCCCCGACGAGTTGTCCTTTGTCGAGGCGGCGCCGATGAGCTGCGCCGGTGTGACCGTGTTTCACGGCCTGCGTGAGACCAAGGCCAAACCCGGTGACCGCGTGGCAATCCTGGGCCTCGGCGGGCTCGGACACCTCGGTGTGCAGTTCGCCCGCGCCATGGGCTTCGAGACCATTGCCGTGGCCCGCGGCGCCGACAAAGCCGCCGACGCACTCGATCTGGGTGCCCACCACTATGTCGACTCCACCGCCGGCGACCCGGCCGAGGCGCTGCAGGCGCTCGGCGGTGTCAAGGTTGTTCTGGCGACGGCCGCCAACTCCGCGGCGATGGGCGCCACCGTAGGCGGACTGCTGCCGCGCGGTGAACTGATCGTGGTGGGCGTGACACCCGATCCCCTGCCCATCAGTCCGCTGCAGCTGATCACGCCCGGCCTGAGCGTCACTGGGCACCCGTCCGGCACTGCCCGCGACGTCGAGGAGACCATGCAGTTCGCCGTGCAGTCCGGGGTGCGCGCCCGCGTGCAGGAGCTGCCGCTGGCGCAAGCCGCCGAGGCCTATGCCGCGATGGACCAGGGCCGGGCGCGCTACCGCATGGTGCTGACCGTCTGACACGTCGACAGTTCATCGCTTCGTCCTGCTCAGGACGCCTCCCGCCGCTAGGGTCTGCCTCATGGTCCGCCCGGTGTTGCTGGTTGCCGCCGCGGTCGCGTGGGTGGGGTGGGCCGCTCCTGCCCAGGCCGAGAGCCCGGTCGGGTTCACCTCGCCCAGCGGCAACATAGGCTGCTACGTCGACTACGACTACGTGCGCTGCGATATCGCCGAACGCGACTGGGCTCCCCCGCCGCGCCCTGCCGACTGCGAGTTCGACTACGGCCAGGGCATCTCGTTCGGCGCAGAGGCTCCTGCGGCCTTCGTCTGCGCCGGCGACACCACGCTGTGGGCGGGCGAACCACTGGAATTCGGGCAGACCGTCGGCGCAGGTCCGATGCTGTGCACCAGCCTGGAGTCCGGCGTCACATGCCACGACACCATCACCGGCGCCGGATTCACGATTTCACGACAGGCATACGAGCTGTTCTGAGCCCGTTCGCCGCCTCGACACCCCTGCCGAGCAAGGGATTTGTGTCTGTTGAGGTTTCTGCACTAGTGTCATGCCTCGCAACGAGCGACGATCTCGCTCGTGGCACGCGGATGTAGCGCAGTTGGTAGCGCATCACCTTGCCAAGGTGAGGGTCGCGGGTTCGAATCCCGTCATCCGCTCGAGGGTGTAGAGGCATCAACCCCATGGTGGAGTGGCCGAGTGGTGAGGCAACGGCCTGCAAAGCCGTGCACACGGGTTCGATTCCCGTCTCCACCTCCACCAGATTCACCCGGCGCGATTAGCTCAGCGGGAGAGCGCTTCCCTGACACGGAAGAGGTCACTGGTTCAATCCCAGTATCGCGCACCATAGTTCTCGCAGTTCAGAGCCAGGTGTGCTCGGTCATCAGATGGCGGTTCCTCCGCGCGGAAGACGCAGGTCCCCATCCTGGCAACTCGACGGGGACGCACCCGCAATCACCACGCAGGGCCTCGATCACGTCGCGATAGGGTCGCGCGCCGAACATTGTCCGCGGAGAAACAAAGCCTCCCCACAGCCCCTGCTCAGTAGTTTGTCGGTGCCTGGTGCCAGAGTGACAGAAGGTAATCACGGAAGGACCCCGACATGCCTTTCACCCCAGTCGCCGAGACCGGCAGCGTGCCCGACAGCTGGCGTTCGCTGGCCCCCCAGCTCACCCCTGCGCAGGTGCGACGCCTCGCCGCCATGGAGCGTCACCCGGCCTACACAGGGCGACCCGGTTTCCTGGTGCTCGAAGCGCTCGAGTACGTACAACCAGGCTGGGCGGCCGACTACCTCACCGCACGGGCCACCAGCCGCTGACTACAGGGCCGCCGAGTGCACCTGCCGATGATCGGGGTACGCCAAGCCCAGATGGTCCCGCAGCGTCGTCCCGGTGTACTCGGTGCGGAACAAGCCCCGCTCCTGCAGCAGCGGCACCACGGTGTCCACGAAGACGTCCAGGCCGCTGGGCGTCACATGGGGCACCAGGATGAAGCCGTCGCTGGCGTCGGACTGCACCAGCTCGTTGATGGACTCCGCCACCGACGCGGGCGAACCGATGAAGCTCTGCCTGCCGGTCACTTCGACGATCAGTTCACGGGTGGTCAGGTTCTCGGCCTGCGCCTTGGCGCGCCACTCGTTGGCGGTCGCGACGGGGTCGCGGTACATCCGCACACTGGCGCGGCCTTTGGCGATGGTGTTCTCCCCCACAATCGGATCCACGGTGGGCAGCGGACCGTCGGGATCATGGTCGGACAGATCCCGATTCCACAGCTGCTCCAGGAACTTGATGGCCGTCGCCGGCGACACCTGGGCCAGCCGCACCTGCTGCGCCAACTCGGCGGCCTCGGCGTCGGTATCACCCAGCACGAATGTCGCGGCGGGCAGGATCAGCAACTCGTCGCGGCGGCGCCCGTAGGCCGGCAGCCGGCGCTTGACGTCGGCATAGAAGGCCTGCCCCTCGGCCAGCGTGCCGTAGCGGGAGAAGATGGCATCAGCTGCGGCAGCGGCGAACTCGCGGCCGCGGTCGGAATCGCCGGCCTGGAAGATGACCGGGCGCCCCTGCGGGCTGCGCGGCACGTTGAATCGGCCGGTGATGTCGAAGTGCACGTTGGAGTAAGCGAAGGAGCCCGCGTCCTGGTCAGACAGAAAGACACCATGTTCCTTGTCCGCCACCACCTCGTCACCGCGCCACGAGTCGAACAGCACGTGCGCAGCCTCCAGAAAGCTCTCCGCCCGCTCGTAGCGCTGACTCTCCGGCAGGAACCCACCGCGCCGGAAGTTCTCGCCGGTGAACGCGTCCCAGGAGGTGACCACGTTCCACGCGGCCCGTCCGTCGGACAGATGATCCAACGACGCGAATTGCCGTGCCACCTCATAGGGTTCGTTGAAGGTCGAGTTGATGGTGCCGGTGAGCCCCAGGTGCTCGGTGACAGCCGCCAAGGCGGCCAGCACGGTGAAGGTGTCGGGCCGGCCGACGACGTCGAGGTCGTAGATGTTGCCGCCCTGCTCACGCAGTCGCAATCCCTCGGCCAGGAACATGAAGTCGAACTTGCCGCGCTCGGCAGCCTGCGCAAACTGTACGAACGAGCTGAAGTCGATGTGGCTTCCAGAGGCCGGGTCGCTCCACACCGTGGTGTTGTTGACGCCCGGGAAGTGGGCGGCCAGGTGGATCTGCTTGAGCGGCTTGGTCATCGAAGCTCCTAGGGTGCCGGTGCGTATCGGTTGGCGGGCCGGGACAGACCCAGGGAATCACGCAGGGTGGCACCGGAGTAGTTGTCGCGGAACAACTCTCGACGCTGCAGTTCCGGCACCAACCCCGTGGTGATCTGCGCCAGGTCATGGGGCAGCGTGGCCGGCCGCAGCCGGAACCCACTTGCTCCTGCGGCGTGCCACTGCTGCAGCAGGTCCGCCAGCTGGAGCGGTGTGCCCACGAAAACCTCGGCATCGCTGACATATTCGGTGCTGACCAGATCTTCGAGAAGCCTGCGGCGCGCTGCCGCCGCGTCGGCGGTGTCGGCCAGGAACACCACCAGATCCGGGAACACATGAACGGGATCAAAAGCAGCCGGGCGCAATTCGCTCAGCCGCCCGGCGATCGTCGTCACCTCCGCGGCGTCGTGCGGGGTGATGAATGCGACATCGGCACTGGTGGCCGCCAATTGCCACGCGGCCTCGGCGTGCGCCAAAGCGGCGACGATGGGTTGCCCCTGCGGGGGGCGCGGTGTGATCGACGGCCCCTTCACCGAGAACCACCGGCCCTCGAAGTCGATGTAGTGCAGCTTGTCCCGATCGACAAAGCGTCCGGTGGCGACGTCGCGGATCTCGGCGTCGTCCTCCCAGCTGTCCCAGAGCCGACGCAGCACCTCGATGTAGTCACCCGCTTCGGTCAGCAGCAGTTCCCGCTGCACGTCCCTGCGGCCGAAGTGGGCGGCGGCCGCGGCGCTGGATGCCACCTGTACACGCACTCCCGCGCGCCCGCCGCTCACGTAGTCCAGGGTGGCGATCGCCTTGGAGACGTGGAACGGCTCGGTGTGGGTGGCGATGGCCGTCGGCACCAACCCGATGTGCCGGGTCAACGGCGCCACCCGTGAGGCGATCAGAACGGCGTCCAGACGACCGCGCACCCGGTCGGTCTGCACCGGGCCTTCGGTCTGCAGGGTGAGGCCGTCCTCGATGGTGACGAAGTCCAGCAGGCCGCCTTCCGCCTCGGCCACCAGATCCGCCCAGTAGCGAGCGGTGAACAATTCCAAGGGGCGGGCATCGGGCTGCCGCCACGCCGCCGGGTGCCAGCCCGCGCCGTCCAACGCCACTGCAAGATGAAGCACAGCGCTTTCTCCCTTTCGGTTACGTTCCTGGGGCAACACCGACGGGAGTACGACCCATTCCACTCCCGCTCCCAGTGTCGTTGCGACGCTGCCGCACTACCAGGGATGTGCGCACCGTGATGCCAACCCGCGGGGGTTTGGAGTCACCGGAAATCGGGAAATTCGGACTGCGACGTTCTACTTGGGAGGCTTTGCAGTGGCAGGAGCAGTGGGGGTTTTGTACCTCGTCGGCGCACTGATCACTACCGGTGGCATTTTTGCGTTGGCTGCGCGGTGGGGTGATTCCCGCCAGCCCGCTGCCCACCCGGTGTACATCAGTGTCGCAGCAGGTTTGCTGTGGCCGGTGGTGGTCGTGGGTGCCGCGCAGATGGCCGTCGTCGGGCTGCTGACCCGCAGCACTCGTCAGAGGCAGGAATCCGCCGAGGATTACGCGCTGGCGCGATGAGTGACCGCATCGAGGTCCAACGCGTCATCGCGGCCTCGCCTGCGCAGGTCTTCGACGTGTTGTGCGACCCCCAGGGCCACGTGGCCATCGATTCGTCCGGAATGCTGCAGGGCGCGACGGGTTCCTCGGTGGCAATGGTGGGCGACGAGTTCACCGTCCACATGGACCGAGAGTCGCTCAACGACTTTCCCGAACTCGGACGCTACGACGTCACCGTCCGGATAACCGAGTTCGAGCCGGACGCTCTGATCGCCTGGACCATCCTCGGACGGGTCAGACCACAGATCGGACACGTCTACGGCTACCGACTGGAGCCCAGCTCCGACGGCACCAGGGTGACCTCGTTCTACGACTGGTCCGACATCGAGCAGACTTGGCGTGACGCCGGGATCTTCCCGGTGATCTCCGAGGCGGCGCTGCGTGCCACCCTCGGCATTCTCGACCGGACGGTGCGACGGGGTTATCCCCGCGGCTGACTCAGATGCAGGGCCGGAAGAACGGCGTGATCTGCGGTCCGCACTGCAGCGGGATGATGCGCTTGGGCGGCGGAATCTTGGTCAGATCCGGCAGCTGCGGCGGAGGCAGCTGCGACAGCGCTGCGCCGACGCCGTTGAGATTGGGGGCCGGCATACTGGCGACCGCTGCGCCGGTACCGGCACCGACGACACCGTTGACGATGGGGGTCAGATCCGGCCAGAGATTGACACCGACACCGATGCCAGGCAGGCCGAGTTCCGGAGAGATCTGCACCGGCACGTCATCGACCAGCGATGTCTGCACCAGCGGCTCCTGCAGCGCGGGAGCTGGAAGCTGCGCCAGGTTCTCGGCCGGGGTGAGGTTCGGGTTGAAACCCCACTCGTTGCGCGGCTGGTTGTCGGCAGGGGCGGGCTCGGCCGCCGCCTCGCACGACACCGTGCCGCCGCCGATACCGCCGCCGGTGGGGTGGGCATAGCCGCCACCGCCGTCGACACCGCATTCGGCGTGGCTGATCGCCGGGGTGACGATGGTCGCCAAGCCGAGGGGGGCTGCGGACAGCGCCGCGCCCATCAGCAGAACGGTTGCACTCCGTCGGCTGCGACGTGCCATTACCACTCCCAAATCTGCGTGCTTGCTGTTAGACCCGCTTAGTTTAGGCCATAATTCCGCCGAGCCACGACCTTGAGCGAACTCTGCACACTATCTGACAGCCTCGGCACACTTCCGGCGGCATCTGATCGCTTCGTGACCACCGGGCCTGCTGCGGCCTCACCGGTGTCGACGCCGGGAACCCAGCCCGCGTGCACACGCCGGGATGACCCGCAGCAAAGTCGAGAAAGAATCAAAGCCAAGGCGGTGCGGGCGTGCTCAGAACACAGTCACGGGCCACCGACTGGGTGACACAGCTCGACTCGGCCACTTCCGAGGTGAGCGGCGCCATCATCAAGCTGCCGAGAAACAAACCGAGGGCCGCAAAGCCGAGGACGATTGGGCGCATGTGCTGTCTCCGCTCTTCACGGGCTTATCGGATATCCCAAAGTGTGACAGGAGTGACAGATGTGACGCGTGAGACACGCCGACGTCAACCGTAAGTTGACGATACATTCGCGTCAACTTACGGTTGACGCATGAGTACCTCACCCGCACACAACGCCGTCAGCCTCGACACGCTGATCCGGACCATCACGAGCCTGCACGCCGATGAGCTCGAGCAACTCAAAGATGCGATGCTGGTCGCCGAGCACCTCGGCGAAGTGTCCGACCACCTGATCGGACACTTCGTGGATCAGGCCCGCCGCTCCGGCGCCTCTTGGACCGAGATCGGAACCAGCATGGGCGTCACCAAACAAGCCGCCCAGAAACGATTTGTCCCCAAAGGCGACACCATCGACCCCAACGAGGGTTTCCACCGCTTCACCCCACGCGCCAAAGCCGTCGTCGTCGCCGCCCAGAACCTCGCCCGCGACGCCGGCAACCAGCAGATCACCCCCGAGCACCTGATCCTCGGGTTGTTGACCGACGCCGATGCCCTGGCCACGCGACTGTTACTGACCCAGAACGTCACGCCCGAGGCGGTACGCGCAGTGATCACCCTGCCCCCCGACACCGGCGAACACCTGCAGTTGGTGCCCTTCGACCCCGCGGCCAGAAAGGCACTGGAGCTCACGTTCCGCGAGGCGCTGCGACTGGGCCACAACTACATCGGCACCGAGCACCTGCTCCTGGCGTTGCTGGAAGTCGAAGACGTCACCGGCCCCCTGCACCAAGCCGGCGTCGACAAGGAACGCATCGAGACCGACCTGGTCACCGTCCTGGAATCACTGTCGAAGAGCTGACCTCACATCCGCGCCGGACCGAGCGTCTACATGATGTGAGTGTGCGCCCATTCGAACAGGTGGTGGCCCGGCACGGGCCGACGGTGTTGCGAGTATGTCGTGCCGTCGTGGGCCCCGACGACGCCGAGGACGCGTGGTCGGAGACGTTCCTGTCGGCGCTGCGGGCCTATCCCGACCTGCCTGCCGACGCCAACGTCGAAGCCTGGTTGGTGACCATCGCGCACCGTCGCTCGATCGATGTCGGCCGCGCCCGCAGCCGTCGCGCCGTCCCCACCGATGTGCTTCCCGAACATGCGGCCCCGAACACCGACCGCGACCCGGACCTGTGGTCGGCGCTGGCGGCCCTGCCCGACAAACAACGCCGCGCCGTCGCCTACCACCACATCGCCGGACTGCCGTTCGCGGAGATCGCCGGACTGCTGGGCAACTCACCGGGGGCAGCGCGCCGCGCCGCCGCCGACGGAATCGCCGCGTTGCGACGCCGGTACCGAGAGGATGAAACAGCATGAGTACCAACCTGTTCGACCTGCCCGGCGACACCGCCGCACTGGCGCGGCTGCACACCCGCCTCACCGAGGCCGCCGACCGCGACGGCGCACTCGACATCGCCTACCGCACCCTGGACACCCCGGTGGGCACCTTGCTGCTGGCCGCCACCGAGGTGGGGCTGGTTCGGGTGGCGTTCGCCGTCGAGGACCACGACGCGGTGCTGGCCACCCTGGCGCAGCGGATCAGCCCTCGAATCCTGCACTCCCCCGCCCGCCTGGACGACACTGCACGCCAGCTCGAGCAGTTCTTCGACCGAAGCCGGACCACGTTCGATCTCGCGATGGATCTGCGTCTGGCCCAAGGGTTTCGACGCACCGTGGTGGAGCACCTGCGCAGCATCACCTACGGCGGACGCGAAACCTACGCCGAGGTGGCCGGCGCGGTGGGCAACCCCGGCGCGGTGCGCGCGGTGGGCACGGCCTGTGCGCGCAACCCCCTACCGGTGGTGATCCCCTGTCACCGGGTGGTCCGTTCCGACGGGACGGCGGGTCAATACGCCGGCGGCGCGGCCGCCAAACTCACCCTGCTGGAGTTCGAGGCGTCCTAGGGAATGAAACGCCGGGCTTGTCCGTAGAAGAGGTCATGAAACTCGACGACTCCGCCCGCGCGCTGATCGGCAAGGGCGTCAACGCAACCCTGGTGACCCTCAACGCCGACGGCAGCCCGCAGGTCAGTGTGGTGTGGGTGGCGCTGCAGCCGGGAGAGCACGACGACGAGCTGGTGGCCGCGCACCTGAGTGACAAGTACCGGAAGGTGCGCAACATCCGCCGCGACGGCCGGGTAGCACTGACCGTCGTCGCCGACAGCGGCGGCGGCGTGATGCGGCCGTACCTGGCGGTCACCGGCACGGCGCGCATCGTCGAGGGCGGCGCCCCGCAGGTGTTGCGTGAGCTCTCCGCGGTGCTGGCTCCAGGCACCGGTTTCCCGCCCGAAGACGCGCCGGACGGTTTCCTGACGCGGATCACGGTGGAGAAGGTCGGCGGCGTCGGGCCGTGGGCCGGCTGACCGATCCGGCTGAGGGACGAAGCCGGTGAGGAAGCCGGCAACCCAGCACAGGCCGGCTGAAGCGCCCAACCGGCTGTGGACACCTGTCCGATATGTCATCATGCGACACATGCGCCGATGGTTCTCGACCCTTCTCGTAGCAGCGGCAGTCCTGGGTTTCGGTGTCGGGACCACGCCGGTGGCTGCAGCCGCGGACACGGTCATCGGACGGATGGGCGACACACTGCGCGTCGAGTACCTGGGCATCATCGCCGACGTGACCGTGATGGCACCGGTGCCCTCGGAGATCCCGCCCGGCTTCGGCTACCCGCCCCGGGCGCCGCGCCACCAGGTGTGGAAGTCCCAGGTGGTGGTCCAGGCAAAGCAGATGCCCGTCCCCTACGCCATGGGCGTGTCGTTCTGGTTCCGTGGTGTCACCCCCACCGGTGACGCCTACGAACCCCGCAACAGCGATGCCCCCGACGCGCTGCAGCACGGCCTGCTCAACGCCCCAGCCGGGTCGACGGTGGCCGGCTGGGTGTACTGGGACTGCTACCGCGACCTGGTGACCAACGTGGTGCTGGTGGACAAGAAGACCGGCATTCGTCTGGCTCAATGGAACATGTGAGCGCACTGCAGATTTCCCGAGCCACCACCACCGATATCGCCGACCTCGCCGACGTCGCCGCCCGCACCTTCCCGCTGGCCTGCCCGCCGTCGGCCACACCCGAGAACATCGCCGCCTTCATCGCCGAGAACCTCTCGGCGGAGCGGTTCACCCACTACGTCACCAGCCCCGAGCGCGCCGTGTTCGTGGCACGCGAAAACGGGGTGGCTGTCGGCTACGCGATGCTGATCCACGGCCTGCCCGACGATGCCGACGTGCACACGGCGGTGACGGTGTTGCCAACCGTCGAACTGTCCAAGATCTACGTGCTGCCCAGCAGCCACGGGGGCACAGTGTCAGCGGCCCTGATGTCCGCGGCGCTGGACCACGCCCACAGTGCGGGCGCCAAGAGCGTATGGCTGGGCGTCAACGAGGAAAACCAACGCGCCCAACGCTTTTACACCAAACAGGGGTTCACGGTCACCGGCACCAAGAGCTTCCGCATGGGCGCGGGAATCGAGCACGACTACGTGTTGACCCGCGAGCTCCAAACCTCTGCCTAGACCGGCCCGCTCTACAGCTGCATACCCGCCGCCGTCAACGCCAGCAGCCGCGACGTCGCCCGCAGGTACTTCTTGCGGTACCCACCGGCCAGCATCTCGTCGCTGAACACCGTGTCCAGCTTGGCTCCGGAAGCCACCACCGGGATCCCGGCGTCGTAGAGCCGGTCGGTCAGCGACACCAGCCGCAGCGCCACGTTCTGGTCGTCGAGGGCGTGCACACCGGTGAGGAACACCGCCTCCACACCTTCGATCAGGCTCAGATACCGCGACGGGTGCATGGTGGCCAGGTGCTTGCACAGGGCGTCGAAGTCGTCCAGCGTGGCGCTCGGCACGCCCTCCGCCCGCTGCTCCACCTCGGTGTCCGACAGCGGCTCCGGCGCCGGCGGCAGGCCACGGTGCCGATAGTCCGGCCCCTCGATGCGCACCGTGGTGAAGATCTGCGACAGCGCGGCGATCTCGCGCATGAAATCCTGCGCCGCGAACCGGCCCTCGCCCAACTGCTCGGGCAATGTGTTCGACGTCGCGGCGATGGACACCCCACGCTCCACCAGCTGGCTGAGCAACCGCGACACCAGCGTGGTGTTGCCGGGGTCGTCGAGCTCGAACTCGTCGATACACACCACCGCATACTCGCCGAGCAGCTCGATGCACTCGAGGAAGCCGAACACCCCGGCCACCTGGGTCAGCTCCCCGAAGGTCGCGAAGGCCGTCGGCGCCGGCGAGTCCTTGGACACCGAGAAATACGTCGAGGCCAACAGGTGGGTCTTACCGACACCGAACCCGCCGTCGAGGTAGATGCCCACGCCGGGGAGCACCCCACGCTTGCCGAACATCTTCTTCTTGCCGGCCCTGCGCGCCACCGCCTGTTCGGCGAACGTGCGGCATTTGTCGACGGCAGCGGCCTGACTCGGCTCGGCCGGATCAGGCCGGTAGCTCTCGAAGCTGACATCGGTGAATGTCGGCGGTGGCACCAGCTGGGCGATCAGCCGTTCCGGCGAGACCGTGGGATGGCGGTCGACAAGATGGGCTGGCGCCGAGGCCTCCGAGTTTGTAGAAGAGGGGGCGTTCATGCAGGAACTGTAGCGACGTGCTGCAATCGAACTCATGGCGCAACCCGACGCTGGGATACAGCTCACACTGATGACGACCACCGGAATCGTGGACGACGCCGCGCTGCCGGAGCTCTACGCCTACCCCGATCGTGGCTCTGACGGCTCCCGAAAATGCTGGGTACGTGCCAATTTCATCAGCAGTCTGGACGGCGGGTCCGCCGTCGACGGCACCTCCGGGGGGTTGGCGGGTCCGGGTGACCGTGCGCTGTTCTCCGTGATGCGCGAGCTGGCCGACGTGATCGTGGTCGGAGCGGGCACTGTGCGCTCGGAGAACTACGGCGGCGTGACGTTGACGGTGCAGCAGCGTCAACACCGGCAGTCTCGCGGTCAGGCCGAGGTGCCGCCCATCGCGATCGTGAGCAACAGCGGGCGGCTCAACCGTGACATGTTGGTGTTCACCCACAGTGAGGTGCCGCCCCTGGTGCTCACGTCGAACTCCGCCGCCCCCGGTGCGCGCGCTCTGCTGGGTGAGGCCGCCGAGGTGATCGACTGTTCCGGACCCGACGTCGACGAGGTGGACACCGTGGTGCTGCTGGCCGCGCTGGCGGCCCGCGGGCTGAGCCGCGTGCTCACCGAAGGCGGACCGAGTCTGCTGGGCACCTTCATCGCCGCAGACCTGCTCGACGAGCTGTGCCTGACCATCGCCCCCACCGTGGTGGGTGGCGACGCCGGGCGCATTGCCCACGGTGCGGGCCGGTCGACGCCGCTGCGGCGAGTGCATCTGCTGACCGATGACGCCGGCTACCTGTACTGCCGCTACGTCCGACACGCATGACTCCTTCGAGCGAATCGCTACTGTGGGCGGCATGAAACGGCCCGTTCACCTCACGGCCCTCATCGTGGTGTCCGCACTGCTGGCCGCGTGCGCGCCGGGCCTGGCGGCCAATCCGCGCTACGCCACCGACGTCTCGCACGACGAGGGCGACTCCACGCCGACCACACAGTCACCCGACGGTCCGCCGCCCATCGCGGCGCCGGCGTCGGGCAAAGACCTGCCGTGGCGACAGTGCACCTCCGAGGTGTTCGCCGATGCGGCACTGCCGGCGCCGCCCGCGATCACCCTGGAATGCGCCAGTTACGACGCCGACCTGGATCCCATCGCCGGCGCCACCGGGACGGTGAACATCGGGGTGGTGCGGGCACGTTCGGTGCGCACCCCCGCCGACGCCGGCCCGCTGGTGTTCACCACCGGCTCGGATATGCCGACCTCACAACAGCTTCCGGTGTGGCTGTCGCGAGCAGGTGCCGACGTGTTGGACACCCATCCGATCGTCGCGGTGGACCGACGCGGCATGGGCATGTCCAGCCCGGTGGACTGCCGTGATCTGTTCGACCGCCAGGAGATGCGCGACCAAGCGCAGTTCGAGCCGGGCGATGACCCGGTGGCCAACCTGGGTGCCATCACCATGACCGCCACCACCAGCTGCACCGACACCATCGCTCCCGGCGACAGCGCCTACGACAATGCCCACGCCGCCGAGGACCTGGAGCGGCTGCGCAGTCTGTGGGACATGCCGTCACTGGCACTGATGGGCATCGGCAACGGCGCCCAGGTGGCACTGGCCTATGCCGGCGCCCACCCCGACAAGGTGTCGCGGCTGGTGCTCGACTCACCGCTGCCGTTGGCGGTGTCTGCTGAGGCCGCCGCCGAGCAGCAGGTCCGCGGGCAGCAGGCCGCCCTCGACGCGTTCGCCACCCAGTGCGTCGCCATCGCATGTGCGCTGGGCCCCGATCCGAAAGCCGCGGTGTCCGCCCTGATCGCCGACGCCGAGGCCGGTCGTGGCCCCGGCGGCGCCGCCGTCTCGCAGCTGGTCACCGCCATCACCACCGCGCTGGCCTTCCCCGACGGTGACCGGGTGACGAGTACCAACAAGCTCGCCGACGCGCTGGCCTCGGCCCGCTCCGGTGACAACAACCAGTTGACCAGTCTGATAAACCAGGCCGAAGCTCTGCGCGAGTCCGACGGTCAGTTCATCAACCGGTGCAGCGACGCGCTGAACCGGCCCACCCCGGACCGGGTTCGCGAGCTGGTGGTCGCGTGGGACGACATGTACCCGCAGTTCGGCAGGGTCGCGGCACTCAACCTGGTGAAATGCCTGAACTGGCCCAGCGGCAAGGCTCCGGAGGACCCGACCAACCTGCGCACCGAGGTGTTGTTGCTGGGTGTACAGAACGACCCCATCGTCGGCGGCGACGGGGTGGCAGCCACCGCCGCCACCATCATCAACGCCGGTGCCGCCAACCGACGGGTGATGTGGCAGGGCATCGGCCACGGCGCCTCGGTGTACTCGTCATGCGCCATGGCACCGTTGCTGGAATACATCGGTAGCGGGAAAACGCAGCCGACAGACACCTACTGCCCCGCCTGACTCATCGTGACCCCGGCCCGGTGTACGGTGCGCACGTGACGGCAGTAGACGCGGCACGCACCCGCCTGTTGAATGCATTCCGGCCCCGTACCGCACCGCCAAGTGCCGCGACGGTGCTGCGGTCGATCCTCTGGCCCCTGGCCATCATGTCGGTGTTCCACCGCAGCTACGTACTGGCCACCAACGGCTACATCACCGACGATTTCGGGCCGGTGTACCGCGCTGTCATCAACTTCAAAATGGGTTGGGACATCTACAACGAGAACTTCAACCACGTCGACCCGCACTACCTCTACCCGCCCGGCGGCACCCTGCTGCTCGCCCCGTTCGGGTACCTGCCCGTGGACGCGTCCCGCTACTGGTTCATCGCACTGAGCACCATCGCGATCCTGCTGTCCGCGGTACTGATGCTCAAGCTCTTCAAGCTGTCCTGGACCTCATTCGCCCTGCCCGCGCTGATCCTGGCGATGTTCCTCACCGAATCCGTCACCAGCACACTGGTTTACACCAACATCAACGGCTGGATCCTCTTCGGCGAGGTGCTGTTCCTGCTGTGGCTGCTCGACGGCCGACGCAGCCGCGAATGGCTGGCCGGTGCCGCCATCGGCATGACCCTGGTGGTCAAACCCTCGCTGGCACCCCTGTTGCTGCTGCCCGTGCTCAACCGGCAGTGGCGGGCGCTGGTCAGCGCCTTCGCCGTGCCACTGGTGTTCAATATCGCCGCTTGGCCGCTGGTCAGCGACCCCATGAGTTACATCGAACGCACCGTGCCCTACATCATGTCCACCCGCGACTACTTCAACTCCGCCATCCTGGGCAACGGCATCTACTACGGCCTGCCGATGTGGCTGATCGTGGCGCTGCGGCTGCTGTTCCTGGGACTGGCCGTGGTCAGCATGGTGCTGCTGTACCGCTACTACCGCACCCGCGACCCGCTGTTCTGGATGCTGACCTCCTCCGGGGTGCTGCTCACCGCGTCGTATCTGGTGCTGTCCCTGGGTCAGGGCTACTACTCGATGATGCTGTTCCCCTTCGTCCTGACCGTGGTGCTGCAGAACTCCGTCATCCGCAACTGGCCGGCCTGGTTGGCGATCTACGGCTTCTTCACCATGGACCGGTTCCTGTTGTGGCACTGGCCCACCACCGGCCGGTTCCTCGAGTACATGAAGATCACCTACGGCTGGTCGCTGATGCTGATCGTGGTGGCCGCGGTGCTGTACTTCCGATATCTGGACGCCAAGGCCGACGGTCGCCTGGATCAGGGAATCGATCCGCCGTGGGTGACGCCCCGCCAGCAGCGCGATAGCGTGGACGCATGAGTCCCAACTTGTCAGAGCTGCCCAGCCCGAAGGTTGCGCTGACCGACGACGAATGGCGCGCGAAGCTCAGCCCCGAGGAATTCGCCGTCCTCAGGCAGGCCGGCACCGAGCGGGCCTACAGCGGCGAATACACCGACACCAAAACCGAAGGTGTTTACCAGTGCCGGGCGTGTGGCACCGAATTGTTCCGCAGCACAGAGAAATTCGATTCACACTGCGGGTGGCCCTCGTTTTTCGACCCGTCACACTCCGACGCGGTGATCCTGCGCCCCGACGACTCGCACGGTATGCACCGGGTGGAGGTGCTGTGCGCCAACTGCCACAGCCACCTCGGCCACGTGTTCACCGGTGAGGGTTACCCCACACCGACTGACCAGCGCTACTGCATCAACTCGATTTCACTCAAACTGGTCCCCACCAGTTGACAGCTCAGGCGCTGGCCGCGCCGACCGGGCCCAGCGCACCGGCGTAGGCGCGCACCGCGTCGGCGGCCACCCGCTCCCACGAATAGCGGGAGCAGGCACGGTCTCGCCCGGCGCCACCCATCCCGCGGCCGGCGAACGGTTCGTGCAGCAGCCGGCGCACCGCCTCGACGAAGCGGGGGGCATCACCGGGTGGCACCAGTCGGCCGGTGACGTCATCGACCACGATGTCCACCAGCGCCCCCACCGCGGTGCCCACCACCGGCACGGCGCAGCTCATCGCCTGCAGCACAGCAGCTCCGGCGGGATCGGCGGTGACGGGGCACACGAACACATCGGCAGACCGCAGCAATGCCGCGAGTTGCGGCGCGTCGCTGACCTGCTCGACCGCCAGGCGGTCAGCCACACCTGCGGCTTCGGCCGCCGGGCGCAGCCTGGACTCGACCTCGGTGGCGTCATCGGCGGCGGAATCCACGGCCACCACCCACTCGGCGTCGGGAGTCGAGGCCAGCGCCGCCAGTGCCATGCTCGGACGCAGGGCCGTCGTCCATACCGACACCATCCGGTGGTGCGCAACGCCCCGGGACGCGACCGGCCCGGGCGGGGCGAACAATTCACCGTCCACTCCGCACGGAATCACGGACAACCTGGACCTGGAGCAGCCCGTCTGCAGCAGCTCGACCAGTTGCTCGTTGTTGGTCGCAGCCACCCAACTGGCTCTGCGAGCCAACACCGCCACCAGCTTGCGCGCCTCCACGGTCTCCACAGCTCTGAACGACTGCACCACCGGGATGTCTAGCCCCCGCGCGGCGGACTGCGCTGCCATACCCGACAGCCAGGACTGTGCGTGCGCCACGTCGGGCGGGCGGTGAGACCAGGTGCGGTGCAACTCTTCGGTATAGGCGCTCAGATTTGCCGGGTCTTGGGGCACGTGCACGCTGGCCTGGTGGCCCGCGACGATCAAGGCACCGCTCAACGCGGCTGCCGAGCTCAGCTCACCTACCGAATCAGGCTCTGCTGCAACGATTGCCACATCCACGCGCGGCTCCTCTCAGCCAACGCGCCATGCCTTCACGGGCGCGGCGCACAATTTCGCCGGCCGCTCTTTGACCGCACAGGAGGTGGGGCATCACTGCCGCACCGCGATCGGGTTACCCAATAACCGAGTTCTCGAACCTCGGATTCAGCCGGGACAGCAACAACCTGGTGGTGGCCTCGAAGTCCAGCGGCCGGAAATAGTGGTAGCCCTGGCCTATATCGCAGTCCAACTGCTGCAGCCGGACGTGTGTGGCCTCGTCCTCGACGCCCTCGGCCACCACCCTGGCACCGAGGATGTGCGCCAACTCGATCACCGCCCCCACCACGGCGTCAGCGCGAGGGTCGACCGTGATGGGCTCGACCAACTGCTTACAGACCTTCATCTCGTCAACCGGGAGTTCCCGCAGATAGGACAACGCGGAGTAGCCGCTGCCGAAATCGTCGATCGCTATCCGGATGCCACGGGCGCGCAGGTCGCCCAGCACCGCGCTGGTGCGGCGGGTGTCTTCGAGCACCAGGTCCTCGGTGATCTCGATGGTCAGCAGCTCGGCGGGCAGCTTGCGCTCGGCCAGCGCCCACGCCACCGACAATGGCAACTGGACGTCGGCGAGCGAGGGGGCGAACAGGTTCACCGCCACCGGGACCGCGCACTGGCGTCGGTGCCAGACGGCGAGATCGTCGAGTGCTGTTTTCACCACCAGGTCGGTCAGTGCGGGCATCAGTCCGTACTGGCGAACCAGTGGCAAAAATCGATCGGGCTCGATGGTGCCGCGGTGTTCGTGGGGCCAACGGACCAGCGCTTCGAGCCCGGCGATGGCACCGCTGCGCAGATCTATCTGCGGTTGATACACCACCGCCAGCTCCTGCCGGTCGATGGCGCGACGCAGTTCGCCGAGCAGTTGGACGGCGGGCGCGGCACCGCCTCCTGCCGTCGATGTCGAGAGGTCGAGGTCGGGGGTATGGATCCGAAGCCCGCCGCTGCCTGAGGTTTTGGCGGCGTTCATCGCGGTCTCGGCCCGCTGCAACAAGACCTCAGCGCAGACATCCATCTCTTCGGCACACAGGATCGCCAGGCCGACGCTGGGTCGGATCATCACATCGTGGCCGTCGAGGGTGAACGGTGCGTCGAAGGACAGCAGCACCCGGTGGGCCACCGCGCGGGCGTTGGCGGCGCTGCCTTCCATCAGAACCGCGAACTCGTCGCCACGAAGCCGGGCGACGGTGTCACCGGTACGCAGGCAGGACACCACCCGCTCGGACACCGCCGCCAGCAGCGTGTCCCCCGCCGGGTGACCCAGCGAGACATTGACGAGCTTGAAATGATCCAGATCGAGGGCGAGCACGGTGACATCGCTGCGATCACGCTGGCGCAGGTCCAGCGCGTGGGTCAACCGGTCCAGCAGCAGCGCGCGGTTGCCCACCCCGGTGAGCGGGTCGCGCAGCGCCTCCTCGGTGGCGGCGGCCACCATCCGCCGGTTGTCCCGCATCACCAGGTACTGCCTGGCCACCATTCCGCTGACCATCACGAGCAGGGCGAACAGCACGGGCGGAAGGCCCGGCACCGCGAAGAGTTCGACGGTGCAGACGGCGCAGGCAACGACGATCGGAAGGTAGGGCAACCACAGTGAGGTCTTGGGTGGCAGCGCCGATGCCTGGGTATCGCCGCCAACGGTCACGGCAACGGCCGCCGCGGCGCCGATGAGCAGGATGCCGACTCCCCAGCCGATCGCCACCACCATCGGAGCATCTGCATCCTGGCGTGCCGTGACGTACACGAACGCCCCTCGGGCCAGGGCCGTCACCGTAATTCCCGTGGCCAGCAAGATCAGGATGGTTCGGTGCCGCCCCCGCGCCCGGGACACCACGAGCACCCCGATGGTGGACGCCACCACCGCCGTCGAGAGATAGACGACGGTGACCAGAAGGGCTCGGCTGTCTCCCACATCGGCGACATCGACGAAGCGGCGCAAGAGCAGCCAGGCGACGATGAACAGCGCGGTCCCGATGACGAGCGCGTCCAACACCGTCCGCAGCCACGAGAAGTACCACGTGTTCGCCGGGATCAACACCAGCGCCGAGAACGCCGCCAGCCAGAACGCGACATGGGCGATGTCGCCTGCCACCGGAACCGTCATCGCACCGGGAGGGCGCATGGCGAAAACGAAGGTGCCGACAGCCCACACGATGAGCCCACCGGTCATGGCGACCCACACCCAACGCCTGCGATCCTTCGACGCACGCGCGGCAGCCACAGCGCACCACGCGGCGGCCACCGCCATGGCCGCAAGGCCCACACACAGGACCGTCCACACCGTGGCGCGATCGGTCAGCGTCGGGGCCACGAGGACCACCACCGCCGCCACTACCGCCACCGCCACCAGCGCAATCCCGTGGGGTGAACTGGTGATACTCGAACGGTGACGCCCAGCTGTCGGCACGGTCCCCCCAGAGCGACTCGGTGCGCACCAGGCTAGCAAGCCCAGGGGCGACGATTCGCGGTTTACTGCCTACCAGGCGGGCAGATTCACGTGCATGTCCGCGAGGTCAGGGCAGGCGCTCCACCAACTGCTCCACCGCCACCCGCGGCCCGGTGAAGAACGGAATCTCCTCGCGCACATGCCTGCGCGCTTCGGTGGCCCGCAGGTCCCGCATCAGGTCGACGATCCGGTACAGCTCGGGTGCCTCGAAAGCGAGAATCCATTCATAGTCGCCAAGCGCGAACGCGGGCACCGTGTTGGCACGGACGTCCTTGTAACCGCGAGCCGCCATGCCGTGGTCGGCGAGCATCTTGCGGCGCTCGTCGTCAGGCAGCAGATACCAGTCCAACGACCGCACGAACGGGTAGACACACACGTAGTTGCCGGGCTCCTCGCCTGCGAGGAACGCCGGGATGTGGCTCTTGTTGAATTCCGCGGGGCGGTGCAGCGCGACACTGCTCCACACCGGGGCGCTGGCCCGGCCCAGGGTGGTGGTGCGACGGAAGTCGGAGTAGGTGGCCTGCAGGTCCTCCACGCGCTCGGCGTGGGTCCAGAACATGTAGTCGGCGTCGGCCCGCATGCCCGCGATGTCGTAGATGCCGCGCACCACGACACCCTTGTCCTCCTGCTGTTTGAGGAAGGTGGCGGTCTCTTCGACGATCTCTTGGCGGTCGCGCTCGGCGCTACCCAGCTCCCCCTGGTTGACCGCGAACACGGAGAACATCAGGTAGCGGATGGTGGAGTTGAGTGCGTCGAAATCCAGGCGTGACATGGCCCCTATGGTGCCACGATGCTCAACGGTCGCGGCCGGTGAGTTCGGACACTGCACGACCCGCCGCGGCGACACAGGCGGGCACCCCGATGCCGTCGAGGTAGCTGCCCGCGACAGCCAGTCCGGGCGGCAGACCGGCGCGGACCTCGGCCACGATCGCGGCGTGCCCCGGGCCGTACTGCGGCATGGCCTCCAACCACCGGTGCACCAGCACGTCCTCCGGTTCCACCGACACATCGAACACCTCGGCCAGATCGGCCAGCGACCACGCCACCAGATCTTCGTCGCTGGTGTCGCGGGCGACAGTGTCCCCGAAGCGCCCGAACGACAGCCGCAACAGTTCGCAGTTGCCGCGTCTGCCCCACTTACGGGTGGACAGTGTTATCGCCTTGGCGTGCAAGCGTTCTCCGCTGGCAACCAGCACCCCGGAGCGCTGCGGCAGCGGAGTTCCACCCGGCACCGCCAGGGCCACCACGGCCGACGAGGCCACCTCGATACGGGCGGCGGCCGCCGCTGAACGCGGCGCCACCGCTGCGGTCAGTCGCGCGAAGCGCGGGGCGGGCAGGGCAAGGACCACGCCGTCGGCGCGCCACTGTGTGCCCTCGTCGTCGCGCAGCGCCCACCGGCTGCCGTCACGCTGCAGTTCCTCGACGGCGGTACCCACCCAGTGCACCCCGCTGCGGGCGATCAGTTCCCTCAGCAGCACTTCGTAGCCACCCTCGACAGCACCGAACACCGGCGCCCCGGTGTTCGGTGGCAGCGCTGAGCGCACTGCCTCGGTGAGACTGCGGGCGCCTCGGTCCAAGGCGGCGGCCACGGTGGGAACAGCGGCGCGCAATCCGATGGTCGCCGCCGAACCCGCGTAGACGCCTGCCAGCATCGGATCCACCGAACGGGCCACCACTTGCGTGCCGAACCTGTCCCCCACCAGCGCGGCGACGGTGGGGTCGGAGCCGGGGCGCCAGTCCAGCCCGGTGGTGGGTTCGACGGCCATCCGGCTGACGGTGGCGTCGTCGACCAGACCTGTCACCGACGCCGCCGAACTGGGCACGCCGTTGACCGTGTCCGACGGCATGCCGTGCAGCCGGCGCTGCGCGTAGATCAGGGGCCGCACACCGGTGGTGCCGATCTGACGGCCCGCCAGCCCCAGTTCGTCGAGCAGCGCGGGCACCTCCGGGCGCCGCACCACGAATGCTTCGGCGCCGACGTCCATCGGCTGGCCTGCCAGCCGTTCGGTGCGCAGGATCCCGCCGAGGCGGTCGGCGGGGTCGAACAGTGTGATCCGGGCCGCCGGACCCAAGGCACAGCGCAGCCGGTAGGCCGCGGTCAGTCCCGAAATCCCCCCGCCGACAACACAATACGACGTCACAACGATTTCACCAGGGCCACCACGTCGGTGATGATGCCGGGGTCGGTGGGGGGCAGCACACCGTGGCCGAGGTTGAAGATGTGGGCGGCGGCACCCGCTTCGACGGCTCGGCGACCGTCGTCGACCACCGCGCGGGCATGCTGCTGCGCAACCTCCCAGCCGGCCAACAGCACCACCGGGTCGAGGTTGCCCTGCAGCGCGGTACCGGGCCGCACCCGGGTGGCGGCGTCGGCCAGCGACGTGCGCCAGTCCACCCCCACGACCCCCGCGCCTGCCTCGCTCATGGCTCCCAGCAGTTCGGCGGTGCCGACCCCGAAGTGCGTCATGGGAACGCCGGCGTCGGCCAGCGTGGCGAACACCCGTGACGAATGCGGAAGCACATGGGTGCGGTAGTCGCGCAGCGACAGGGTGCCCGCCCACGAGTCGAACACCTGGATGGCGTCCACCCCGGCGGCCAATTGCACCTGCAGAAAGCCGATCGTGATATCGGTCAGCGCGGTCATCAGCGCGTGCCAGGTCTGCGGGGCGCCGAACATCATCGCCTTGGTCCGCTCGTGATTCTTACTGGGGCCGCCCTCCACCAGATACGAGGCCAACGTGAACGGAGCCCCGGCGAACCCGATCAGCGGGACCTCGCCGAGTGCGGCCACCAACAGGGACACCGCGTCGGAGACAGGCGCTACCTGTTGCGGGTCAAGCGGTTTGATGGCGGCCACGTCGGCATCGGTGCGGATCGGGTGCGCGATCACCGGTCCCACGTCCGGCACGATGTCCAGGTCGATGCCCGCCCCGCGCAGCGGCACCACGATGTCGGAGAACAGGATCGCGGCGTCCACCTTGTGCCTGCGTACCGGCTGCAGGGTGATCTCGGTGACCAACTCGGCGTCGAAACACGCGTCGAGCATCTTGTGGGTGGCGCGCAGCTGCCGGTACTCCGGCAGCGACCGGCCCGCCTGCCGCATGAACCACACCGGCACCCGGTCCGGTACACGGCCTGCGGCGGCGGCCAGATAGGGCGAGGAGGGCAGCTCACGGCGGGTATTCATCGCGCTCCATGCTGCCACTGCGGACCGGTGATTCCCAAAGTGGGTTTGCCCCCCAAAACGGCGCGCCTGCGTGCCGCGCCGGGCCGGTGGGTCTAGCGTCGATGTGTGACTGTGGGCGAGCCTGCTGAATTCCAGGCGGCGGTGGAGGCGATGAGTGCCGCGATCGTCCGACCGGAGATAGAACTCGGCCCCATCCGACCGCCGCAGCGCCTCGCGCCGTTCAGCTACGCGGTGGGCGCCGAGGTCAAGCATCCCGAAGACGCGGTGATCCCCGAGACCTCCGACGGCGACGCATTCGGCCGACTGATCTTGCTGCACGACCCCGACGGCTCAGACGCCTGGGACGGCACCATGCGTCTGGTGGCCTACATCCAGGCCGACCTGGATTCCACCGAAGCCATCGACCCGCTGCTGCCCGAGGTCGCCTGGAGCTGGCTGGTGGATGCACTGGAGTCACGTTCCGAACATGTCACCGCCCTCGGCGGCACCGTGACCGCCACGACCTCGGTGCGTTACGGCGATATCTCCGGCCCGCCGCGCGCGCACCAACTGGAGTTGCGGGCGTCGTGGACAGCCACCTCCCCCGACCTCGGTACCCATGTGCAGGCGTTCTGCGAGGTGCTCGAGCATGCCGCGGGCTTGCCGCCGGTGGGCGTCACCGACCTGGGCACCCGGTCCCGCGCCTGAGATGACGGACCCGGCCCCCACCCCCGACCTGGACGACCCCGACCTGGACGACCCCGACCTGGACGACAAAGCCGCACCCGAACCGCTGACCCGGCCCGCCGACGGCGTTCCCGAAGTCTCGGTGACCAAGTACGACATCGCTGCTGCGGCAGAGTTTCTGGGCGGCGGTACGGGACCGTTCGCGGTGGACGCCGAACGCGCATCGGGCTTCAAGTACTCCAATCGGGCCTATCTGATCCAGATCCGACGCGCCGGAGCGGGCACCGTGCTGGTGGATCCAGTGAGCCACGGTGGCGATTCACTGGAGGTTCTGCGGCCGCTGGCCGACGTGCTGAACTCCGACGAGTGGATCCTGCACGCGGCCGACCAAGACCTGCCGTGCCTGGCCGAGGTGGGCATGCGTCCCCCCGCTCTGTACGACACCGAACTGGCCGGTCGCCTTGCCGGCTTCGACCGGGTGAACCTGGCCGCCATGGTGGCCCGGCTGCTGGGCCTCGGGCTCGCCAAAGGCCACGGCGCCGCCGACTGGTCCAAACGTCCACTGCCGAATGACTGGCTGAATTACGCCGCCCTGGATGTCGAGGTACTGATCGAGTTGCGGGACGCCGTAGCGGCGGTGCTGGCCGACCAGGGCAAGACCGACTGGGCAGCACAGGAATTCGACCACCTACGCACGTTCGAAGGCGCACCCACCCGCCGGGACCGCTGGCGGCGCACGTCCGGCATCCACAAGGTCCGCAACCCGAGGGCGCTGGCCGCGGTGCGCGAACTGTGGACGGTGCGTGACGACATCGCCCGCCGGCGTGACATCGCACCGGGACGCATCCTTCCGGACGCCGCGATAATCAGTGCCGCACAAGCGGATCCGAAGACCGTCGACGAGTTGACTGCACTTCCGGTGTTCGGCGGCCCGAAGCAACGCAGGCACGCCCAGGTGTGGCTGGCCGCCTTGTCGGCCGCCCGGCAGAACCCCGAACCGCCCAGCTCGAGCGAACCCACCAACGGTCCCCCGCCGCCGGTGCGCTGGAGCAAACGCAAACCCGAGGCGGCCGCCCGACTGGACGCCGCCCGCAGCGGCCTCAACGCGCTCTCCGAGCAGGTGAAAGTCCCCACCGAGAATCTGCTGTCCCCCGACCTGGTGCGACGGCTGTGCTGGGATTGGGTGGCGACGCCGGATCCCGCTGCCACCATCGAAGAGTTCCTGCGTGACGGTGGAGCCCGCCAATGGCAGCGTGACCTGACAGTGCCGGTGCTGACTACCGCGTTGACGCAACCCACCGACGTTTCGCCAGGTTGACGCGGGGGAACACACACCCACCTGCGAGCTGAAGGGCGGCGGCGTGGCCGAAAAGGAAGAGACGCGCGACGAAAAGGACCGGCAGCGGTTCGCCGACCGCGTTCTGAGCGTCGCCGAGGACGCGGTGTACTGGGCCATCGCGGCGATCCTGGTCGCCGGAGCGGTGGCCCTGCTGGTGGCTCAGGTGAAGACCATGTTCTCCCTGCTGGACACCCCCACCTCCAACGTCATGCTCGAGCTGCTGGACGGGGTGCTGCTGATCTTCATCTTCGTCGAACTGCTCTACGCGGTGCGAACCAGCCTGCGCTCACACGAGATCGCGGTCGAGCCGTTCCTGATCGTCGGAATCCTGGCCTGTATCAAGGAGATAGTGGTGCAGTCCGTGGAGGCAGCCAAGCTGGTCGGCCAAGGCCCGGAGTTCGCCAGGACCATCGTGCAGACCGGTGTGCTGGGCGCCCTGGTGCTGGTGTTGGCGGTGGCGGCGTGGGTGCTGCGCCAGCGCCGACTGACCGCTGTTTCGGAGGACGAGACCGCTGATTGACCGACCCGACGGGCGTATTACTCCGACTCTCGCGCCGACACATCGGTTTGGGCGAGCACTTCGGAGTTGTTCAATGCCGCAACCCAGCCGGTGATCTGGCGGGCGACGTGCTGATCGGTGAGACCGATCTTCTCGAAGATCTGCCCACGCGACGCGTGCTGGAAGAACTCCTGCGGCACCCCGACGTCGCGGCAGGGCACGTCGATCTCCTTGCGCCGCAAAGCCGATGACACCGCCGAGCCGATACCGCCGTTGACTCCGTTGTCCTCCAGGGTCACCACCAGTTTGTGCGCGATGGCGAACTCCGCGATGACTTCCGGGACGGGCAACACCCAGCGCGGGTCGACGACGGTAACTCCGATGCCCTGGTTGCGCAGACGCTCGGCCACCGAGAGCGCCATCGCCGCGAACGGTCCGGCGGCGATCACCAGCACGTCCTCGGAGAGCCCGTCGGCCGGCACCGCCAGGACATCTACGCCTTTGTGCCGCTTCAGTGCCGGGATGTTCTTGCCGACATCGCCCTTGGGGAACCGCAGCGCAGTGGGGCCGTCCTTGACGGCCAGCGCCTCCCGCAGTTCCTCGCGCAGTGTCGCGGCGTCACGCGGGGCGGCGACACGCATCCCGGGGACGATGCCCAGCATCGACAGGTCCCACGTGCCGTTGTGGCTGGCGCCGTCGGGCCCGGTGATACCGGCGCGGTCCAACACCATGGTGACCGGCAGCTTGTGCAGCGCGACGTCCATCATCACCTGGTCGAAGGCCCGGTTCAGGAATGTCGAGTAGATGGCCACCACCGGATGCAGGCCACCCATGGCCAGGCCGGCGGCCGAGGTCATGGCGTGCTGCTCGGCGATGCCGACATCGAACAGGCGATCCGGGAAACGCTGTCCGAAGGCGCTGAGCCCGGTGGGGCCGGGCATCGCGGCAGTGATCGCCACGATGTCACGGCGCTTGCGGGCGATCTTGATCAGTTCGTCGGAGAAGGCGGCCGTCCAACCCGGTGCCGACACCGTGGTGGCCAGTCCGGTCAGCGGATCGATGATGCCCGTGGCGTGCATCTGCTCGGCTTCGTCGTTCTCCGCAGGCCCGTAGCCCATGCCCTTGCGGGTGGCCACGTGCACGATCACCGGAGCGTTGTAGCCCCGCGCCGAACGCAGGGCTGCCTCGACAGCGTGTTCGTCGTGGCCATCGATGGGCCCGACGTACTTCAGGCCCAGGTCGGTGAACATCACCTGCGGCGACAATGCGTCTTTGATGCCGGCCTTGACGCTGTGCATGCACTGGTAGCAGAACTCGCCGATGACCGGCACACCGCGGACGGCGCCACGGCTCTTCTCCAGCAGCCGCTCATATCCGGGCTGCAGACGCAGATGTGCCAGGTGATCGGCCAGGCCACCGATGGTGGGCGCGTAGCTGCGGCCGTTGTCGTTGACGACGATCACCACGGGACGCTGCGAGGCGGCGATGTTGTTCAACGCCTCCCAGCACATACCGCCGGTCAGTGCGCCGTCACCGACGACGGCAACCACATGTCGGTTGCGGTGGCCGGTGAGCTCGAAAGCCTTGGCCAGGCCGTCGGCGTAGGACAGCGCCGAGCTGGCGTGGCTGGATTCCACCCAGTCGTGCTCGCTCTCGTCACGGCACGGATATCCGGACAGCCCGTCCTGTTTCCGAAGCGTGTCGAAGTCCTCGCAACGCCCGGTCAGCATCTTGTGCACGTAGGCCTGATGGCCGGTGTCGAAGATGATGGGGTCGTGCGGCGAGTCGAAGACCCGGTGCAGCGCCAACGTCAGTTCGACGACGCCCAGGTTCGGGCCCAGATGTCCGCCGGTTGCAGCGACCTTGTGAACCAGGAACTCGCGAATCTCGTGAGCGAGGTCACTTAGCTGGGATTGCGAAAGGGGCTGTAGATCAGCGGGACCGCGGATCTGCTCAAGCATTCGGGCAGTCTACCCACGGATCCTGGAATCAGTCGCGACGAGGCTGGTAGATGTCGGGGATGCCGTCGTGGTCGGCATCACGAGTCTCGCGCAGCTCGATCCTGCGGTAGGTCCGGTTGCGGCTCAGCAACACCACCGCAGCCAGTAGACCAGCAAGAACAGAGCCGAGTAGCACACCAATCTTGACATCGGCACCCGCCACGGCGTTGCCTTCGAAGGCCAATTCACCGATCAACAGCGACACGGTGAAACCGATACCGCCCAACAGCGACACGCCGAAGACGTCACGCCAGGCAAGGCCGTCGTCGAGGCTGGCGCGGGTGAACCTGGCCAGCACGAAAGTCGTCCCCAGGATGCCGATCGGTTTGCCCAGCACCAGGCCGGCGATGACGCCCAGCGTCACCGCATCACCGAGTGAGTTCGTGAACCCGGACAGTCCGCCCACCGTCACCCCGGCGGCGAAGAACGCGAACACCGGAACGGCGATACCCGCCGAGAACGGTCGGAGCAGATGTTCGTAGTGCTCGGCTTTCCCGTGCTTGCCCAGCACCGGCACGGTGAACCCGAGCAGCACGCCCGCGACGGTGGCGTGCACACCGCTGGCGTGCATCAACGCCCACGCAGTCACACCGAGCGGAATCAACAGCCACCACTTGCCGTATCCACGCTGCACGGCCAGCCCGAATGCGGCGACGGACACCAGTGCCAGCAGCAGCGGCACCGGCGCCAGGTGGTCGGTGTAGAAGATGGCGATGACGGTGATGGCCAGCAGGTCGTCGACCACCGCCAGGGTGAGCAGGAACGTTCGCAGAGCGCTCGGCAGGTGGGTGGAGATGACGGCCAGGATCGCCACCGCGAACGCGATGTCGGTGGCCGTCGGCACCGCCCAGCCCGCCAATCCCTCCGGCGCCGACAGGTTCACCGCCACGTAGATGAGCGCAGGTGCGGCCATACCGCCGACGGCGGCCAGGATGGGCAATGCGGCGCGGGCCGGGTCCCGGAGGTCCCCGGCGACGAATTCGCGCTTCAGTTCGACACCGACGACGAAGAAGAAGATGGCCAGCAGCCCGTCGGCGGCCCAGGCGGCGATGGACAGGTCCAGATGCAGTGCGGCCGGACCGATCGTGAACTCCGAGATGTCGTGATAGAGACCCGACCACGGTGAGTTGGCCCAGATCAATGCCGCAGCGGCCGCGATGAGCAGCAGCATGCCGCCGACGGTTTCCCGCCGCAGCACCTCGGCGACATGCTTGGTTTCCGGCCACGAACCGCGGGGGAAAAGACTGGGCACCGAGTCACTCCTTTGTCGACGACAGCACAACTGACCGCCGACCAGACTTCCCGGCACACCTGCAACACACCTTAACGAACCAGCAGCGCCACGCACTCCACGTGATGGGTCAACGGGAAGGCATCGAACACCGTCAGCTCCCGCACCTGGAATCCGTGCTTGCGGTACAGGCCGATGTCGCGGGCGAAAGCGGCCGCCTCACAACCGATGTGCACCACTCGCGGCACGCCTGCCGCCGCGATGGTGTCGACAACCTCGCGGCCCGCGCCGGTGCGTGGCGGATCCAGCACCGCGACGTCCGCCGACTTCTGTTTACCGAGTGCCCGCCGCACCGAGTCGGTGGCGAACTGCACCTGCGGCAGGTCAGCCAGCGCGGTGCGACCGGCCCGCGACCCCGAGCGTGAGGTGTCGACGCTGAGCACCTGTCCGGTGTCTCCCACCGCGTCGGCAAGCGCCGCGGCGAACACCCCCGCACCACCGTAGAGATCCCAGGCCGTCATTCCCGGCTCGGCTGCCGCCCAGTCCGCGACAAGAGTGCTGTAGTGGGTGGCGGCATCGCGGTGCGCCTGCCAGAACGCCGTGGCCGGCAGCTGCCAGCTGCGCTGCCCCACCCGCTGCACGGTTTCGTAGTCTCCTTCGACAGCCCGGGTGCGACGCTGCGGACCGCCGCACACCACGTGCCTTGCGCCGTCGTCGTCGATCACCACATGCACCTGATCCCCCGGCCGGATGGCGTCCTCGGGCAGATCGGCGAGCATGCCCTCGGGCAGCTGGCCGCAACGCAGGTCGGTCACCAGGTCGTTGCTGCGGTAGCGGTGAAAGCCGGGACGGCCGTCAACGCCGGCTTCCAGGCGCACCCGGGTGCGCCAGCCGGTGGCGCCACTGTCGCCGATGGGCTGTGCCACTCCAGACCACTCGAAGCCGCCGAGCCGCTGCAGTTGATTTGCCACCACGTCGCCCTTGAGTGCGCGCAGCGCGGCCGGTTCTGCGAAGGCGAGGTCACAGCATCCGGAGCCGTGCGGCCCGGCGATCGGGCACAGCGAAGGCACCCGGTCCGGTGAGGCCTCGACGACGTCGATTGTTTCGGCGTGCCAATAGGATCCGCGTTCATCGGTTACCAGCACCCGCACCGTCTCCCCGGGCAGCGCATAGCGCACGAACACCACCCGACCGTCGTGGCGAGCCACACAGCTGCCGCCGTTGGCCGCGGACCCGACGGTCAGTGTCAGTTCTGTCATTCCAGGAATCCCCTACGTGCGTCGCCCGGCGCCGACTGCGGCGCCAGTTTCTTCAGCCGCTCCGACGAATTGAGCTGCCATGGAACGGAAGTCACCATCACATTGGGCTCGAACAGCAGCCTGCCCTTCAGTCGCAACGCGCTCTGGTTGTGCAGCACCTGCTCCCACCAATGACCCACCACGTACTCGGGGATGAACACCGTCACCACCGTGCGCGGTGACTCCCTGCCGATGCGTTTCACATAGTCCAGCACCGGCCGGGTGATCTCGCGGTACGGGGAGGCGATCACCTTCAACGGCACCGAGATGTCGCTTTCCTCCCACTTGTGCACCAGTTCGCGGGTTTCGGCGTCATCAACACTGACCGTGATGGCCTCCAAGAGGTCGGGCCGGGTGGCACGCGCATATGCCAGCGCGCGCATTGTCGGTAGGTGCAGCTTGGACACCAGCACCACGGCGTGGTTGCGGCTGGGCAACACCACGCCCCCGTCGTTTTCGGCCTCCTGCTCGGCGAGTTCGCGAGCCACGGTGTCGTAATGCCGGTGGATCAGCTTCATCATCACGAACAGAGCCGTCATCGCCACGATCGCGATCCAGGCGCCGGCGACGAACTTGGTGATCAGCACCACCACCAGAACCGAGCCGGTGCAGAGGAATCCGACAGTGTTGACGACGCGCGAGCGGATCATCTTGGCGCGCACCTGCTCATCGGTCTCGGTACGCAGCAGCCGGGTCCAGTGCCGCACCATGCCGATCTGGCTGAGGGTGAAGCTGACGAATACGCCCACGATGTAGAGCTGGATCAGTGCTGTCACCTCGGCATCGAAGGCGACGACGAACGCGATGGCCGCCAGCGCCAGGAACAGGATGCCGTTGGAGAAGGCCAGCCGGTCACCGCGGGTGTGCAGCTGACGCGGCAGGAAACGGTCCTGGGCCAAGATGGAACCCAGCACCGGGAATCCGTTGAACGCGGTGTTGGCGGCCAACACCAGGATCAGCGCGGTGACGATGGTGATCAACAAGAAGCCCAGGTGGAATCCGCCGAACACCGTCTCCGCCAACTGCGCCACCAGCGTCTTCTGGTGGTAGTCCGCCGGCGCGCCCTCCAGTTGGGTAGCGGGATCGTCGACGATCTGCACACCGATCTTCTCGGCCAACAGGATGATGCCCATCAGCAGGGCCACCGCGATGCTGCCGAGCAGCAACAGTGTGGTAGCGGCGTTGCGGGACTTCGGTTTCCGGAAGGCAGGCACCCCGTTGCTGATGGCCTCGACCCCGGTCAGCGCCGCGCAACCCGACGAGAATGCCCGGGCCACCAGGAACACCATGGCCAGTCCCAGTACGTCGTCGGATTCGGCGTGCATCTCGAAGGACGCAGACTCGGCTTGCAGCGGATCGCCGAGAACATAGATGCGGAACAACCCCCAGCCCAGCATCGCGAACATGCCGATGATGAACGCGTAGGTGGGGATGGCGAACGCGGTGCCCGATTCCCGGATACCGCGCAGGTTTATCGCCATCAACAGCAGGATCGCCGTCACCGCGAACAGCACCTTGTGCTGGGCGACGAACGGCACCGCCGAGCCGATGTTCGACATGGCCGACGCCATCGAAACGGCCACCGTCAGCACATAATCCACCAGCAGCGCGCTGGCCACCGTCAACCCGGCGGTGGGCCCCAGGTTGGTGGTCACCACTTCGTAGTCGCCGCCGCCGGAGGGATAGGCGTGCACGTTCTGCCGGTAGCTGGCCACCACGACCAGCATCACGAAGGCCACCGCCAGGCCGATCCAGGGCGTCATGGCGTAGGCGCTGAGCCCCGCCACCGACAACACCAGGAAGATCTCTTCCGGTGCGTAGGCCACCGACGACATGGCGTCGGAGGCGAACACCGGCAGCGCGATCCGCTTCGGCAGCAGGGTGTGCCCCATGCTGTCGCTGCGGAACGGCCGACCCAGAACCAACCGGCGTGCGGCGGTCGAAAGCTTGGACACGAGGTCCAAGGGTATGCCCAAGCACAAATGGCGGTAGCGTTCCGCGTACGGTCAGATCACTGGAGACGGTCATCCGAAAGGACGCCAGGTGCGGGTAGTGGTGATGGGATGCGGCCGCGTGGGGGCAGCACTCGCCGACGGCTTGGCCCGGATCGGTCACGAAGTGGCCATCATCGACCGGGACAACATGGCGTTTCAGCGGCTTTCACCGGATTTTCCGGGCGATCGGGTGACCGGCATGGGCTTCGACCGCGAGGTGCTGCTGCGGGCCGGCATCGAGGAGGCGGGCGCGTTCGCGGCGGTGTCCTCCGGCGACAACTCGAACATCATCTCCGCGCGGGTGGCCCGCGAGACGTTCGGGGTGCGCAAGGTGGTGGCCCGCATCTACGACGCCAAGCGCGCCGCCGTCTACGAGCGCCTCGGCATTCCCACCGTGGCCACCGTCCCCTGGACCACCGACCGGCTGCTCAATGCCCTGACCGGTGACACCGAGACCGCCCGCTGGCGTGACCCCACCGGGACCGTCGCGGTGGCCGAGGTGGTGCTGCACGAGCAGTGGGTGGGCCACCGGGTCACCGACCTCGAGACGGCCACCGGCGCGCGGGTGGCGTTTCTGCTGCGCTTCGGCGCCGGCATCCTGCCCGAGCCCAAGACAGTGATCCAGGCCAGCGATCAGGTGTACATCGCCGCGGTCTCCGGACGTGCCGCCGAGGCCATGGCCATCGCCGCGCTGCCGCCCGGAGATGATCTCGAGCCGGGTGACGGCCGATGAGAGTAGCGATTGCCGGCGCCGGCGCCGTGGGGCGTTCGATCGCCCGCGAGCTCGTGGAGAACGGCCACGACGTCACGTTGATCGAGCGCGATGCCGAGCACATCGACGTCGACGCCATCCCGGCGGCGCACTGGCGCCTGGGCGACGCCTGCGAGCTGTCCCTGTTGGAGTCGGTGCGCGCCGAGGACTTCGACGTGGTGATCGCCGCCACGGGCGACGACAAGGCCAATGTGGTGCTCTCATTGCTGGCCAAGACGGAGTTCGCCGTCTCGCGGGTGGTGGCCAGGGTCAATGATCCGCGCAACGAATGGCTGTTCGACGAAGCCTGGGGCGTGGACGTGGCGGTGTCGACCCCGCGCATGCTGGCCTCGCTGGTCGAGGAGGCGGTGGCCGTTGGCGATCTGGT
Organism: Mycobacterium sp. MS1601; assembly: GCF_001984215.1. Lineage (NCBI taxonomy): Bacteria > Bacillati > Actinomycetota > Actinomycetes > Mycobacteriales > Mycobacteriaceae > Mycobacterium > Mycobacterium sp. MS1601. The sequence continues at coordinate 6,183,327 of NZ_CP019420.1, forward strand.
GCACATCATGGAGTTCCGCAAGGGCGAGGCCAACCTGCTGGAGATCACCCTGCCCGACGACACCCCGTGGGGCGGCAAGCCGGTCCGCAAGTTGGACCTGCCGCGAGACGCTGCCCTGGTGACGATCCTGCGCGGTAATCGGGTGATCGTGCCGCAGCCCGACGAGCCGCTCGAAGGTGGCGACGAATTGCTGTTGGTGGCCTCCCCGACGTCGAGGGTGAACTGCGCGCACTGCTGCTGCCGACGAGTTCACACGCGCACTGACGCTCACCTGCCGCGATCGAGACAGCGCGCGCTGTCGAGGGCAGGCACCTCGCCGGGAGGCTGGTTGCGGATACCGGCCGCGGAGATCAGCCCGGCCACCGCGAACAGCGCCGACGTCACCACGGCCGCCCGCTGAAAGCCAGCGAAATCGATTGTGCCGCCGACGATCACGGACATGAACGCGATCGCGATCAGACCGGCGACCCGCGACACCGCGTTGTTGACCGCAGACCCGATGCCACTGTGTGCCGCGTCCACGGCCGCCAGCACGGTGGCGGTCAGCGGCGTCACCGTCATCGACAGCCCGACGGCGAACAACACCAACCCCGGCAGCAGCTGCGTCCAGAAGTCGAACGGCACCCGGACACCGGTCATCAGCGCGAAACCTGCTGCGGCCAGCAGCGGACCGGCGGCCATGTACCACCGCGGGCCGTGTCTGCCGGCCAGCGCACCGAAGCGGGCGGCCAGGAAGAACGACAGCACCGGAATCGGCAGGGTCGCCAGCCCGGCCGCGGTGGCCGACAGGGCGGCCGTCTCCATCAGGAACAGCGTCACCGTCAGCATCCCCAGCGACACACCGGCGTACAGGAACACCGTGGCGGCGTTGGCCACCGCGAAGTTGCGGGAGTGGAAGATCTCCAGCGGCATCATCGGGTGCCGGGCTCGACGCTCCCAGAACGGGAACACCGCCAGGCAGCAGATTCCGAGGACGAAGGCGCCCACCACCATCGGATGCCACGGACCCAGCCGCTGCTGTTCGATGAGCGCGAACACGGCACCGGTGAGCCCCAGAGCCGTGAGTACCGCGCCGAAGCCGTCGACGTCACGCAACCCGCGCCCCGCAGGCCGCGGCGGAGTGGGCAGCCGGGTGGTCAGGTACAGGGTGAGGATCAGCGGCGGCAGATTGATCGCGAAGATCCACCGCCAGTCCAACGTGTCCACCAGAACACCGCCCAGCACCGGGCCCACCACAAAAGCCGTCCCGGTCCACGCCGTCCAGATGCCGACGGCGCGGGCCTGCTCGGCACCGCTGAACCGTTCGTTGATCATCGCCAGCGAGCTCGGCACCAGGAACGCCGCTCCGACGCCTTGCACACACCGTGCCGCAACCAGCAGCGGGCCACTGGGCGCCAGTGCACACAGCATCGACGCCGCCGCGAAGACGACGAGCCCCGCCCGCAGCACCGCCAGCCTGCCCAGTGCGTCCGAAACCGCGCCCGCCACCAGAATCAGGGCTCCGAGGGCCAGCAGATACCCGTCGACGACCCATTGCTGCAGAGTGAGACCGCCGCCGAGGTCGGCGGAGATGGCGGGCAATGCCAGGTTGACCACCGAACCGTCCAGGAACGCCACGAACGACGCCAGCACGGTGACGGCGATCAGCACACGACCCTCGGGGTCGCCGCTTGCCGTTGCCGGCTGGTGGCCGGCCCTCACTCCCCGGCTCATCCGCCCCCTCGCTCCGCTGGGGGTGTACCCCAACGCCGGCCTCGTCGACCGGCCACCGTCAGTCGGTCTGGCGGGCGGCGCCGGGTTCGAGGTCGGTCTGCGCCTCCGATTGCGGCTCAGACTCTTTGATGGCTTTCTGGGCGGCTTTGATCGCCAGATACGTCACCAGCGCAGCGACTGCGGTCAACGGCCAGCCCATCGCGATGCGGGCCACGCCCAGCCAGCCCGTCTGATCGGCGTCATACAGGTGGTTCTGCACAATGAAGCGGGACGCGAACACCACCACCCAGGCCAGCGTCGCGAGGTCGAAGATCCGAACAGCGCGCTTCACCGATCGCCAGTCCTGGCCGTGCCCGCCGACCCAGCCCCAGGCGTAACCGACAACAGGGCGGCGGATCAGCACGGAGATGGCGAACACCGCGGCCCACAGCAGCGACATCCAGATGCCGTAGAGGAAATAGCCTTTGGCCTCGCCCATCAGGTACGCGATCAGCGCGCAGAACCCGACACCGATGAAGCCCGACACCGCGGGTTGCACGGTCTCTTTGCGGTAGAGGCGCCACACCAGGATCAGCGCGGCCACACCGAGAGCCGAGACGATGGCGGGCACCAGGCCGAAGGCCGAGGAGACCGGGACGAATGCCAGCACCGGAAGTGACGAGTAGATGAGCCCGCTGACGCCGCCCATCTGATCCATCATCGCCTGGGCGGTGGTGCGCTCCGGCGTGGGATCAGGGGTGGACTCGTAACCGGTGTCTTCGCTCGAACTCAACGCTGAATCTCGTAGTGCGGGTTGTAGATCGCCTTGCTGCCGTTGTCGAGCTTGCCGACGCGGCCGTGCACGCGCAGGGTGCGGCCGGAATCGATGCCGGGGATGCGGCGCTGCCCCAGCCACACCAGCGTCACGGTGTCGGTGCCGTCGAAGAGTTCGGCCTTGACCCCACCTGCGCATCCCTTGGCGTTGGCTTCCACGCTGCGCAGCGTGCCGACCATCGTGACCTCCTGGCCACGCTGACAGTCGATAGCACGCTGCGCGCCGGTGACGACGGCTTCATCCGTCAACTCCTCGGCGTCGCGTTGCTCGGGATCCTCCGTCAACCGGCGGGTGAGCCGGCGCAGATAACCTTCGGCCGCGGCCATCGCTACTCCTGACAATTGAAGCGAATTCACAGTGCCTCTTGAGTGCGGAACTCCACCCTCTTTTTCCAGAACGACACGGTAGACCCGTTGGTTCCCTATTGCCACGCCGCCTGGAGCTGAAACCATCAATTCATGCGGACACCAGGCACGATCAATCCCATGGCTGTTGAACTGCACGGCGTGTCGGCGGTACTGCTGCCGGGCACCGGTTCCGACGACGACTACACCTACCGCGCCTTCGGCCCGGCTCTTCGCAGCGTGGGTGCTGTTCCACTGCCCCACGCGCCTCGACCTGCACAGCTGTTGGCAGGCTATGTCGCCGCGCTGGACGACGCCTCCCGCGGCGGGCCGATCGTGGTGGCGGGCGTCTCGTTGGGTGCGGCCGTGGCGGCAACGTGGGCAATCACCCACCCTCAACGGGTGATCGCGGTGCTGGCCGTGTTGCCGGCGTGGACCGGTCCGCCGCTGAATGCACCCGCCGCCGCAGCGGCACTGCACTCGGCCGAGGAATTGCGCCGCGACGGACTGGTGGCCGCCACGGCCCGGATGCAGGCCTCCAGCCCGGCGTGGCTGGCCGACGAGTTGACCCGCTCCTGGGTGAGCCAGTGGCCGGACCTGCCGGACGCCATGGAAGCGGCCGCCGGCTATGTGGCACCCACCAGTGGCCAATTCGCGGCACTGACCGCACCGATGGCGGTGGTGTCGGCCACCGACGACCCGGTGCATCCGCTGGAGGTCGGGGTGGAGTGGGTGGCCGCGGCTCCCCGGGCAGCGCTGCGCACCGTGACGCTCGACGAGTTCGGCCACGACCCGGCGGTGCTGGGTGCGGCCTGCCTGGACGCGCTGTCCGACCTGTAGGCGGTCAGCCGCCGGTGATGGTGCTGCGCAGCTGCTGCATCGCCGAGCCCTGCGCACTGCGCCGCGCGGAGGGGTTGGGCGGCTGCTGCTCACCGGACTGCTGCTGCTGGGCTGCGGCGGCGGCCGCCTGCTCGGAGGCGGCCCGCAGCTGGGCGGCCATCGGCTCAGGCAGCTGCACAGGCAACGGAGTGCGCACCGGCAGCGGCGTGCTGTCGCGCCGGACCACGGTGTCAGCCAAGGCCTTCCGGGCCTCGACCGTCAACGCTGCCATGGTCTCGTGGCCGGCGTTGACCACACACCGGATCATCCAGCGGTAGCCGTCGACCCCGATGAAACGCACCGCGCCGGAGGCGATGCCCACCACCTCCCGGCCCCAGGGACCGGTTTCGATGCTGACCTGGGCGTTGTCCTTGCGCAGCGACTCGGCCAGTTCACCTGCCACCTCACGCCAGAGCCCGGCGCTCTTGGGCGCCGCGTACGCCGCGACGGTGAACCGGCCGTTGGGGGTGACAACCCAGACGGCGCTGGGTACCCCGGTCTGGGTGAGTTCCACCTGTACCTGGCCGGCGGCGGGCATCGGGATCAGTACGGACCCCAGATCGAGGCGGCCGACCTTGGCCACCTCGGGGTCGTCGAAATCTTCGATGTCGAACGGGCCGTCAAGATCGTCGCCGGTGGTGGCGTCGTTGTCATTACTCACAGGCTCGCATGTCCTCCCGATGAACCGTGGCCGCCTTCGCCACGGGTGGTGTCCCCCAGGCCCGCCTCGTCGAACGATGTGACCTCGACCAGGTCGGGCAGTTCTACGCGCTGCACCAGCAGCTGGGCGATCCGGTCGCCCCGGTTGATGACGATCGGCACGGACGGATCCAGGTTGATCAACGACACCTTGATCTCTCCGCGGTATCCGGCGTCGACGGTGCCAGGGCTGTTGACGATCGAAAGGCCAACGCGCGCGGCCAATCCCGATCGCGGGTGAATCAGGCCGACCATACCGACCGGGATCGCCACGGCGATCCCGGTGTGGACCAGGGCACGATGGCCCGGCTCCAGCGTGACGTCCTCGGCGCTGAACAGGTCAACGCCCGCGTCGCCGACGTGTGCACGGCTGGGCAGGGGAAGTCCGGGGTCCAGGCGGACCACCGCCAGGCGGGTCGACACGAGGGATGAGACTACTCTTGGCCCGGTGGTGGGAACGCGCGAGACCTCGCAGACGGTGCGCTACCGCGAGCGACTCTGGGTGCCGTGGTGGTGGTGGTTGCCCGGCTTCGGCCTGGCCGCACTGATCGCGCTCGAGGTCAATCAAGGCGTCCAGGGCATGCCCAACTGGGTGCCGTTCGCCGTGCTCTTCGGCGTGGCGGCCGCCGCGCTGTTGTGGATGAGTCGCTCGGAGGTCTCCGTGGTCAGCGACGGCGAATCCGTCGAACTCTGGGCCGGGCCCGCTCACCTACCTGCCTCGGTGATCGCCCGGTCCGCCGAGATTCCGCGGTCGGCGAAGTCTGCGGCCATGGGCCGTCAGCTGGACCCGGCCGCCTACGTTCTGCACAAAGCCTGGGTGGGTCCGATGGCCCTGGTGGTGCTCAACGACCCCGACGACCCCACCCCGTACTGGTTGGTGAGCTGCCGCCACCCCGACCGGCTGCTCTCGGCCCTGCGCAGCTGACGCCTAAGCCGCGCAGTCGCTGCAGATCATCACACCGTTCTTCTCACTGGCCAACCGGCTCCGGTGATGTACCAAAAAGCAGCTGGAGCAAGTGAATTCGTCGGCCTGCTTGGGGACGACGCGCACAGACAGCTCTTCGCCGGACAGATCGGCGCCGGGCAGCTCGAACGATTCACCGGCCTCTGCCTCGTCGACGTCGACTACGGCCGATTGCGCTTCGTTTCGCCGCGCCTTGAGTTCCTCCAACGAATCCTCGGAAGGTTCGTCGGTCTCGTTGCGACGCGGAGCGTCGTAGTCGGTAGCCATGGTGATCAGTTCCCCTCTTGGTGCCCCGCTCGCATCCTCTTGCCAGCAGAGCTTTGTACCAGTGCCGAACGCTTCCGCCAAACGATTCGTGCCCGGAACCCCCTCCGATCAAGTGTGATTTACATCACATACCCTTGATCTTGGCAAGTCCTCGATTTGCACCGGCCCTCTAGAGTGCAGGCGTGGTCGCGCACATCACCGAGGGCACCGCCTTCGACAAGCGGGGATTACCGTTCCGTCGCCGCAACATCTGGCCTGGGGTCATCGTCGCGGCGGTGCTTGCCGTCATCACCGGGCTGGTGTGGACCATCGCCCTGACCAGGCCACCCGAGGTCGTCGAAGCAGCGGTGTGCAATCCGCCGCCCGCGGCCACCGACCCCAATGCCCCGCAACTCGGGCAGCAGGTGAGAAGTTCCGACTTCGCCGACACCGAGCCGGCACGGCTGGTCGACACCAAGATCACCGTGCTCAACGCCAGCGGTCAAGGCGGCCAGGCGGCGGAAGTGGCCGGCGAACTCCGCGATCTCGGCTTCGCCCAGCCCACCGCCGACAACGACCCGATCTACGCGTCCACCCGGCTGACGTGCCAAGGCCAGATCCGCTTCGGCCCCGCCGGCGAGGCCGCGGCCGCCGCGGTGTGGCTGGTGGCACCGTGCACCGAGCTGTTCCGAGACGAACGCGGAACCGACACCGTGGACCTGGTGATCGGCACCGATTTCACCGAACTCACCCACAGTGACGACATCGACGCCGTGCTCGCCGGACTGCAGCCCGATGCCACCGAGCCGGCCGACCCCGCACTGCTGTCCAAGATCCACTCCGCCAGCTGCTGAAGCGACTACTCGGGAATCGGCCCCAACGCCCCGAGACTGTCCAGCACCGCGCGGAAGTCCGCCGCCACACCCGGTGCAGCCGCCACCAGCAACTGCTCCGGATCCGATGGAAACAGCACGTGCGCACCCGCCTCCTGGGCCACCAACGCCCCTGCGGCCCAGTCCCACACGTTGAGGCGGTGCTCGTAGTAGAGATCCAGCCGGCCCGCAGCCACCATGCACAGGTCGAGCGCCGCCGAGCCGATCCGGCGGACATCGCGCACCGACGGCATCACCTTCGCCAGCAGCGCCCCCTGCGCCGCCCGCCGGGTCGGGGCGTACGCAAATCCGGTACCCAGCAGCGCCATCGACAGGTCGTCGACGGCGTTGCAGCGCAGGACCCGCCGACCTGCCGGTCCTTCCACCGAAGCACCGTGCCCGAGTGCGGCCGAGTACACCTCGCCGGACACCACGTCGGCCACCGCCCCTGCCACCGACACACCGTCGACCTGGGCAGCCACCGACACCCCGTACGCCGGAATGCCGTAGACGAAGTTCACGGTGCCGTCGATGGGATCCAGCACCCAGGTCACCGCACCCGCGGGAACTCCGGCCTCCGGGCCCCCGCCTTCTTCACCCAGCACCGGGTCCCCCGGCCGCAGCTGAGCCAGCCGGTCGCGCAACAAGCGCTCGGTCTCGGTGTCGACAACGGTAACCGGATCGGTGGGTGTGCTCTTGGTGCGCACCGAATCGGCCACCACCTCCTCCGACGGCGCCGCGTCGGAGAAGTCGCCGAACACCTCGGCGCGACGGCGCCGGACGAACTCCGCTGCTTCGGCGGAGATCTGACGCGCCACGTCGCGCAACTGAAGGAGCACGTCGTCGGCCAGTGGTGCCGAAAGAGACGAAGCAGCGGATTCTGGGGCTGAAGAAGACGTCACCCGACTATCGCAACACACGATGTACAGCCGGTGGCACTCTCACCAAGTGGGTATCGACACACTAAGGTGTGGTTCGCCTGCCGCCAGCCACGTTAGGGAGATCAGTCATGACCGAATCGAGTTCCTCGACGCAGCGCCAAGGCTTCGGCATCGACGTCGGCGGCAGTGGCGTCAAAGGCGGCATTGTCGACCTCGACACCGGCGCGCTGATCGGCGAACGGTTCAAACTGCCCACCCCCCAGCCCGCCACGCCCGAGGCAGTGGCCCAAACCGTCGCCGCGGTCACCAAGGAGTTCGGCTGGGACGGCCCGCTGGGCGTGACCTACCCGGGTGTGGTGCAGAACGGCGTGGTGCGCACCGCCGCCAACGTCGACAAGGCCTGGATCGGCACCAACGTCGACGAGACCTTCACCAGGGCGCTCGACGGCCAGCGTGTCACCGTTCTCAACGACGCCGACGCCGCAGGCCTGGCCGAGGAACGCTTCGGCGCCGGCCGCGACAACACCGGGCTGATCGTGCTGCTGACGTTCGGCACAGGTATCGGTTCCGCGGTGATCCACAACGGGATCCTGCTGCCCAACACCGAGTTCGGCCATCTCGAGGTGGGTGGCAAGGAGGCCGAACACCGGGCTGCGTCCTCGGTCAAAGAGCGCAAAGAGTGGAGCTACGAGCGGTGGACCAAGGAGGTCACCCGGGTTCTCGTCGCGATCGAGAACGCCATCTGGCCCGATCTGTTCATCGCCGGTGGCGGGATCAGCCGCAAGGCCGACAAATGGATTCCACTGCTCGAGAACCGCACTCCGGTGGTTGCTGCCGCGCTGCAGAACTCGGCAGGCATCGTCGGCGCCGCGATGGCCGCCGAGCGCGACGTCACCCACTAGAACTCACTGGTAACAACGAGAATTTTGGTTGCTCGGCGCGGAGCAGCCCTTCTCAGTAGTTACAATGGTCGAGGCGGCCGCCACCCGGATAGCGGCGAAACTCCTCCCGAGACTGACGCCGACTAATTCCGATAGCCGACGCTTTCGGTGGCGCTTGCCCATAGCCACTGGAAGTCAGCAAGACCGAAAGGGTGTACGTGGCAGCGATCAAAGCAAGCCCGGCAACCGAAGAAGTGTTGACCAGTACCACTGAGGCACCCGCCAAGAAGGCGCCCGCCAAGCGGGTCAGCAAGGCGGCGAAGGCCCCGGCCAAACGGGCCGCCAAGAAAGCGGACGGCGCCCCCGCGCGGGGTCGCCCCAAGAAGGCGGTCTCCGGTGCTGCCGACAGCGCCGACCCCACCGACGGCGACGAGGTCGAGAACCTCGACGACGACCTCGAGGGTGAGCCCGAGGATCTCGAAGACGGCGACCTCGAACTCGACGAAATCGAGGACGACGCCGACGACGAGCCCGAGGACAGCGACGAGGCCGACGGCGAAGAGGCCGCCACCGACACCAAGAAACCCGCCACGCCCGCCGGGGACGAGGAGATCGCCGAGCCGTCCGAGAAGGACAAGGCCTCCGGCGACTTCGTCTGGGACGAGGAGGAGTCCGAGGCGCTGCGCCAAGCGCGCAAGGACGCCGAGCTCACCGCCTCGGCGGACTCGGTACGCGCCTACCTCAAGCAGATCGGCAAGGTCGCGCTGCTCAACGCCGAGGAAGAGGTGGAGCTCGCCAAGCGCATCGAGGCCGGCCTGTACGCCACGCAGCTGATGGCGGAGCTCTCCGACAAGGGCGAGAAGCTGCCGGCCGCGCAGCGCCGCGACATGATGTGGATCTGCCGCGACGGCGACCGCGCCAAGAATCACCTGCTGGAGGCCAACCTGCGCCTGGTGGTGTCGCTGGCCAAGCGCTACACCGGCCGCGGTATGGCGTTCCTGGACCTGATCCAGGAGGGCAACCTCGGTCTGATCCGCGCCGTCGAGAAGTTCGACTACACCAAGGGCTACAAGTTCTCCACGTACGCCACCTGGTGGATCCGCCAGGCCATCACCCGCGCCATGGCCGACCAAGCCCGCACCATCCGGATCCCGGTGCACATGGTCGAGGTCATCAACAAGCTCGGCCGTATCCAGCGCGAGCTGCTGCAGGACCTGGGCCGCGAGCCCACGCCCGAAGAGCTGGCCAAGGAAATGGACATCACGCCGGAGAAGGTGCTGGAGATCCAGCAGTACGCGCGTGAGCCCATCTCACTGGACCAGACCATCGGCGACGAGGGCGACAGCCAGCTCGGCGACTTCATCGAGGACTCCGAGGCCGTGGTGGCCGTGGACGCGGTGAGCTTCACGTTGCTGCAGGATCAGCTGCAGTCCGTGCTGGAGACACTCTCCGAACGCGAGGCGGGCGTGGTCCGGCTGCGCTTCGGCCTCACCGACGGCCAGCCCCGCACCCTCGACGAGATCGGTCAGGTCTACGGGGTGACCCGTGAACGGATCCGCCAGATCGAGTCCAAGACGATGAGCAAGCTGCGCCACCCCAGCCGTTCCCAGGTGCTGCGCGACTACCTGGACTAGTAGTGGTTCGACGGCGGCGGCCACCCGGGACACCGGGTGGCCGCCATTGTCATTGCACCCGAAAAAGTTTGCGGCACAACGCCACCGCACCGGATGGAGGATCAATGCGCCAGAACATCTCGTCGGGCTCGGAGTACGAGGCGAGTGTCGGCTACTCGCGGGCGGTGCGCATCGGCCCCTGGGTCGCGGTGGCGGGGACCACCGGAATGGGTGCTGACGTCTCCACACAGGCACGAGATGCGCTCCAGCGCATAGAGGTGGCGCTCGGGCAGGCCGGTGCAGCTCTGGGCGACGTGGTGCGCACCCGCATGTTCGTCACCGACATCACGCTCTGGCCAGAGGTGGCCGCCGTGCATGCGGAGTACTTCGGGAAGGTCGCGCCGGTGGCCACCATGGTCGAGGTGAGCGCGTTGATCGCACCGGAGTTGTTGGTCGAGATCGAAGTGGACGCCTACGTCGAGGACTCGGGAGGCCCGAAGAAACCATCCCGACCCGGCAGGTAAGGGGTGATTCTTCTCACAGCCGCCACGGGTATCGGGCCGTACAGATGCGGAAACAACATCGCCTCCGGATCGCCGGGCACTCCTGGCTCCCATCGCAGCGGCGCCGTGAGCAGCTCGGGCGTCAGGTACAGCAGTACCAGATCGGTGCGCCCGGCGAAGAGCCGATTGGCGGGCAGGTGTACCTGCTCAGGGGTCGAAAGATGAACGAAGCCAACCTCGGACAGTGACGTGGGCCGGTACTCGGCGCCCGACGAGGCCGCCGTCCATTCGTCGGCGGCGAGCAGATGCACGAGTTCCATGGGACCGGTGGTCATGCGACCAGCCTGCCGCAGCGGAAACGAATCCCGGGTGAGACACGACACACCGGTGAACGCCTCGGGAACAAGGCCGGAACCGAAAACGTCTGAGACAGTAGAGACCACGCGAGAACGGAGGAGCCATGAACGCAACTCTGACCAGTCCCGAGTTGACCCGGGCTGATCGTTGCGACCGTTGCGGTGCTGCCGCACGTGTCCGCGCGAAACTGCCTTCAGGAGCTGTTTTGCTCTTCTGCCAACACCACGCCAACGAGCACGAGGCGAAGTTGGTGGAGTTGGCCGCGGTGATCGAGGTCAGCTCAGCCGAGCTGTAACGCTGCGGCGCGCCGGGCCACGGTTGGCCATTACCGGCCGTGGTCAGGGATGCTGGACACCGACATGAGTGACCAGTCCCCGAAGCCTTCCCGCCATCACATCTGGCACATCACCAAGCGCACGCTGTCCAAAGCGTGGGACGACTCGATTTTCGCCGAATCGGCGCAGGCCGGTTTCTGGTCGGTGCTGTCCTTGCCGCCGTTGTTGTTGGGGATGCTGGGAAGTCTGGCCTACATCGCCCCGCTGTTCGGGCCGGAAACTCTGGTGACCATCGAAGACCAGCTGATTTCCACCGCGAACAGTTTCTTCTCGGCGAACATCGTCAACGAGATCATCGAGCCGACCATCCGCGACATCGTGCAGGGCGCCAGGGGCGAGGTGGTGTCGCTGGGTTTTGTCATCTCGCTGTGGGCGGGCTCGTCGGCCATCTCGGCATGGGTGGACTCGATTGTCGAGGCACACGATCAGACCCCGTTGCGACACCCGGTCCGACAGCGGTTCTACGCGTTGGGTCTGTATGTGGCGGGCCTGGTGCTGGTGATCGTGTCGGCTCCCTTTCTGGCGCTGGGCCCCCGCAAGGTCGCCGAGTACATCCCGGAGAGCTGGGACGATGTCCTGCAGTACGGCTACTACCCGGTGCTGATCGTCAGCTTGATGATTCTGGTGACGGTGCTCTACCGCTTGTCACTTCCGGAACCGCTGCCCACCCATCGGCTGCTGATCGGAGCCGCGCTGGCGACGGCGGTGTTCTTGGTGGCCACCGTCGGGCTGCGGGTGTACCTCAGCTCGATCACCAAGACCGGTTACACCTACGGTGCGCTGGCCACTCCCATCGCTTTCCTGCTGTTCGCCTTCTTCCTCGGGTTCGCCATCATGATCGGCGCCGAACTCAACGCCGCGATCCAAGAGGAATGGCCGGCCCCCGAAACCCACGCCAACCGGGTGAGGTTCTGGCTGAAGCAGAAGGCGGCCGAGACGTCCGGAACCGAGGCGGCCACCGACGCCGAGCGGCCGGACGCGCCGCCACGGACACCCGGCGACCCCCCGGTCACCGGGCCGGCGGACCTGCGCGCCTAGGACATCACTTCTTGAGTTGCTCGTAGATCCGTTTGCAGTCCGGGCAGACGGGAGAGCCCGGCTTCGCCGACCGGGTGACGGGGAAGACCTCGCCGCACAGCGCGACAACGTGGGTGCCCATCACCGCGCTCTCGGCGATCTTCTCCTTCTTGACATAGTGGAAGACCTTGGGCCGGTCGTCGTCGGTACCGTCATCGGTCCGTTCGTCGGCATCTGTCCGTTCGAGGGTGTCGGTCTGCATACGCCTATTCTGCCGAGAAAATGACGCTCGACAAACCCATGGCGCCAGGCCGTCCAGACTGTGCCAGAGTATGGGTATGAAGCACAGCCAGCAGCTGGGTTTCGACGACGAAGGTCGGCCGATACTCATCACTGCGGCGGCACCCCCGTATGAAGAGGAACACCGCCAACGCGTCCGTAAGTATTTGACGATCATGTCATTTCGGGTTCCGGCGCTGCTGCTCGCCGCAGTGGCCTACGGCATCTGGGAAAACGGTTGGCTCTCACTGCTTATCGTCGCCGTCTCGATTCCGCTGCCGTGGATCGCCGTGTTGATCGCCAATGACCGTCCGCCCCGCCGACGTGAGGAACCGCGGCGTTTTGACCGCGAGCACCGACGGATTCCGTTGTTCCCCACCGCAGAGCGGCCTGCCCTCGAACCCGGCACGGCCCGAACGGATCCCGGTGCGACCCCGCCATCGGGTGCCGAGAACCGCCACATGAGGGACTTCTAGTTCGATTCTCAGAGCATTCTCAGGTCGAGCGCGCATTTCCGCACGTCAGCGCGTGTGAACCGGCGAACTCGTGGGAACTCTTCTCTCCAGTCAGGCGTTGAACCACATGACAGTTCGAGCCACTAGGAGGCCGATATGGCAAATGCCACCGCGACCCGCATCGACGGCGATCTGGATGCCCAGAGCCCTGCCGCAGACCTGGTACGGGTGTATCTCAACGGGATCGGCAAGACGGCGCTGCTGAACGCCGCCGACGAGGTGGAGCTGGCCAAGCGCATCGAGGCCGGCCTGTACGCACAACACCTGTTGGATACCCGGAAGCGGCTCGGAGAGAGCCGCAAACGTGATCTGGCGGCCGTTGTCCGTGACGGTCAGGCGGCGCGCAGCCACCTCCTGGAAGCCAACCTGCGACTGGTCGTGTCACTGGCCAAACGCTATACCGGGCGCGGTATGCCACTGCTGGACCTCATCCAGGAAGGCAACCTCGGTCTGATCCGCGCGATGGAAAAGTTCGACTACACCAAGGGATTCAAGTTCTCGACGTATGCCACCTGGTGGATCCGTCAGGCCATCACCCGCGGCATGGCCGACCAGAGCCGCACCATCCGACTGCCGGTCCACCTGGTTGAGCAGGTGAACAAGCTTGCTCGGATCAAGCGCGAAATGCACCAGAACCTCGGTCGTGACGCTACCGATGAGGAACTGGCCGAGGAGTCCGGCATTCCGGCCGAGAAGATCGCCGATCTGCTCTCCCACAGCCGCGACCCGGTGTCGCTGGACATGCCGGTCGGCAGCGACGAGGAAGCGCCGCTGGGCGATTTCATCGAAGACGCCGAGGCGTTGTCGGCCGAGAATGCCGTGATCGCCGAACTGCTGCACACCGACATCCGCAGCGTGCTGTCGACGCTCGACGAACGTGAGCATCAGGTGATCCGGTTGCGGTTCGGTCTCGACGACGGCCAGCCCCGCACGCTCGACCAGATCGGCAAGTTGTTCGGCCTGTCGCGTGAGCGGGTCCGCCAGATCGAACGTGAGGTGATGGCCAAGCTGCGCCAGGGTGAGCGTGCCGATCGGTTGCGCTCCTACGCCAGCTGACCCCCCGAATTCCGGCGAAGGATTCTTCGCCGGCTGCGATAGTGTGCCCGCCGCGTCCCCGCCCGGCGGGCACACTGCCGTGTGCAGAGCGGCCCCGTCTACCATTGCGCGTGCCCGCCGCGCCCTGTCAGAGCGGCCCATCACCGCTGCTAGCCAAGTAGACTCGTCGCCGACGGAGGTGCCAAATGAATGATCTGGTCGACACCACAGAGATGTATCTGCGGACCATCTACGACCTCGAGGAAGAGGGCGTGGTCCCTCTGCGGGCGCGCATCGCCGAGCGCCTCGAGCAGAGCGGCCCCACCGTCAGCCAGACCGTGTCCCGCATGGAGCGCGACGGTTTGCTGCACGTGGCCGGAGATCGGCACCTGGAACTCACCGAGACCGGTCGTGCGCTGGCCATCGCCGTGATGCGCAAGCACCGACTCGCCGAGCGCCTGCTGGTCGACGTCATCGGCCTGCCCTGGGAGGAAGTACACGCCGAGGCTTGCCGGTGGGAACACGTGATGAGCGAGGACGTCGAGCGCCGCTTGGTCGCGGTGCTGGACAACCCCACCGTGTCGCCGTTCGGCAACCCCATCCCCGGTCTGTCCGAGTTGGGCATCGGCGCCGAGCAGGAAGTCGACGCGATGAACCTGGTACGGCTCACCGAGCTGCCCGCCGGCTCACCGGTGGCCGTGGTGGTGCGCCAGCTGACCGAACATGTCCAGGGTGACGCGATCCTGATCGGCCGGCTCAAGGACGCCGGAGTGGTGCCCAACGCTCGCGTGACCGTCGAGACCAACCCGCACGGCGGCGTCACCATCGTGATCCCCGGCCACGAGAACGTCGAGTTGCCCCACGAGATGGCGCACGCGGTCAAGGTCGAAAAGGTCTGATCCACAGCCACCTGGGTTCTCACCCCGCCTTCTGTCCGTACTCCAGACGGGGCGGCAAGGCCACTTCGAGGTCATCTGCCAAGCGGTATGCGGTGAGCGCCAACTTGCGGATCTGATCCGGTCTCATCCCGGCGTGCAAAGCGGTGTCGAGCAGTACGGCCATCCGGTGCCGTGGATCGATCCGCAACGCCGCCTCCAACGACAGTCCGGCCAACGGCCCGTCGCTGCGGGCGTAGGCGCAGAACGCCAACTGCACCAGCGGCTCCACCCGCAGATGTTCGGGTAGCCGCCGTGCCAGCGTGGACCACAGTGTCTCGGCCCCGGCAGCCAACTCCCCCACCGCCAGCGCGTACAACGTGTCCCGCACCCGCACCTGCGTCAGCCCCTGTGCCACCACCGCGATCTCTGCGTCGCTGAGAGCCTCACCGGCACCGACCCGTGCTGCGGCGGCCAGCGCGTCCTGGACCGCTGCGCGGGCCCGCTCCGTCGAATCACCGCCGGGGGCGCCCCGCCTGCCGGCCTCCAGCGCCTCGACGGCAGCTGCCACGCTGCGGCTGCGGGTGTCGTCCTCGGCGGCGATGACGGCTTGCAGGTCTGCCCGGCTGGCATAGAGCCTGCGGCCGTCGAGAACGGCTGCCGCCGCCACCGGTGAGCTCTCCGGATCATCGACACGGCCCCGCGAACCACAGCCGTCGACACAGTGCCAGCGCCCGCCCTCAGCCACCTTGTCCACCAGATGGGCGGCCCACAGCGGGATGTCGTACTCGGCGAGTTCGTCCGCCAGCACTGCGCACAGCCGGCGGTACCGATCCCCGCAACACGGGCACAGCGCGCCGGACTCGTCGACGATGACCGCGATGACTGCGTCGGGGTGCGCCGCCGCTGCCACCGACACCAGCTCGTCGAGGCGATCGATCAAGTCGGGGCCGAGGTCCACACGCAGCACCGCGCCGAGCTGTCCGCGCTCCACCGATACCAGGACCAGCGAGTTCGTCGGAGTGAAGCCCAAGACGGCCGGCAGCGCCGCGATGAGGGCACCAGGTCTGTCCAGTGTGAAGTCCGGATGCCGGTCGATACGCGGTCGGCCGAAGTCGGGTTGGGGTTCGGGATGCTGTGATGTCATGCCCCAGACGCTGACAACCGGCACCGTCAAGCATGTACGTGCGCGGGTCCGAGAGTGGTCGGTCTGTGGATGAAATGCAGACTGTTGGCCGCTGCCTCTACGGCCATTGTTCACGCGGTATTGACACTGCTGGCACGCAAGAGACGGGCAATCGGCGTAAACAGCTACGCATGGCTTCGTTGCAGGAATACGACCTCGTGGTCATCGGCTCCGGCCCGGGCGGACAGAAGGCGGCCATCGCAGCAGCCAAACTCGGCAAGTCGGTGGCGGTGATCGAACGAGGTCGCATGCTCGGCGGCGTCTGCGTCAACACCGGCACCATCCCGTCGAAGACCCTGCGTGAGGCCGTCGTCTACCTGACCGGCATGAGCCAGCGCGAACTGTACGGCGCCAGCTATCGCGTCAAGGAGAAGATCACCCCCGCCGACCTGCTGGCCCGCACCCAGCATGTCATCGGCAAGGAGATCGACGTGGTGCGCAACCAGTTGATGCGCAACCGTATCGAGCTCTACACCGGGCACGCCCGCTTCCTCGACGAGCACACCATCCACGTAGAAGATCCCTCCCGCGCCGAACGCATCACCGTCAGCGGCCACCACATCGTCATCGCCACCGGCACCAAGCCGGCCCGCCCCAGTGGCGTCGAGTTCGACGAAGAGCGGGTGCTGGATTCCGACGGCATCCTCGATCTGAAGTTCATCCCGACGTCG
This sequence comes from Mycobacterium sp. MS1601, assembly GCF_001984215.1. Lineage (NCBI taxonomy): Bacteria > Bacillati > Actinomycetota > Actinomycetes > Mycobacteriales > Mycobacteriaceae > Mycobacterium > Mycobacterium sp. MS1601. Next base: position 6,200,006 of record NZ_CP019420.1, read on the forward strand.
ATGGTGGTGGTCGGCGCCGGAGTCATCGGCATCGAATACGCGTCGATGTTCGCCGCGCTGGGCACCAAGGTCACAGTCGTCGAGAAGCGCGCCAACATGCTGGAGTTCTGCGACCCCGAGATCATCGAGTCGTTGAAGTTCCACCTACGCGACCTGGCCGTCACCTTCCGCTTCGGAGAAGAGGTCACCGCCGTCGACGTCAGCGCTTCCGGCACCGTCACCACACTGGCCAGCGGCAAGCAGATCCCCGCCGAGACGGTCATGTACTCCGCAGGCCGCCAGGGCCAGACCGATCACCTGGACCTGGCCAACGCAGGCCTGGAAGCCGACAACCGCGGCCGGATCTTCGTCGACGACAACTACCAGACGAAGGTCGACCACATCTATGCCGTCGGCGACGTCATCGGCTTCCCCGCACTTGCCGCCACGTCGATGGACCAGGGCCGGCTGGCCGCCTACCACGCGTTCGACGAGCCCAGCCACGCCATGACCGAGCTGCAGCCCATCGGCATCTACTCCATTCCCGAGGTGTCCTACGTCGGTGCCACCGAGGTGGACTTGACCAAGGACGCCATTCCCTACGAGGTGGGCGTGTCCCGTTACCGCGAACTGGCGCGCGGCCAGATCGCCGGCGACTCCTACGGCATGCTCAAACTGCTGGTTTCCACCGAAGACCTCACCCTGCTGGGGGTACACATCTTCGGTACCAACGCCACCGAGATGGTGCACATCGGCCAGGCCGTGATGGGCTGCGGCGGAACGGTCGAATACCTGGTGGACGCAGTATTCAACTATCCGACGTTCTCCGAGGCCTACAAGGTCGCCGCCCTCGACGTGATGAACAAGCTGCGCGCCCTCAACCAGTTCCGCCGCTGACATTTCCCTTGCTGGGTACTCCACCCAGATGGTCAGGAATGCCCACCACAGCACCCGGCGTTCGAAGTGGGGTGGGTCCGCGACGACGCAGACGCGGCGTTGAGGGAAACTAGGTGCACACGGCGCTCAACCAGCGTGCCACCACGGGGTGACGAGGAGGCGAGAGCAGATGGGTCAGACAGACGATCCCGGACATGACTCGGACCGGGCTTACCAGCCGGAACAGAGCGGAATGTACGAGCTGGAATTTCCGGCACCACAGTTGTCGTCGGCTGACGGCCGTGGACCGGTGCTGGTGCACGCCTTGGAGGGCTTCTCCGACGCCGGACATGCCATCAAGTTGGCTGCCGAGCACCTGCGACGGTCTCTGGACACCGAGTTGGTGGCATCCTTTGCTATCGACGAGTTACTCGACTACCGCTCGCGGCGGCCGCTGATGACCTTCAAGACCGACCACTTCACCCACTACGAGACCCCGGAGCTGAACCTCTACGCGCTGCACGACAGTGTCGGTACACCGTTCCTGCTGCTCGCCGGCCTGGAGCCGGACCTCAAGTGGGAGCGGTTCATCACCGCGGTCCGGTTGCTGGCCGAACGTCTCGGGGTGCGGCGCACCATCGGCCTCGGTGCCATCCCGATGGCGGTGCCACACACCCGTCCGGTCACGATGACTGCGCATGCCAACAACAAGGAACTGATCGCCGATCACACCCCGTGGGTTGGCGAGGTGCAGGTGCCCGGCAGTGTCTCCAACCTGTTGGAGTACCGGTTGGCTCAGCACGGCCACGAAGTGATGGGTTTCACCGTGCACGTTCCGCACTATCTGGCGCAGACCGATTACCCGGAGGCTGCCAAGGCGCTCATCGAGCAGGTGGCCGAGTCGAGTTCGCTGGAGATCCCGGTGACCGGTTTGACCGAGGCCGCAGCCGAGATCCGTGTCAAGATCGACGAGCAGGTCGAGGGCAGTGCCGAGGTGGCTCAGGTGGTGACCGCTCTCGAGCGCCAGTACGATGCATTCGTTGCCGCACAGGAGAACCGCTCACTGCTTGCCAGGGACGAGGAACTGCCCAGCGGTGACGAACTCGGAGCGGAATTCGAGCGGTTCCTGGCCCAGCAGGCCGGTGAGCAGTATCAAGACCCGTTCGGAGACGACAACAAAACAGCTGAGTAGCCACCGCACCTCAGCTGCCGTTTCCGCCTCGGAACCGTTGCAACGGGGCCCGACGACGAAGTTGGCGCACATGACTCACTCCCCAGTTCCGGTGACGCCATGAGCGAGCGCAAGCCCAACCTCCGCTCGGTCCGGGAAGTCTCCCCGACACTCGACTACCGCACCATCCACGGCTATCGGCGGGCTTTCCGCATCGCCGGGTCCGGGCCTGCGTTGCTCCTGATCCATGGAATCGGCGACAACTCCACCACCTGGGCAGGCGTGCAGGCCAAACTGGCGCAACGCTTCACCGTGATAGCGCCTGATCTGCTGGGCCACGGCCAATCCGACAAGCCGCGCGCCGACTACTCCGTGGCGGCCTACGCCAATGGCATGCGGGATCTGCTGGGTGTCCTGGACATCGAGAAGGTGACGGTCGTGGGGCACTCGCTCGGCGGCGGCGTGGCGATGCAGTTCGCCTACCAGTTCCCGCAGCTGGTGGATCGTCTGATCCTGGTCGGAGCAGGCGGGGTGACCCGCGACGTGAACATCGCCCTGCGGGCGGCCTCGCTGCCGATGGGAGGCGAGGCCCTGGCGTTGTTGCGGCTGCCGCTGGTGCTGCCCACCGTGGAGGTGGCAGGCAAGGTGGCTGGCGGCCTGTTCGGGAACACGGCGCTGGGTCGCGAGCTGCCCAACGTCCTTCGCATCCTGCGCGACCTCCCCGAACCCACCGCATCCTCGGCCTTCACCCGCACTCTGCGTGCCGTGGTGGACTGGCGTGGCCAGGTGGTCACCATGCTTGACCGCTGTTATCTCACCGAATCCGTTCCAGTGCAGCTCATCTGGGGCGATCGCGATGTGGTGATCCCGGTCAGCCACGCCAACATGGCACACGCCGCGATGCCCGGCTCGCAGCTGGAGATCTTCAAGGGCTCCGGGCACTTCCCGTTCCACGACGACCCCGACCGCTTCGTCGAGGTGGTCGAGCGCTTCATCGACTCCACCCAGCCCGCCGAATACGACCAGGCCGCACTGCGCCAACTGCTCCGCGACGGGGTGTGTGAACGATCTATTTCCGGCACCGTCGACACCAAGGTGGCGGTGTTGGACGCCATGGGCAACGACGAGCGCAGCGCCACCTAGAGACTCCTCGAGGCTCCCGGAGAGCCCACCGGGGCCAAGTAGAGTCGACCCATGGGTATCGACGTGACTGTGCTGCGGGTGTTCACCGATGCGACCGGCAACTACGGAAACCCGCTCGGAGTGGTTGACGCCACTGCGGTGTCCCCGGAGAACCGTCAGCGGCTGGCCACCCAATTGGGTTACAGCGAAACAATTTTCATCGATCTCCCCGCTGCGGGCAGTAACACGGCCCACGCCACCATCTTCACCCCGGCCTCCGAGCTGCCGTTTGCCGGCCACCCCACCGTTGGTGCGTCGTGGTGGCTGCGCTCGCAGGGCACACCGGTGCACACTCTTCAGGTGCCCGCGGGCGTGGTGCAGGTCGAGTACGGCGTCCACGGCGATGACGAACTGACCGCCATCAGCGCCCGTGCCGAGTGGGCGCCGGAGTTCGCGATCCACGAACTGTCTTCGGTTGATGAGTTGGCCGCCGCTGATCCTGCCGACTACCCCGATGACGTCGAGCACTACCTGTGGACCTGGACCGACCGGGATGCAGGAGCACTGCGTTCGCGGATGTTCGCCATGGACCTCGGCATCGTGGAGGACGAAGCGACCGGTGCGGCCGCAGTGCGAATCACCGAGTTTCTAAGCCGCGATCTGAACATCACTCAGGGCAAGGGATCGCAGATCCAGACGCAGTGGACACCTGCCGGGTGGGTGCAGGTTGCCGGTCGCGTTGTCAGCGACGGCATCAACACCGTGGATCTGGACTGACCGTCGTGATCGACGGGGCTGGTTCTCACCGCTCGGCGGTGGCCACCTTGCGGTGTTCGCGTAGAGCGCGGATTTCCTGCTCGAAGTCCTCGGCCGAGGAGAACGACCGGTACACCGATGCGAACCGCAGATAAGCCACTTCGTCGAGCTCCCGCAGCGGGCCCAGGATGGCCAGACCCACCTCGTTGCTCGGAACTTCAGGCGATCCCGCCGCCCTGATGGTGTCCTCGACCTGCTGTGCCAGCAGGTTCAAGGCGTCGTCGTCGACCTGACGACCCTGACACGCCCGTCGCACCCCGCGCATCACCTTTTCGCGGGAGAACGGCTCGGTGACACCGCTGCGCTTGACCACCGCCAGCACCGCCGTCTCCACGGTGGTGAATCGACGTCCACATTCAGGACATGACCTGCGGCGCCGAATGGCTTGGCCCTCATCGGTTTCGCGGGAATCCACGACACGGGAATCCGGATGCCGGCAGAAAGGACAGTGCATCACCGCTCCTTCGCTGCACTCGAGACGTGTTACCCCCGCCTCAGAGAGTACCTGCGCCGCGCGGCGGCCAGCCAGCGCCGTCGCTATGGGCGTAACCGTCCAAGCCACGATGTCAGCCGACGGGAGCGATGAGCGTCTGCCCCGCGTTGACCGCCGCGCCGTCGAGCTGGTTGAGCTCGCGGATCTGCTGCACCGTCTGACCGATCGGGGCTTGCGGCGCGATCCGCGCGGCAACGGTCTGCAGCGTCTCCCCGGACTGGACCTGGACCACCGCCAGCTTGCTCGGTGTGGGTGCGGTGGCACCCTGGATGGCCTCGCCGAACTGCGCCACTGCGCCGAGCCACACGGTGATCATCGCGGCCAGCAGCGCGAGGCCGACCGTGGTGACGGGGGTGATGGTGCGGCCGCGGCGGTGTGGGGTGCGCGAGACCCGCACGCCGGTTCCGCGCTGACGCACCGCTGCGCCGGCAGGGCGGATCTCGGTGGGCCGGCGACGCCCCTGCGCACTGACGGGGCGGTACCGCAATGTCCTGGTATCGCTGACCGGCGACGGCTGGGCGAGACGGGGAGGCAGAGTGTCGATGAGGGTCATGTCGATTCCTTCCGGGAGTGTGGTGTAGCGACGGGTGAGGGTGCGAGGCCTGTCGAGCTGGGTCATCATTCGCTCCTGTGTTCGAATCTACTCGACCACATGTTCGATAAGATAGCGCCAGTACGAACATGTGATCGATTTGTAGCCGAACGATAAACCGGGGTACCGACAAAAACTTCTGGCCCAGCTGTCACACCGGCACCAGCAGCCCCCGAGCGCCCCGACCGCCGAGAAACAAGTCCGACACGCCTCGAACACATGTTTGATTCTGTTGGTCCGTGCGATTACATTCGGTGGCATGGGTGACAGCACCGACACAGACTCCGACGCGCGGGACGGCTGGCGCGAGACTCCTCTCGATCCATCGCTGACCGAACGTCAGCGCACCATCCTCGAGGTCATCCGCGCATCGGTGACCACCAGGGGATATCCCCCGAGCATCCGCGAGATCGGAGACGCCGTGGGCCTCACGTCCACGTCGTCGGTGGCACACCAGCTGCGCACGCTGGAACGCAAGGGCTATTTACGCCGGGATCCGAACCGCCCCCGCGCCGTCGACGTCCGAGGTGCCGATGAAACTACGGCTGCCGTCGTCACCGACGTGGCTGGATCGGATGCTCTTCCGGAGCCGACGTTCGTCCCGGTACTCGGGCGTATCGCGGCAGGCGGGCCGATCTTGGCCGAAGAAGCTGTGGAGGACGTCTTCCCACTGCCCCGCGAGCTGGTCGGCGAGGGTTCACTGTTCCTGTTGAAGGTCGTCGGCGAATCGATGGTCGACGCCGCGATCTGCGACGGCGACTGGGTGGTGGTCCGACAGCAGAATGTGGCGGACAACGGCGACATCGTGGCGGCGATGATCGACGGCGAGGCCACTGTGAAGACGTTCAAACGCACCAGCGGTCAGGTCTGGCTGATGCCGCACAACCCGGCGTTCGACCCGATTCCCGGTAATGACGCCGCCATCCTGGGCAAGATCGTCACCGTCATTCGCAAGATCTGACCCGGCCGCCATCCGTTGGCCGGCCGGTCAACGGATGGTCACTCGGCTCGGGTGAACCCGTTCGACTCCGCCAATTCCTCACTGGCGAACCAGATCTCGGCCACTGTCACGTCGTAGGAATCCGATCCGGGCGAGTGATAGGTTCCGGTGCGCATACTGCCCTTGATCGGGTAACCCTCGGGCGCCTCATCGGGATCAGCCAGCGGCAAATGAATGGCAGGTGGCGGCGACGAGAAGTCGGTGGGCGATGCAGCCGCCGTTCCCAGCTCTTCGGGTTGCGCGTAATCCTGTCGTGCGTATTCGGATTCGTCGTGTTCGGGTGCCTCGTCCTCCAGGTCAGCCTGCCCGGATTCGGCTTCGACGGGCTCCGCTTCGGCAGCCCCGGAGTACTCCGACTCCTCGTAGTCCGGATACTCCGGCCTGGAATAGCTCTCGTAGTACGAGCGGTCGTACTCGTCGTCGTCCTCCGCCGATTCCTCGACCGGGGCGGAAGCCGGCGGTGGCGGCGCACCGTACACAGGCGCGAACAACGAATTCGGTGCAGGTGGAACGTAATCCGCATCGGTCAGCCACGGTGGGCGCGACTCCTCGGCGGCAATTGCGGCATGCCGGCCTGACGAAGGCTCGTCGGGATCGGACTGCACCCGGGTGGGCGCGGTGTCGACGTCGTCGGGATCCTCCTCGTCGACCTCAAAATCCTCGGTTTCGTGCACACCGTGGTGGGTGAACAACGCAGGTCCGCTCACCGGGTCGGACTCCCCCGCCGCCGGCGCGCCGGACTCACCCCACGGTGTCGTCGAGGGTTCACGCTTGGACCACGGCGGTGGCTGCGCAGACAGATATTCGGTGTCATCGGTATCGGCACCGGTGTCGCCGAAGGCCGAAGGGCCGCTGATCTGAACCGGCGGCGCCGATGTCCAGGGCGCCCGCTCCTCGTCATCGCGTCCGTCGGGCACTGCATCGAACTCGCTGCGGTCGAAGCCACCGCGGTCGAAGTCGTCGCGGTCGTCGGCAGTAGCGGGGTCGTAACCGCCCTCCTGTGGGGCGAACGGATCGGTGTTGCGACGCTGCCGCGCCACCAGGAACCCGACCAGGCCCACCAGCACCAAGGCGACCACCGCGATGATCACCCACAGGTACCAGCTCTTCCAGCCCGATCCACTTTCGGCGCCGGAATCCTCGCCGGCGGCGGGTGCCGCCGGCGACGCCGACGTGGTGGGCGCGGGCGCCTGTGACAACTCCAGTCCGGAGAGCCGTTCGGCCAGCTCCGGCGGCTGCGTGCTGAACGTGTTGTTCGAGCTGTTGTAGGTGACCTGTCCGCCGCTGAAGTTCTGGGTGACGGTGTCCTCGCCGGTCTGATCGGCGATCGGCACTCCCAGGTCGCCGCCGCTGCCGCCGAGCTCATCCCAGGCAGCCTTCATGGGACCGCGAACGATCACCGCGCCGTGCTCCGGCGTCCACACGATGGCGGGTTCGCCGTCGGCCCCGAACACGCTGACCCGGCTGCCCGGCACGTCGCCGTCGGCTTCGTTGGCGACAGGGAAGCCCAGCTCACCGGTGGGGCCGCCCGCTTCCTCGTACTTCTCCAGGATGGAGCCGCTGACCACGTGGGCACCGGTGTCCGCGGAGTAGAAGATCTTGCCGCCGTTGAAGTCCTGACCCGCTCCGCCGTCGCCCACCGGGTACTGGTCACCGACCTTGGCGCCGAGCTGTCCGCCCGGACCGCCGGCGACGCGCCAGGCCTGGTTGATCGCCGTGGTGGCGTCATCGGGCAGCGGCAGATCAGCCAGCTGCCCAGCGAGTTCGGGCGGCGTGGTGGTGAAGGTCTTGGCGGCGGTGTCATAGGTGATCTGACCGCCGCTGAAGGTCTGCGAAATGGTTTCGCCGCTGTAGGTTTCGTCGCCGGTGGGGACGCCCAGTGGTCCAGACGATCCGCCGAGCCGGTCCCAGGCCGCGTTGATGACTCCGCGGACCACCCAGGCGCCGGTGGCCGGGGTCCAGAAGATCACTGCACCCTCGGGCGAGTCGAAGGTGACGTTGCGGCTCTCCGGCGCGCGGCCGGGACCCTCGTCGATGTTGGGGAAGCCCAGACCGCTGTCGGCGGGACCGCCCACCGCGCGGTACTTGTCGAGGATGGCCCCGAACATCGACCGTGCACCGCTGGTGGGCGAGAAGAACATGGCCCCGGTGGCGAAGTCCTGGCCGAAGCCGACACCCGCGGGGTAGATGGCGCCTACCTTGGGCCCCAGCGGCGAGGTGTCGCCGCCCGCAGCCACCCACGCCGCGTCGATGGCGGCGACAGCATCACCTTGCGGGTCGGCGTGCGCGACCGGCGCAGTGGGCACCACGAATGCGACGGCGGTACACATCACCGCCAGAACTCCGAATGCCCATCGCACTGGGTTTCGCTGCGTCGTCATGCCCACTCCCCGCGTTTACCGGCCACTGTCCGAAAATGCCGTTCCCGTCAACTCTCGGACAATAGCCGAGCGCGATATGGCCATTTCGCCGTCATTTTGACGACAATACCCACCTCATACCGAATTGACGGGAAGGCCGGAAGCGTTTTGCCCGCACGATGGTGTGGTATTTGACGAGTCAGACCCCCAGGCTGCGCCCGACGATCTCTTTCATGATCTCCGTGGTTCCGCCGTAGATGGTCTGCACACGGGCGTCGAGAAATGCGCGGGCAACGGTGTATTCACGCATGTATCCATAGCCCCCGTGCAATTGCAGACACCTGTCGATGAGACGCACCTGAGCCTCGGTGGTGTACCACTTCGCCATGGCGGCCTGGTCCACGGTCAGTTTCTCGTCGAGATGCAGACGGATGAACTCGTCGACCATGATCCGTACCGCGGTGGCCTCGGTGGCCAGCTCGGCGAGCACGAACCGGGAGTTCTGGAAGGACCCGATCGGTTTGCCGAAAGCCTTGCGCTCTTTGGTGTATTGAATGGTTTGCTCGAGCACCGACTCCATGGCGGCGGCGGCCATGATGGCGATGTTCAACCGCTCCTGCGGCAGGTTCTGCATCAGGTAGATGAAGCCCATGCCTTCTTCGCCCAGCAGGTTCTCGGCGGGCACCACCACATCGGTGAAGGACAACTCGGCGGTGTCCTGGGCATCCAGGCCGATCTTGTCGAGGTGCCGTCCGCGTTCGAAGCCCGGCATGCCGCGTTCGACGACCAGCAGCGAGAAGCCCTGCGCCCCCTTGCCGGGATCCGTCTGCGCCACGGTGATCACCAGGTCGGCATGAATGCCATTGGTGATGAACGTTTTCGAGCCGTTGAGCACCCAACTACCGTCACTCTGCTTGACCGCGCGGGTCTTGATGCCCTGCAGGTCGCTACCGGTGCCCGGTTCGGTCATGGCAATGGCGGTGATCAGTTCGCCGCTGCAGAACCCCGGGAACCAGCGCTGCTTCTGCTCGTCGGTGGCCAGCCGCAGCAGGTAGGGCGCCACCACATCGTTGTGCAGCCCGAATCCGATACCGCTGTAACGCCCGGCGGTGGTTTCCTCGGTCAGCACGGTGTTGTAGCGGAAGTCGTCGATACCACCGCCGCCGAACTCCTCGGGCATCGCCATACCGAGAAAGCCCTGCTTGCCGGCCTCGACCCAGACTTCGCGGTCGACGATCTTGTTCTTCTCCCACTCGTCGTGATACGGCGCGACGTGGCGCTCGAGGAAGGTGCGATACGACTCGCGAAACAGGTCGTGTTCGGGCTCGAACAGCGTGCGCTGGTACTTGACGGCACTACCCATGGTGGGAACCTCCAGGGTTCGGGTTTTTTGACAACGCGTCTTGCCGACGACGATATACCAACCGGGTGGTTGGTCGGCAAATGCGCGCGGACACACCTCGGTAAACTCCGCGCATGTCCTCTGCGAGCCTGACGCACTGGGGGGCCTTCCACGCAGACGTCGCCGACGGTGACATCACCTCCGTGCACGCGCCGGCCGACGACGTCAATCCCTCTCCCCTGCTCGGCAACCTCACCGGATCACTGCGGCACCGCGCCCGCGTCGCCGGACCCGCAATTCGCCGAGGCTGGCTCGAGAACGGGCCAGGGCCCACCGACCGGCGCGGCGCCGACGAGTTCGTCTCCGTGACCTGGGACGAGCTCACCGAACTGCTGGCCGGTGAGCTGCGCCGCGTGGTCGACACCTTCGGCAATGAGGCCATCTACGGCGGTTCCTACGGCTGGGCCAGTGCGGGCCGATTCCACCACGCCCAGAGCCAGGTGCACCGGTTCCTCAAACTGCTCGGCGGCTACACGTTTTCACGGCACTCCTACAGTCTGGGCGCCACCGGCGTCATCATGCCGCGTGTCGTGGGCACCCATGATGACTTGTTCAAGCGGTCCACCAGTTGGGATGTCATCGCCGAGCACACCGATCTGATGGTGTGCTTCGGCGGTATCGCGATGAAGAACACCGCCGTCAATCACGGTGGCACCACGGCGCATCCGGTGCGCGACGCACTGGCCCGGTTGCGGGGACGCGGCGGGCGGATCGTCTCCCTGTCCCCGCTGCGCGACGACGTCGACGGCGAGTGTGAATGGCTGTCACCGGTGCCAGGCACCGATGTGGCGATCATGCTGGGGCTTGCCCATGTCCTTGCCGTCGAATCGCTGGCCGACCGCGAGTTCCTGGACACCTACTGCGTCGGCTACCCCGTGTTCGAGCGGTATCTGCTCGGACTCGACGACGGGGTGCCCAAGTCACCGGAGTGGGCATCGGCGATCTGCGGTCTGTCGCCGGACACCCTGCGGCAGCTGGCGCGGCGGATGGCCGCCGGGCGCACCATCGTCACCGTCAGCTGGTCGCTGCAACGCGTCGAACACGGCGAGCAGGCGCCGTGGATGGGGCTGACGCTGGCAGCCATGCTGGGCCAGATCGGGCTCACCGGTGGGGGTTTCGGACACGGATACGGATCCATGAACGAGCCCGGCCTGCCGCCGGTGCGCTGTCCCCTGCCGACGTTCCCGCAGGGCCTCAACCCGATTCGGACGTTCATCCCGGTGGCCGCCGTCAGCGACATGCTGCTGCACCCCGGCGAGGAGTTCGAGTTCAACGGCCAGCGGCTGACCTTTCCCGACATCCGCTGCGTGTACTGGGCCGGCGGCAATCCCTTCCATCACCACCAGAATCTGGCCAGGTTCCGGCGGGCTCTGGCCCGGGTGGACACCGTGGTGGTGCACGACCCGTACTGGACGGCGATGGCCAAGCACGCCGACATCGTGGTGCCGTCGACCACTGCCTACGAACGTGACGACTTCTCCGGTTCCCGCAACGATCCGGTGCTGATGGCCATGCCTGCGCTGGCCCCGCCGTTTGCCCAGTCACGCAACGACTATCAGACGTTCGCGGTGCTGGCGGACAGGCTGGGCTTCGGTGAGCAGTTCACCGAGGGCCGCACCGAACGGCAGTGGCTGACACACCTCTACGAACAGTGGTCACAGAAACTGGACTTCGCCGTGCCGGGCTTCGACGAATTCTGGGCAGCAGGTTCACTGCGCCTGCCGGTCGAGGAAGGCCTGACCCTGTTGGCGGATTTCCGCGCCGACCCGGACACCCACCGCCTCGGCACCCCCAGTGGCCGTATCGAGATCTTCTCCGACACCATCGCCGGCTTCGGTTACGACGACTGCGTGGGCCACCCCAAGTGGTACACCCCGCAGGAGTGGCTGGGCGGCCCGCGCGCCACGAGCTATCCGTTGCATCTGATCGCCAACCAGCCGGCCACCCGGCTGCACAGCCAACTCGACACCGGCGCCACCAGCCAGGCCTCGAAGGTGCAGGGGCGCGAGCCCATCCGGATGAATCCCCGCGACGCCGCCGCGCGCGGCCTGAGCGCCGGTGACGTGGTCAAGGTGTTCAACGACCGCGGCAGTTGCCTGGCGGGTGTGGTTGTCGACGACGCGGTGCGTGCGGACGTGGTGCAGCTGTCGACGGGCGCATGGTACGACCCGCTGGATCCGTTGGACCCCGACACCATGTGTGTGCACGGGAATCCGAACGCACTGACGTCGGACCTCGGCACCTCCTCGCTGGCGCGGGGCTGCACGGGGGCGCACGTGCTGGTACAGGTGGAGAAGTTCACCGGGGCACTGCCCCCGGTGCGCGCGCACGAGCCGCCGGAGCTGACGCTGCCTCGGCCTCCGGCCAGCTAGCGCGTCGCGAACTCCCGTAGCCCGGCAGCAAGCCCGGCGGGTACAAAACCCTTGATGCGGGTACCGGATTCGGTGTGTTCGGCGGCGTCCACCCGGCCGTCGGTGTGCACCTTGGCCACCAGGTCGCCGCGATGGTACGGAATGGTGACGTCCACCGCGATGTCGGTCGGTTCCACCAACTCGCTGCACCGCTGCCGCAACCGGTCCAGCCCCTCGCCGGTGTGTGCCGAGACGAACACCGCCTCGGGCAGCGCGCGCCGCAGCTGTGCCAGCGCCAGATCATCTGCGGCATCGATCTTGTTGACCACCAGCAGTTCCGGCGGTCTGGTGCCGTTGCGGTCGGCCACCACGTCGTTGATCACCTGCCGCACCGCGCTGATCTGGGCCAGCGGGTTGGCGTCGGAGCCGTCGACGACGTGCACCAGCAACGCGGCGTCGATGACCTCCTCCAGCGTGGACTGGAACGCCTCGATCAGCTGCGTGGGCAAATGCCGTACGAATCCCACGGTGTCAGTGAGCACAAACGGGCGGCCGTCGTCGAACTGGCCGCGCCGGGTCGTGGGCTCGAGGGTGGCGAACAGGGCGTTCTCCACCAGCACACCGGCACCGGTCAGCGCGTTGAGCAGGCTGGACTTGCCTGCGTTGGTGTAGCCGACGATGGCCAGCTGTGGCACGTCACTGCGCACCCGCTCGCTGCGCTGGGTGTCGCGGATCTTCTTCATATCGCGAATCTCGCGGCGCAGCTTGGCCATTCGCTCGCGGATCCGGCGGCGGTCGGTTTCGATCTTGGTCTCACCGGGGCCGCGGGTGCCGACACCGCCACCGGCTCCACCGGCGCGGCCACCGGCCTGCCGGGACATGGACTCACCCCAACCGCGCAGCCGGGGCAGCATGTATTCCATCTGGGCGAAGGCGACCTGCGCCTTGCCTTCGCGGCTGGTGGCGTGCTGGGCGAAGATGTCCAAGATCAGCGCGGTGCGGTCGATGACCTTGACCTTGACGGCCTTCTCCAGCGCGTTGAGCTGGGCGGGTGAGAGCTCACCGTCGCAGATCACGGTGTCGGCACCGGTGGCGATGACCACCTCGCGCAGCTCCTGGGCCTTGCCGGACCCGATGTAGGTCGACGGGTCGGGTTTGTCGCGGCGCTGGATCAGGCCTTCGAGAACCTCGGATCCGGCGGTCTCGGCCAGCGCGGCCAGTTCGGCGAGGCTGGCGTCGGCGTCTGCGGCACTGCCGTCGGTCCAGACGCCCACCAACACCACCCGTTCCAGGCGGAGCTGGCGGTACTCGACCTCGGAGACGTCGGTGAGCTCGGTCGACAGCCCGTGTACACGGCGCAGCGCCACACGGTCTTCGAGGGCCAGTTCACCGGTGCTGGGAAATTGTGGTTGAGTCATAGGCGAATACAGATTCGCACGGAGTTCACTGTTCATGCACCTCGATTAACGCTGGACAGAACTCCACCATTCCTGTGACAGCTCGCCGTGGGCGACCAGTTCCGATGGTCCACGCAGGTAGCTGGTGGCCTCGGTGACGGTGACGACGACCTCGCCGCCGAGGACCTTGACGGTCAGCGCGCCGGTCTGCTCGCCGAGGTGATGCAGGGCAGCGACGGTGGCCGCCACGGTGCCGGTGCCGCACGAGCGGGTTTCACCGACCCCACGCTCGTGCACCCGCATGTTGACCGCACCGTCGGCCGGCGCGGTCAGGACCTCGATGTTGACGCCTTCGGGGAACTGCGCGGTGTCGAACTGCACGGGGGCGGCCACGTCGAGTGCGGCCAATCCGTCCGCACCGAGTTCGGGGTCGACGCAGGCCAGATGCGGGTTGCCGACGTCGACGGCCAGCCCGGTGACCCGGCGGCCACCCACCAGCGCACTACCCGCGCCGGTCTGGTTGGCCTTGCCCATCTCCACGGTGATGTCCGCGTGCAGGTCGCCGGCGCCGTGCACCACCACCGGGCGCGCTCCGGCCAGGGAACCCACTACGAACTCGTCACGAGACTCCAGACCGGTCGCCCGCAGATAGTGGCTGAACACCCGGACACCATTGCCGCACATCTGGGCCCGGGAGCCGTCGGCGTTGCGGTAGTCCATGAACCAGTCCGCCGCGGCCACCCCTTCCGGCAGACGTTCCAGGACACCTGCGTCCAGCAGGGCACCCGCGGTGGCCACCCTCAGCACCCCGTCCGCGCCGAGTCCGCGTCGCCGGTCGCACAGCGCCGCCACTGCGGCGGGCACCAGGTCCAGCTGGACATCGGGGTCGGGCAGCAGCACAAAGTCGTTCTCGGTCCCATGCCCTTTGACGAACGTCATCCCTGGCCCACCGGCGAACTCCACCTGATCAGGATACGTCGCGCCACGCCCGTAGCACCGCGTCCAGGTTGTCCTCGGCCGCGCCGTCGAGCCACCGCACCCGGTGGTCACGCCGAAACCAGGACCGTTGCCGTCGGACATAACGGCGCGTGCCGATGAACGTGAGTTCCCTGGCCTGGTCCATGGCGGCGGCATCGCCGCCGGCCTCCAGCGCATCGAGCACCTGTGCATACCCCAGCGCGCGGGCGGCGGTGACACCGTCGCGCAGTCCGACATCCAGCAGCCGCCGGACCTCACTGACCAGTCCACCGTCGAACATGGCGTCGGTGCGTTGTTGTAGGCGTGCATCCAGAAGTGCTGTGTCCCAATCCAACCCGATGATCACCGCGTCCCAGCGGGGCGCACCGATGGTGGGTGCCGACGCCGCGAACGGTCGCCCGGTCAGCTCGACCACCTCGAGTGCACGCACGATGCGTCTGCCGTCGGTCGGCAGGATGGCCGCGGCCGCGGCCGGATCCCGTCGACCGAGCTCGGCATGCAGCGCCGCCACTCCGATGTCGGCCAGTCGGGCCTCGAAGCGGCCCCGGACCTGCGGATCGGTCGCCGGAAAGGTCCAGTTGTCCAGTAGCGACTGGATGTAGAGCATGGACCCGCCGACGATCACCGGCACCGCCGAGCGTGCCGCGATGGCCTCGACGTCGGCGACGGCGGCCTCCTGGTACCGAGCCACCGTCGCGGTCTCGGTGACGTCGAGGACGTCGAGCTGATGGTGCGGGATGCCGCGCCGCTGCGGCACGGTCAGCTTGGCGGTGCCGATGTCCATACCGCGGTAGAACTGCATGGCGTCGGCATTGATCACCTCACCGCCGGTGCGTTCGGCGACCTGCAGTGCCAGCTCGGACTTCCCGGTGCCGGTGGGGCCGATGATCACAACGGGGCGCTGTGTCATGGCTGCCACACGCACACGGTGTACCCGACGCCGAACGGGGCGCCGCGATAGAACTCCCCGACGGACCGGGGTGTCGGCATCAGCCCGGCGAGCACCGCGAAGGCGGCCCGTCCCACCACGCCGTCGGGCAGAGCACTCAGCGCGGCGGTGTCTGCACTGCACAGAGCGTCGTCCAGGGCGGCTTGTACGCCTGTCGCGTCCGGATCGTGGCCTCCTGGCGCCGAAGGGGTCAAGGTGTTGCACCCGTCGGCGACCACCAGCAGCCCCACCGGTTCGTCATGGCTGTCGATATCGGCGCGCACCCGCAGCAGTGCGCCGGGAGCCGTTGTCACGGCATGGACCCGGGCCCGGGCATCGGGACGCACCTGCCCGCGCACCCAACCGGTGACCAGCGCACACAACGGCAGCTCGGCCTGCGTCGTGGCCTCTGGGCCCAACATGACCTCGACGTCCACGCCGTATCCGGCGAACGTCCCCGCCGCGTCCGGACCCCACACCTCGTCTCGGGCGCCCACTCCGACGGCGATCCAGGTCTGCGGCAGGGCCGCGGCTGCCGACAGGACGGCCTCCCGCAGGTCGGCGGTCTCGGCGGCGGCGCCGGCCAGTTCTGGCACCAGCAATGGAGCGGACGGGATGATCGACGCGGCCACCAACACAGGAGACAACGCTAACGCGCTGTCACATCGTGGTCTTCTGCGGCAGCCTCACCACGCGCCAGCATGGCCGTCGACACCACCATCACGCCGATGGCCGCGATCAGGACGAACATTCCCACCTCACCGGGGCGCAGCGTCTCCCCCAGCACAACGATGCCCAGGACCGAGGCCACCACAGGTTCGGTGACCGTCATCGTCGGCAACGTCGCCGTCAGTGCCCCGGCCCGGAACGACGACTGTTGCCATGCGGTGCCGGCGATGCCCACCGCGGCCCACACGTACAGCTCGGGTGAGCGCAGCAGCGCCACGATCCCGTCCCCCAGGACGTCCACCACACCCTTGAGCAGGACGGCGAACAGTCCCCACAGCGCTCCGGAGACCATGGCGAGCAGTACCGCGCTGACGGGTCCTGACCAGATTCGGGACCCGATGACGGCAAGCACCAGCAGCGGACCGAGCACGGCTGCCACCAGACCCCAGGTCTCCATCGAGGCGCGCGACTGTCCGGCGGTGGGGTTGCCAACCGTGACGATCACCACCACCGACGCCGCCAGCAGCGCTGCCCAGGTCCACTCCCAGCGGGTGACCCGGCGGTGAGCGGCGCGGGCATTGATCGGCAGTGCAAACAGCAGTGACGTCACCAACAGCGCCTGCACCAGCAGCACCGACCCCAGCCCCAAAGCTGCTGCCTGCAGCAGAAATCCGACCGCCGCGACCACACTGCCCAGCCACCACGCGCGGTCCTTGAGCAACCGCAGGAAAAGCCCGAGATGGCTGACGTTGTCCTCGGTCACCTCGTGCGCGGTGCGCTGGTGGATCACGTCACCCAAGGCGATGAACAGGGCGGCCCCCAGGGCGCACAGGGCGGCGAGATCCGCCTTGCCCATAGCCACGACCTCCCCATGTTGTGGCGCGCAACACGAACGTAGCGAAATCTGCGAGCCCGACCTGCTTGAATACCCTCTACGAAACAGTAGTAGCGTCCCGCCGAAGCCGGTGTACCGGCCGAAGCGAGATGGTGACCGATCAGGACAGGCGCCGCGGTGCGCGGCAGTGCGTGGGACCTCCACGTGACGGACAGGGGACCAAGTGACCACATCAGATTCGACTCCGGGCGACAGCGCAGTGCCTTCGGCCCCGAGCCACGCCCCGTCCCCGGGCCCACACCTGGTCCGAGAATGGGCGCCAAACCGGGCCCGCGCCCCGGCCCCAGACCCGCAGCCCCCGCTGCCGCGCCGCCGGTTCCTCCCGCCCTCCCGTCCAGCGATCCGCACCGGTTCGGCAGGGTCGACGACGACGGCACCGTCTGGCTGATCACCGCCTCCGGTGAACGGATGATCGGCTCCTGGCAAGCCGGTGACGCCGAGGCCGCCTACGAGCACTTCGGACGTCGGTACGACGATCTGTCGACCGAGGTGGCGCTGATGGAACATCGCCTGGAGTCCGGCACCGGTGACGCCCGCAAGATCAAGGCCGCCGCCGCGGCGCTCGCCGAGACTCTGCCCGAGGCGCATGTCCTCGGCGATGTCGATTCCCTGGCGGCCCGCCTCGACGCCATCGCGCAGCACGCCGAAGCGGCAGCCGTCGCCGAACGCACCCGCCGTGACGAGCACCGCGCCGAGCAGATCGCCCGCAAGGAGGCGCTGGCCGCCGAGGCCGAGGACCTGGCTGCCAACTCCACGCAGTGGAAGGCTGCCGGCGATCGGCTGCGCACCATCCTCGACGAGTGGAAGGGCATCTCGGGGCTGGACCGCAAGACCGACGACGCGCTGTGGAAGCGCTATTCAGCCGCCCGCGAGACGTTCAACCGGCGCCGCGGGTCACACTTCTCGGAGTTGGACAAGGAGCGCGCGGGCGCCAAGCAGGCCAAGGAGGCGCTGTGTGTGCGCGCCGAGGCGCTCACCGGGTCCACCGATTGGGGTGCCACCAGCGCCGCCTTCCGTGATCTGCTCACCGAGTGGAAGGCCGTGGGCCGGGCCAGCAAGGACGTCGACGATGCGCTGTGGCGGCGGTTCAAGGCCGCTCAGGACACGTTCTTCGCGGCGCGCAACTCGGTAACCGCCGAGCGTGATGCAGAGTTCGCGGCCAACGCCGATGCCAAGGAGGCGCTGCTGGCCGAGGCCGAGCGCATCGACACCTCCGACGCCGACGCCGCCCGCGCGGCGCTGCGCACCATCACCGACAAGTGGGACGAGATCGGCAAGGTCCCCCGTGAGCGCACCGACCTGGAGCGACGGCTGCGTGTGGTGGAGAAGAAGGTGCGCGACGCCGCCGACGCGGATCGCACCGACCCGGAGGCCGAGGCCAGGGCCGAGCAGTTCCGGGTACGCGCCGAGCAGTTCGAGAAGCAGGCCGCCAAAGCGGAGGCGGCGGGCAAGCGCAAGGACGCCGAGGCCGCACGGGCCAGCGCTGCGCAGTGGCGTCAGTGGGCCGAGACCGCCGCCGAGGCGGTGTCGAAAAAGCGCTAGACCGGCTCTAGTCCGCGGGCTTGTCCGGGGCCTGCACGTCGAACTGGTCGAGCAGGCTGCGGGACTGCTGTTGCGCTGCGGCGCGACGCCGATGTTCTTCGGCGGCCAGTTGCACCGCGGTGCGGGTCCACACCACCCGCACCCAGTGGAAGGCCAGCACGATCACGGTCAGCCAGGCCAGCACCAGCCCGATACCGGGCCCGGGCAGGTCGCCGGGAGCGGTCTGCCGCGACCAGATGGCCAGCATGCCGATGACGCAGGACACCGCGGTGCCCGCTGACGCCACCCAGGCCAGCGCCCAGCGTCGGGTCAGCAGCGCCAGCATCGAGAAGCCGACGCCGAACACCAGCGCCAGCCAGCAGAACACCCGCGACGGCAACGCGATCCCGGCTTCTGCGGCCTGCGGCGAGCTCAGCAGCACGTCCACACCGCGAGCGCCGCCGGTGTGCGACAGGAAGAACGTGCCGATCAGCACGAACACCAGCACTGCCACCACCAGGGCGCGGGCACCCGGCTCGATCTCGCGACCGACTTTGCGTTCGGCGGCTTCGATATCGGCTTTGAACTCGTCGAAGTGGTTGCCGTTGGGATTGTTGTTCGGGGCGGTCACAGCGAGCACCCTGTCACAGCGGGTTGCGGCGTCGGCGCACCGAACCCCGGCAGTCCCAGCCCGACGGTCTTCGGTTTGATGCCCGCCTCGTGGGCGTCCCCGGCGCGGGTGCGGCGGTGGGTCAGCACGGCGCCGTCGGCGATCAGGTGATGCGGGGCGGCCGAGGTCACGACCGTGGTGACCACGTCGCCGGGACGCACGTCGGCGCCACCGGGTGAGAAGTGCACCAGCCTGCCGTCTCGGGCGCGGCCGCTCATGCGGGCGGTGTGGGCGTCCTTGCGGCCCTCCCCCGCGGCCACCAGCAGTTCCACGAGCGTGCCGATCTGTGCGCGGTTCTCCTCCCAGGAGATCCGCTCCTGCAGTTCGATCAAACGGTCATACCGTTGCTGGACAACGGCTTTGGGCACCTGGTCGGCAAGCTCGGCGGCGGGGGTGCCGGGACGCTTGGAGTACTGGAACGTAAACGCACTGGCGAAGCGGGACCGCTCAACCACGTCCAGGGTGGCCTGGAAATCCTCTTCCGTCTCGCCGGGGAATCCGACGATCAGATCGGTGGTGATGGCTGCGTGCGGCATCGCGGCGCGCACCCGGTCGATGATGCCGAGGTAGCGCTCGGCACGGTAGGAGCGGCGCATGGCCTTGAGCATGCGGTCGGATCCGGACTGCAGCGGCATGTGCAGGGTCGGGCAGATGTTCGGCGTCTGGGCCATTGCCTCGATGACGTCATCGGTGAACTCCGCCGGGTGCGGTGAGGTGAACCGCACCCGCTCCAGACCGTCGATGCTGCCGCACGCCCGCAGCAGCGACGCGAAAGCACCACGGTCCCTGGGTGTTTCGGCGTCGACGAAGGACACGCCGTAGGCGTTGACGTTCTGTCCCAGCAGGGTCACCTCGAGCACGCCCTGGTCCACCAGCGCCTGCACCTCGGCCAGGATGTCACCTGGCCGACGGTCGACTTCCTTGCCCCGCAGCGAGGGCACGATGCAGAACGTGCAGGTGTTGTTACAGCCCACCGAGATGGAAACCCATGCGGCGTAGGCGGAATCACGGGCGGCGGGCAGGGTGGAGGGAAACTCTTTGAGTGCGTCGACGATCTCGACCTGCGCCGCCTGATTGTGGCGGGCCCGGTCCAGCAACGCGGGCAGTGACCCGATGTTGTGCGTGCCGAACACCACGTCGACATACGGCGCCTTGCGCAGCACCGCGTCCTTGTCCTTTTGCGCCAGGCATCCACCGACGGCGATCTGCATGCCGGGGTCGGACTGTTTGCGCGGCGCGAGGTGGCTGAGGTTGCCGTAGAGCTTGTTGTCGGCGTTTTCCCGCACCGCACAGGTGTTGAACACCACCACGTCGGCATCGGTGCCCTCGGCGGCCCGCCGGTATCCGGCGGATTCCAGCAGCCCGGCCAGGCGTTCGGAATCGTGGACGTTCATCTGGCAGCCGTAGGTGCGCACCTGGTAGGTACGCGCCGATGACACCGCAACTGGCTGCGCGTCGGCCACCGTCGAGTTCATCAGTCCATGGTATCGGCGCCAGAGGCTGCTCCAAATTCGCAGGCGACGCCGCTTTGGGAGCTGAGGATTCGCCCGGACCGCAGGCAAGCTGTGGGATTCCTGGGTATGGTTTCGACCCATGGGGTCTCCTGGGTCGGATGTAGATGCGCCTGCGCCGACCGGATCGGGCACGCCGATGATCGCCGTGACAGGCGTCAACAAGCACTTCGGCAGCCTGCACGTCCTCAAGGACATCAACCTCACAGTGCCGCGCGGTCAGGTGATCGTGGTGCTCGGCCCGTCGGGTTCCGGCAAGTCCACGTTGTGCAGGACCATCAACCGCTTGGAGACCATCGACTCCGGCAGCATCGCCATCGACGGTGAGGAACTGCCCGCCGAGGGCCGCAAGCTCGCACAGCTGCGTTCCGATGTCGGCATGGTGTTCCAGTCATTCAATCTCTTCGCGCACAAGACCATTCTGGAGAACGTGACGTTGGCACCGCTGAAGGTGCGCAAGGCCAGCAAGGACAAGGCCAGGACTGACGCCATGGCACTGCTGGAGCGGGTCGGGGTGGCCAACCAGGCCGACAAGTACCCCGCACAGCTCTCCGGCGGGCAGCAGCAGCGCGTCGCGATCGCCCGCTCGCTGGCGATGAACCCCAAGGTGATGCTGTTCGACGAGCCCACCAGCGCGCTGGATCCGGAGATGATCAACGAGGTGCTGGCGGTCATGACATCACTGGCCGGCGAGGGCATGACGATGGTGGTGGTCACCCACGAGATGGGCTTCGCGCGCCGCGCGGCCAATCGGGTGGTGTTCATGGCCGACGGCGCCATCGTCGAGGACGCCATTCCCGAGGAATTCTTCAACAACCCGAAAACGGATCGCGCCAAGGACTTCCTCGGCAAGATCCTGAATCACTAGCCGCCCGTCGAGAGGAAACCCACCGTGTTTTTCCAGAAGCGATCCCGCACGCTCACCGCAGGTTTCGCAGCGGTCGCGGCACTGACCCTCACGCTGTCCGCCTGCGGCGGAGACAGTGGCGGCGGTGAAGGCGGCGGTGACACCATCACCATCGGCACCAAGTTCGACCAGCCCGGGCTGGGCCTGAAGAATCCCGACGGCACCATGAGCGGCTTCGACGTCGACGTCGCCACCTTCGTGGCAGGCGAGTTGGGCTACACCCCCGAGCAGATCGAATGGGTGGAGGCACCGTCGGCGCAGCGCGAGAACCTGATCGAGAACGGTCAGGTCCGGTTCATCGCCGCCACCTACTCGATCACCGACGCCCGCAAGGAAAAGGTGGACTTCGCCGGCCCGTACCTCATCACCGGCCAGAGCCTGCTGGTGCGCGCCGACGACACCGACATCACCGGCGCGGCCTCACTGGAGAACAACAAGCGGCTGTGCTCGGTGTCGGGCTCGACGCCGGCGCAGAAGATCAAGGACGAGTACCCCGGCGTGCAGTTGCAGCAGTACGACACCTACTCGGCCTGCATCGAGGCGCTGCGCAACAACGCCATCGACGCGGTGACCACCGACGAGACCATCCTGGCCGGTTACGCCGCTCAGAGCCCCGGCGACTTCAAGATCGTCGGCGAGCAGTTCTCGGAGGAGAAGTACGGCATCGGCCTGAAGAAGGGCGACTCCGAACTGCGCACCCAGATCAACGACGCCTTGGAGAAGATGGAAGCCGACGGCGCCTGGAAGGAAGCCTTCGACAAGAACCTCGGGCCCGCGGGTATCGAGGCTCCGCAGCCGCCGGCGATCGACCGGTACTGATCAGCGGTATCCGTCTAGGCGACCCCGGCACCCGTGGAGGTCTTCACCGAGTACCGCGACCAGATCTTCGCGGCATTCTGGATCACGATCAAACTGACGGTCTACTCGGCTGTCGGGTCCCTGATTCTGGGTACGGCGCTGGCCGCCATGCGGCTGTCGCCCGTGCCGGTGCTCAACTGGATCGGCACCAGCTACGTCAACATCGTCCGCAACACCCCGCTGACGCTGATCATCCTGTTCTGCTCGCTCGGTGTCTCACAGACTCTGGGGTTGTCACTGGCCGATCCGCAGTCACCGACGTCGATCGTGGACAGCAACTTCCGGCTCGCGGTGCTGGGGCTGACGGTCTACACCGCCTCGTTCGTCTGTGAGACCGTGCGCTCCGGCGTCAACACCGTGCCACTCGGCCAGGCCGAAGCGGCCAGGTCACTGGGCTTCACCTTCGGGCAGAACCTGCGAATAGTGCTGCTACCGCAGGCGTTTCGCGCGGTCGTGATCCCGCTGGGCTCGGTGTTGATCGCGCTGACCAAGAACACCACCATCGCCTCGGCCATCGGGGTGGCCGAGGCGGCGCTGCTGATGAAAGAGATGATCGAGAACACTGCTGCGGTGCTGACCGTCGGAGCCATCATCGGCTTCGGGTTCGTGGTGCTCACGCTTCCGCTCGGCTTGTTGTTCGGCTGGCTCGGCAAGAAGTTGGCGGTGGCCCGATAGTGACTGGTCCCTCCGTCCTCTTCGACGCCCCCGGCCCCAGGGCCCGGCTGCGCAACCACATCATCACGGCCATCACCGTGGTGGTGCTGGTGGCGATCGCCTGGCTGGTCTACTCCCGGTTCGACGAACGCGGCCAGCTCACCGCCGCCAAGTGGGAGCCGTTCCTGACGGCGAATCTCTGGAAGACGTACGTACTGCCCGGCATCCAGGGAACGTTGACAGCTGCTGTCATCTCGATTGTGCTGGCTCTGATCCTGGGTTTTGTGCTCGGCGTCGGACGCCTGTCGCACAAGGCGATCATCCGCGTTCCGAGCGCGGTGTTCGTCGAGTTCTTCCGCTCCGTACCCGTGCTGGTCATGATGATCTTCGCGTACTTCCTGTACGCGGCGTACGACGTGTTCCCGTCGAGACAGCTGGCGCTGGCCGGCGTGATCACCGGCCTCACCCTCTACAACGGCGCCGTCATCGCCGAGATCGTGCGGGCCGGTGTGCACGCGGTGCCGCGCGGGCAGGCCGAGGCCGCGTCCGCGCTCGGCCTGCGCTGGGGCCAGACCATGCGCTCGATCCTGTTGCCCCAGGCTGTCACCTCGATGCTGCCGGTACTGGTGTCACAGCTGGTGGTGGTGCTCAAGGACACCGCGATCGGCTATCAGATCACCTTTGTCGAGATGGTTCGCCAAGGCACTCAGGTGGGCTCGTCCTACGGCAACTACGTGCCTGCACTCATCGTCATCGCGATCCTGATGATCTCGGTGAACTTCGCACTGTCGGTGGCGGCCACCAAGCTGGAGAAACGACTGCGCCGCTCCCGCAAGGCGCCCGCACCACTCGACGCACAGGCCATCGAGCAGGAGGGCGCCCCGGGCGCGAAGGTCCAGCAGGCGGACTGAGCTCAGGCCGCTCCGCCGGCCGGCTTCGGCGCGGTCGGATCAGCGGTGGCCGGGATGTTGAGTTCGCGGGCCACGTAGGCCTCGAGGTCGAACATGTTCCCGGCCGCCTTGTCGACAACCGAGAGCAGCGTTGTCATGCTGGCGACTTCTTCGACCTGCTCCTGCAGGAACCATTGCATGAAGCGCTCACCGAGGAAGTCGTTGGTATCGCGGGCCGCCCTGGTCAAAGCGGTGATCTGCTCGGTGACTTCCTTCTCCTGCTCGAGCGAGAGTTCCACGGCATCGCGGATCGTGCTGAATTCGGTGACCACCGATCCCACCCCCTCGATGGCGACATCAATGCCTCGGTCCAGCAGGTACTGCACCATCATCAGGGCGTGCGAGCGCTCCTCTGTGGCCTGGGCGTAAAACCGCTGCGCCAATTGCGGCAGATCGCTGGAATCGAAGTAGATCGCGATTGCCAGATATTGGTGGGACGCGGTGAATTCACGCGTTATCTGCTGATGCAGCAACGTGTGAAAAGCAGAGTCTCCTTGGGCAGCCTGTGTTGTCACACGCGGATGCTATCCGCAGAATTCCATCGCGACAAGAGCTACCAATTACCGCTTCCCAGCCGCCTTTTACCGTGAATTCGTTAGTTACATAAACGAGAGTCCGAGAAAAGAAAGCAGCTCAATTTCTTTAGCCAGCAATCGTTTACCTGAGCGTCATTAAGTCCCAATTACGCTCCGCTTTAGGCTAACCTAACTCCCGTGCCGCGGTGCGGCACCGTGAGCATGGAGGCACCCGAATTGAAGGACGCGAGTCCCGCCGACCAAGCGCCACCGGACTCCCCCGCCCCCACAGCGCGCACCTCCAAGTGGGTCACCCGGCTGACGGTGTTCGGTCCCGGCATCGTGGTGATGCTGGCTGACACCGACGCAGGCAGTGTCGTCACCGCCGCACAAAGTGGAGCGCAGTGGGGCTATCAGCTGCTGATCTGGCAGATCATCCTGATGCCGATCCTCTACATCGCCCAGGAGCTGACGGTTCGCCTCGGCCTGGTCACCCAGCGCGGACACGGCGAGCTGATCCGCGAACAGTTCGGCAAAGGCTGGGCCTGGCTGTCGGTGAGCACGCTGCTGGTGGCCTGCGCGGGCGCCATCATCACCGAGTTCAGCGCGGCCGCGGGCGTCGGCGCCATCTACGGCGTCCCACCATGGCTGTCGGTCGGCCTGGTCGCACTCTTCCTCGGCGGCCTGGTGCTCACCGGTTCGTACCGCCGGGTCGAACGCGTCGCCATCGCCTTGGGTGCGCTCGAACTGATCTTCTTCATCGTGATGATCGACGCGCAGCCGGATCTCGGCTCCATGGCCGCTGCGCAGCTCAATCAGCCCATCGGAAATCCCGACTACCTGTACCTGATCGCGGCCAACATCGGCGCGGTGATCATGCCGTGGATGGTCTTCTACCAGCAGTCCGCCGTGGTGGACAAAGGTCTGACCGTCGCGCACCTCAAGGACGCCCGCGTCGACACCGGTTTCGGCGCGGTGCTCACCCAGCTGGTGATGGCTGCCGTGCTGGTGTCGGTGGCAGCGACCATCGGCCGCAACGACCCGAACGCCACCATCAACACCATCGAGGACATCACCCAGGCCCTGACACCACTGCTCGGCGAGACTGCCGGGCAGATACTGTTCTCCCTCGGCTTCCTCGGTGCGGCCTTCGTGGCCGCCATCGTTGTATCCCTCACCGCCGCATGGGGTCTGGGCGAGGTGCTGGACTATCCCCGCTCGCTGTCCGGCAAGCCGAAGGAAGCCCCGGCATTTTATGCGGTGTACATCGCCATGCTGGTGATCGGTTTCGCCTTCGTGCTCTCCGGACTCAACCTGGTGGATCTGTCGGTCGGCATCATGGTGCTCAATGCGCTGTTGCTGCCGGTGGTGCTGGGCTTCCTGTTCGCGTTGGCCGTCAAGGTGCTGCCCGAGGAGCACAAGCTCAAGGGCTGGTACCGCATCGTCGTCGCGGTGGTCCTGGTGTTCACCGCGGGACTGGGTGTCTACGGCGGCATCTCGGGGCTGCTGGCGGGCAGCGCCGGTTGACCCAAGGTCGGTCGGCAGCCCCGCCTCGATGGCACCGGCAGAATGGGGACATCCCGCAGTACACCCGGACCCGTGAATCGAGGCTGTTCGTGACACCGAATGACAGGTCAAACCACCACCGCGTGGTCGTCTATGGCGCCGGCGCCGTCGGCGGGGTGATCGCGGGGCGTCTGCAGCTGGCAGGCGTGAATGTGACCGCGGTAGCACGCGGATCCCATCTGGACGCCATCCGCCGCGACGGTCTGCAACTGGAAACCCAGGCCGGCTGCGAGACGGTCACCATCGCCACCGCGGCTGATGCAGGCGAGATATGTTGGACTGCAGAAACTCTGGTTGTCTTGGCGGTCAAGAGCCACCAAACCGCAGCGGCACTGGGTGATCTGGCCACCCACGCACCCCCGAAGACACCCATTCTCGTCGCGCAGAATGGGGTGGCCAACGAAGCTGCTGTGCTGCGGCGGTTCCCAAACGTCTACGGCATTACGGTGATGCTGCCATCGGCACATCTGGAACCCGGCGTGGTGGTACAGCAGTCCTATCCGGTGGCCGGCATCCTCGACCTGGGCTGCTTCCCCTCGGGTAGTGACGACACCGCCGAGGCGGCCTCGGCGATGTTGCGGTCCGCCCAGTTCGCCTCACAGGTGCGTGAAGACATCATGGCGTGGAAGTACCGCAAGCTGATCGCCAATCTGGCCAACGGTGTGATCGCCACCTATGGCGTCAGTCCCGACACCGATGAGCTGATGCGGCGAGCGCGCGAGGAAGCCGAGCAGGTCCTGGCAGCCGCAGGCATCGCGGTGGTCACCGCCGACCAGGACCGTGAGCGCCGCGGCGAGCTGCTGCAAGGCCGAGCCCGCCAAGACGCCTACGGTTCCACATGGCAGAGCATCGCCCGTGGACGCGCTGACGTCGAAACCGATTGGCTCAACGGGGAAATAGTGCTCACCGCCCGCCTGCACGGCCTCGCGGCACCCGTCAACGAGCTGATCCAACGCGTCACCACCGAGCATGCGCGCTCCGGCCACGCTCCGCGAAGCCGTGACGCCGCACCTGATCTCGCCGGGCTGATCGGCTAGACCTACAGCCTCACACCCGGCGACGTTGCCGCTCGGCGTCCAGCTCCACTCGCACCACGTCGGCCGCCAAGCTCTGCCCGTAGCCTCGGCGCGCAAGCATCCCGACCAGTCGTCGCATCACCTTCATGTCGTCATCGTCGGCCAGCGATTCCCGCCGCAACCGGTTCTGCACCAGCTGTTCGGCACGTTCGCGCTCGGCACCGGCGTCGATGTCCTCGAGTGCGGAGGCAATGATGTCGTCATCAACCCCCTTCTTGCGGAGCTCAACAGCCAACGCCCGCTTACCTTTTCCGGCATTCGCCCGGCGGGAACGCACCCACTGCTCGGCGAAGTCGGCGTCGTCGATGAGCCCGGCGACAGCCAGCCGATCCAGCACCGCACCGCTGACATCATCTGGAAAGCCGCGTTTGGCGAGGTTCTCTTCCAGCTCAGCGCGGGTCCGAGCCCTGGCGGTGAGCAGACGAAGACACAGCGACTTCGCCTGCTCCTCGCGCTTGTCCGACTGCTGCGGATCAGAAGTCGACTGGGGCGGGCAGGACGTCATCAGCGTTCACCACGGCGCCGATACCGAGCTTTTCCTTGATCTTCTTCTCGATCTCGTTGGCCGTATCAGCGTTCTGCAACAGGAAGTTCCGGGCATTCTCCTTGCCCTGACCGAGCTGCTCACCGTCGTAGGTGAACCACGAGCCGGACTTGCGGATGAAGCCATGCTCCACGCCCATGTCGATGAGCGAACCTTCCGCGAGATGCCCTTGCCGTACAGGATGTCGAACTCGGCCTGCTTGAACGGCGGGGACACCTTGTTCTTGACGATCTTCACACGGGTGCGGTTACCCACGGCGTCGGTGCCGTCCTTGAGCGTCTCGATGCGGCGCACATCCATGCGGACCGACGCGTAGAACTTCAATGCCTTACCGCCCGTGGTGGTTTCGGGCGAGCCGAACATCACGCCGATCTTCTCGCGCAGCTGGTTGATGAAGATGGCGGTGGTACCGGAGTTGTTGAGTGCACCGGTGATCTTGCGCAGGGCCTGGCTCATCAGGCGAGCCTGCAGACCGACATGGCTGTCACCCATCTCGCCTTCGATCTCCGCACGCGGAACCAGGGCGGCCACCGAGTCGATGACCAGGATGTCCAGCGCTCCGGACCGGATCAGCATGTCGGCGATCTCGAGAGCCTGCTCACCGGTGTCCGGCTGGCTGACCAGCAGGGAATCGGTGTCGACGCCGAGCTTCTTGGCGTAGTCGGGATCCAGCGCGTGCTCAGCGTCGATGAACGCTGCGATACCGCCGGCGGCCTGGGCGTTGGCGACCGCGTGCAGTGCCACGGTGGTCTTACCCGAGGATTCCGGGCCGTAGATCTCGATGACGCGGCCGCGGGGCAATCCGCCGATGCCCAGCGCCACGTCCAAGGCGATGGAGCCGGTGGGGATCACGGAGATGGGCTGACGAACCTCGTCGCCGAGGCGCATCACGGAACCCTTACCGTGGCTCTTCTCAATCTGCGCGAGCGCGAGCTCTAGGGCTTTCTCGCGGTCCGGGGCCTGTGGCGCCATGGTGATGCCTCTTTCGCTAGTCGTGTTCTCTGACCGGTGTAGGTCGATTGCTCGCGACGTTAGAGGGAGCCACCGACAAAACTTGGCGGTCGAACACTGACCACAGTAGACGAACAGGTGTTCGATTCAAGCGGACACGCCGTGGAGAATGTTCACCACTGGTCGCGGGGCACATCAAAATCGGCACACAGGGCCCGCCACACGTCACGGGGGTCCACTCCGTCCTCGACGGCCTGCGCCGCGGTCCGACCTCCGATACCGGTGAGCACGTGGTCGACGAGTATCGACGCACCGCGCACAGTGCCGAACTGCGCATAGACCAGTTCGTGGAATTCGGTGAGCCGCACCCCACCAACCTACCCAAGAGCGTCCTGGCAGACCTGTACCGGATCAGCGACCCCGGCCGACGTCACACCGGCCGACTGCGCGGCCCGCCGGTACCGGGACACGGAGAGCACCTCGCGGACGGCGGCCGCCAAGGTGTCGCCCGCCAGCGGCCGGATCAGCTGCCCACTACCTTGTCGCACAACACGATTGGCGATCTCCCACTGGTCCCCGCCGCCGGGCACCACCACCATCGGCACACCCGCCAGCAACGTCTTGGACACCGTTCCGTGGCCGCCACCGCAGATCATCAGATCCGCCTGGGACAGCAGTTCATCCTGGCGGCCCAACCCCGCCACCGCCCACGGCGGCAGCTTCAGTTCACCACCGAGCCAGGACACCGCCACGCGGGATCCCGCCGGCAACGCCTCCCCCGGCACCAGCACCTCGACGACCAGCTCGGCCAGCCCCTGGGTGCCGGTGGAGGCCGTCGACGGCGCCACCACGATCAGCGGCCCATCACCCGGCGGCACCGCCAGCGACTGCGATGTCGGCTCGAAGTGCAGCGGCCCGACGATGACGGCCTCCTCCGGCCAGTCCGGTCTGGGCACCTCGAGAGCGGGGAGCGTGGCGATCAGTCGTCGCAGCGGGCCGGGGTCGTGGGCGGGCAGTCCGATCCCGGCGCGGGCGTGCGCACGCTGTCGCAGGCCCTGATTCCACGATCTCGCCGTCAATGCCCGCATCGTCGCGTCCCGGACCCGGCCCCGCAGCCCGGTACCGGGTGCCAGCCCACTTCCGATGGGCGGCAGGCCAATCGATGGCCGATACAGCGGGTGGGGGTTCAGTTCGATCCACGGGATGCCCAGCAGTTCGGCGGCCATGCCACCACAGGCGGTGATGACGTCGGAGACCACCAGGTCGAACGCGCGCAGCCGGTCGAGGTTCAGGACCGCCATCCGCGCCGCGCGACGATGGATCTTGGCACCGGCGTCCAGGTCGTTGTCGGCCGGGTCGGGATCCAACCCGAGCAACTCGGCCGCATCGAGTCCTGCCGATGCCGCCGTGGACAGCCACGCCACCCCGGTGAACAGCACCGGCGTGTGACCGGCGGCCTGGAACCGCAGGCACAGGGCGATGGCCGGGAACGCGTGCCCGGGATCAGGGCCGGCGACCACCGCAACACGCATTGGCCTACCCTGTCATACTCCTGATACGTAGGCTCAAGACCATGACCTCGCCGATCACCGACTCCAACATCACCACCGTGGAGCGGTTCCTCAACTCGTTGCGCGACAAGGACCTCGACACCGCGGACAGTCTGCTCGCCGACGATCTCGTGTACCAGAATGTCGGCTTCCCGACCATCCACGGCCGGCGGCGGGCCATCAAGTTGTTCCGTGGGATGCAGCGACCCAGCATGGGCTTCGACGTCAAGGTCCACCGCATCGCCGCCGACGGGGACACCGTGCTCAACGAGCGCACCGACGTCCTGGTGTTCGGTCCGCTGCGGCTGGTGTTCTGGGTGTGCGGCGTGTTCGAGGTGCACGACGGACGAATCACGTTGTGGCGCGACTACTTCGACAACCTGGACTTCGCCAAGGCACTGGTGCGCGGCGTCGCGGCCATCGCAGTGCCGTCGTTGCAGCGGAAGTTCTAGGTCCTCTGTAGCTCGGCCCGCTCTCCCCCTCGCTCCGCCCGCATCGGCGACCGAGCTAGGCCCTCTGTACCTAGGCCCCGCGCGCCCGATTCACCTGGCCGAGCTCGTCGAACGCATGGGCCCAGCCCAGCAGACGGTCGGTGGCGGTGCCCAACTGCTCGCGGTAGCGCTGCTGTGACATGGGCGAGATCGGCATGGATCCGCCGTTGGCCGACGACACCAGTTGCGCTGCGGCGGTAACCATTTCGTTGTACTGCCGCACCCCGTGGCCCAGCTGCGCGGTGAACGCGTTGATGGTGGGCACCAGATAGTCGCGGGCGTGCGGCGAGTTCTTCACCGTCCGCTCCATCGACACCACCTCATCGGAGGTGGCCATCATGGTGGCGGTGGTCTGATTGGCGGCCTCGGTGAGCTCGCGGATCTCCTCCGGCGGCAGCAGCTGACCCCGTTCGATCACGCCGATCAACGACATCAGCCCACGCTCGGACGCGCCGAGCGCCGACATCGCCGGACGTGCCGCCGATCCCGGCGGTGGAAGCCTACGTGTGCTGGCCGGCCGCTGCACCGGCAGCGGGGTGGCCCGCAGGAAGCGGTAGCGCAGGAAGAACAGGGTGGCCGGGAAGGCGGCGCCCGCCGCGATGACGCCGGTGATGATCAGACCCCACACCGGCGTGCTCCACGCCGCCAGCAGTGCGGTCACCAGAATCCAGAACACCGACGAGAAGGTGAAGAACACCGCCAACCGCAGCGCCCACTTACGTTTGCGCAGTTGTCTGGCCCGCGGATCTGCCGCCAGGCTCAGCCGGTGTGCCACCACGTCGGCTGCCTCGCTGGCGGAGTCAAGCCCCCGCTGCAGCAACGAACCCCACTGCCGGGAGAACGGCTTGACCGCCACGATGATCCCCCTTCTACTGGCCGAGCGGATTCTCGGGAGTGGCCTGAGCAGGAGTAGCCGGAGTAGCAGCGGCATCGGTGGGACCCGCGGTCAGGGCATCACCACGCATCGAGGCGCGGATCTGCTCCAGGCGCGAATGTCCCGCCATCTGGACGCTGGCCTGCTGCACTTCCAGCATCCGGCCCTGCACGGAGTTCTGTGCCAGTTCGGCCTCGCCCATGGCGTTGGCGTAACGGCGCTCGATCTTGTCGCGCACCTCGTCCAAGCTCGGGGTGTTACCCGGGGCAGCCAGGTCACTCATCGACCGCAGCGACGCGCTGACCTGCTCCTGCATCTTGGCCTGCTCCAGCTGTGAGAGCAGCTTGGTGCGCTCGGCGATCTTGGTCTGCAGCATCATGGCGTTCTGCTCCACGGCCTTCTTGGCCTGCGCGGCGGCCTGCAGCGACTGGTCGTGCAACCCCTTGAGGTCCTCGACGCTCTGCTCGGCGGTGACCAACTGCGCGGCGAACGCCTCGGCGGCGTTGGTGTACTCGGTGGCCTTGGCCGAATCACCGCTGGCGACGGCCTGGTCGGCCAGGGTGAGGGCCTGTCGCACATTGGCCTGCAGCTTCTCGATGTCAGCGAGCTGGCGATTGAGCCGCATCTCGAGCTGACGCTGGTTGCCGATCACCTGGGCGGCCTGTTGGGTCAGCGCCTGATGGGTGCGCTGAGCTTCCTCGATGGCCTGCTGGATCTGGACCTTGGGGTCGGCGTGCTCGTCGATCTTGGAGTTGAACAGCGCCATCAGGTAGCGCCACGCCTTCACGAACGGATTTGCCATTGGGTTCGTTCCGCCTTCGTTTCGTCGTCGCCATAGTCAAGCTGCGTGGCCCTCACACCGAGAGCATGTGCCTGGAGCCCAATTTATCTGCTCGGCACGCCTTGCCACACCCCTGCACGGGGTGCGGCGTCAAATTTCCGCGATCAGGCCACAGCCATGCTGGCGACCGGCGGGATCACGACCTTGGTGCTGGCGTCGATGTTTGTGGTGACCGATCCGGCCAGCGCCTCGTGGCGCGCCAACCGCTCACCGGCATCGATGAGAACCCGCGAGAGCGGCACATCGAGTGCGGAGCAGATGGCACTGAGCAGTTCTGAAGACGCTTCCTTACGACCGCGCTCGACCTCGGAGAGATAACCGAGGCTCACCATCGCCGCATCGGACACCTCACGCAGGGTCCGGCCCTGCGATGTCCGGGCACGACGGAGCACATCGCCAACGACCTCACGCAGCAGTGCCGACATCGCGCTCTCCTTCGTTTCGTATCAAGTGTCTTCAAGATGAACGTCATCAACGGCGGAGATGGTTCCCACTCGCCATGACAGATGTCAGATGTCACCGATTCGCGCCAGCAGCGCCACGATCGCTCGGTGCACCGACGCCTGACGGATCTCCCAACGCCCGCCGGCCAGATGCAGTTCCTCGGCGTCACAGCCGTCGGGGCCCGCCAACCCGAGGAACACCGTGCCGACGGCGTGGCCGCCGTGGGGCTCTGGGCCTGCGACGCCGGTCAGCCCCAGCCCCCAGGTGGTTGCGCACCGCTGACGGGCGCCGGTTGCCATCTCGCGCGCCGTCTCGGCGGCCACCGGTCCGACGGTGGCCAGCACCAACGGGTCGACGCCCGCCAACGCGATCTTGGTGGCTTCGGTGTAAGTGATCAGCCCGCCCAGAAGCACAGCGCTGGCTCCGGGCACCCCGGCCAGCGTGCCCGCCAGCAGCCCGGCGGTCAGAGACTCGCAGGTTGCCAGGGTCTGCCCGCGAGCGGTCAGCCCCGCGACCAGTGCGTGGGCGTCGGCACCGGCGTGGTCAACGAGCAGCGGATCGGGCACGAGCCCCCCGCACCGCCGAGACGGCATAGTCGAGGCCGGTGAGCACCGTCAGCGCCAGCGCCGCCCACATGATCATCCATGCACCCGAATGCCAGGCGCCGGACAGCGGAAGGATGAACAGACCGATCGCCACCGCCTGGACCAGGGTCTTCAGCTTCCCGCCGCGACTGGCCGGGATGACTCCGTGGCGGATGACGGCCAGCCGCAGCACGGTGACGCCGATTTCGCGGAAGAGGATGATCAGCGTCAGCCACCAGGGCAGGTCACCCAGCATCGAGAGCCCGATCAGCGCCGCACCGATCAGCATCTTGTCGGCGATGGGGTCGGCGAGCTTGCCGAACTCCGTCACCAGGTCGTATCGGCGCGCCAGGTAGCCGTCCAGGTGGTCGGTGATGACGGCAGTGGCGAAGATCACGAAAGCGGTTATCCGACTGGCGGTCTCGTGACCGTCACCGGCGAAGAGCACCAGCAGGAAGACCGGGACGAGCACCAACCGGAATCCGGTGAGGATATTCGCGATGTTGGCGACTCTTACGCGCCGGACCGCTGGCGGCGTTTCTGAAGGGTCCGACACCGACACAGAATATCGTTTGGCATCGGCGGCCCTTGCAGCCGATACTCTCGTCCCGTGGACGGACTGACCGTACGCCGGGCGCGTACCTCGGATGTTCCGGCGATCAAACACCTGGTCGACACCTATGCCGGCAAGATCCTGCTGGAGAAGAACCTGGTCACGCTGTACGAGGCGGTCCAGGAATTCTGGGTGGCCGAACGCGACGGCGAGATCATCGGCTGCGGCGCGCTGCACGTACTGTGGTCGGATCTCGGCGAGGTCCGCACTGTCGCGGTGCATCCGAAGGTCAAGGGCCACGGCGTCGGGCATCAGATCGTCACACAGCTGCTGGCGGTGGCACGCGAGCTGCAGTTGCAGCGGGTGTTCGTGCTCACGTTCGAAACGGAATTCTTCGGCAGGCACGGGTTCACCGAAATCGAGGGCACCCCGGTGACGGCCGAGGTCTACGAGGAGATGTGCCGTTCCTACGATGTGGGTGTCGCGGAGTTCCTGGACCTGTCCTATGTGAAGCCGAACATCCTCGGCAACACCCGCATGCTGCGCATCCTCTAGTCGAGACAGAACTCAGTCGACGGATTCGTCAAAATCCGTCGAC
Organism: Mycobacterium sp. MS1601; assembly: GCF_001984215.1. Lineage (NCBI taxonomy): Bacteria > Bacillati > Actinomycetota > Actinomycetes > Mycobacteriales > Mycobacteriaceae > Mycobacterium > Mycobacterium sp. MS1601. Next base: position 6,234,693 of record NZ_CP019420.1, read on the forward strand.
TGAGCTCCGTCTCGACCGCTAGAAGTCCGGCTCGTCGTCGGCGTCGGCACCGCCCGCGTCCGAACCGCCACGGATCAGCATCAGGGTGCCTGCCAGTTCGTCGGGCTTGACCAGCACCTCGCGCGCCTTGGACCCTTCCGACGGCCCGACGATGCCGCGGTTCTCCATCAGGTCCATGAGACGCCCGGCCTTGGCGAACCCGACGCGTAGCTTGCGCTGCAGCATCGAGGTCGAGCCGAACTGCGACGACACGACGAGCTCGACAGCCTGCAGGAACACGTCGAGGTCGTCACCGATATCGGGGTCGACGTCCTTCTTCTCGCCGGCCTTTGCCGCGGTGACACCCTCGACGAACTCGGGCTCGGCCTGGTCCTTGGTGGCGGAGACGACGGCGTGGATCTCCTCGTCGGAGATGAACGCGCCCTGCATACGGATGGGCTTGTTGGCACCCATCGGCAGGAACAGCCCGTCGCCCATCCCGATCAGCTTCTCGGCTCCCGGCTGGTCCAGGATGACGCGGCTGTCGGTCAGCGACGACGTGGCGAACGCCAGCCGCGACGGCACGTTGGTCTTGATCAGGCCGGTCACCACGTCCACCGACGGCCGCTGGGTGGCCAGCACCAGGTGGATGCCCGCGGCACGGGCTTTCTGGGTGATCCGCACGATCGCCTCTTCTACGTCGCGCGGCGCGGTCATCATCAGGTCGGCGAGTTCGTCGACGATGGCCAAGATGTAGGGGTACGGCTTGTAGATGCGCTGGCTGCCCAGCGGGGCGCTGATCTCGCCGGTGCGCACCTTCTCGTTGAACACGTCGATGTGGCGCACCCGTGAGGCCTGCATGTCCTGATAGCGCTGTTCCATCTCCTCGACCAGCCAGGACAGCGCGGCCGCGGCCTTCTTGGGTTCGGTGATGATGGGCGTGATCAGGTGTGGGATGCCTTCATACGGCGTCAGTTCCACCATCTTCGGGTCGATCAGGATCATCCTGACCTCCTCCGGGGTGGCCCGCGCCAGCAGCGACACCAACATGGAGTTGACGAAGCTGGACTTACCGGAGCCGGTGGAGCCGGCCACCAGCAGGTGCGGCATCTTGGCCAGGTTGGCCGAGATGAAATCACCCTCGATGTCCTTGCCCAGGCCGATCACCAGCGGGTGGTGATCGCGGCGGGTGGACGGGGCGGTCAGCACGTCCGAGAGCCGGACCATCTCGCGGTCGGTGTTGGGCACCTCGATACCGACGGCGGACTTGCCCGGGATCGGCGCGAGCATGCGCACGCTCTCGGTGGCCACGGCATAGGCGATGTTGCGCTGCAGCGCGGTGATCTTCTCGACCTTGACGCCGGGACCGAGCTCCACCTCGTAGCGGGTGACAGTGGGGCCGCGGGTACAGCCGGTGACGCGGGCGTCGACCTTGAACTGCGTCAGCACCGAGGTGATGGCGTCTTCCATCTGCTCGTTGGCCGCACTCTTGAGCTTGGGCGGGTCGCCGGCGATCAGCAGATCCAGCGACGGCAGGTTGTACGGGCCCTCGACGACGCGGTCCAGTGCCAGTGTCTCCTGCTTGGGCATCGGCGGGGGCGCCGGCTCGGCCTTGGGCTTCTTGCGGGCAGGTTTGGCCACCACCGGTTCGGGGGCCGTTGGCGCGTCCTCGATCGGCTCGGCCAGCGGGTAGTTGTCCATCGGCGACCCACCCGGCCAGACCTGCGACTCGTCGCCGTGGTGGACCGGATCGTCGTAGTAGCCGTCGGAGAAGTCGTCGGCATCGGCGACCGGCTGGTCGTCCTCGTCATCGTATTCGGCGTCGTCGTAGTACTCGTCGTCGTCGCGCTGGTAGCGGGTGCTGAACATCGCGTGCAGGGTGGCGGGCACCTCGCGAATGGTGGTGCCCGTCAACAACAACAGTCCGAACAGCACACCCATGATCAGCAGCGGCGCCGCTATCCAGACCGTCAGACCGTCCGACAGCGGGCCGCCGATCGCGAAGCCGACGAAGCCGGCCGCCTGCTGGCGTTCGGCGGGGACGCTGGGAGCTCCGGACCAGACGTGCCACAGCCCCAGGACCGGCAGGCCGATCATCAGTGCGCCGAGGATCAGGCGCGGCCGGGTGTCCGGATTGGGTTCGGTGCGCATGAGGCTTACGGCGATCACGGCGATCAGGACAGGAAGCACCCCGACGGCTCCGCCGACGACGGTTCGCAGCGCGCTGTCGATCCACGCACCGACGGGTCGGGCGGCGTCGAACCAGGAGCTGGCGGCGATGATGACGGCGACGCCCAGCAGTGCCAGTGCGACGCCGTCGCGGCGGTGGCCCGGTTCGATGTCGTGGGCCCGGCCAACCGACCGGGCAGTGGATCCGGCTCCCTTGGCCAGCATCAGCCACGCTGCGCGGGAGGCCCGACCGACGGCGACGCCGGCTCCCCCGACCAGACCCGGCCCCTGTTTGGCCGGCTTGCGCGCGGCCGCCTTCTTGCGCGGTGCAGCGGGGCGCGCCGGCCGCGAGGCGGCCTTTGACCTGCTCGTTTTTCCCCCGGAGCGCGCGGCGGTCTTACTTGCCATGGCGGTAAGACTAGTCGCAAACACCCCAACTGCACCATCCGCCACTCTGGCCACTTGCAGTTCCGCCTGGTATCCGCGGTTGTGATCCGGATCACCTTGTCGGTCGGTGAGCAGCTGCGCTTATGTCGGAGGCGGACCACCCGTTGTCTCATCGAGGAGCAACCATGCCGGAACACCGCGACACTGACGTGGGCACCCTTGACGGCAAGGTTGCCTTCATCACCGGCGCCGCCCGGGGACAGGGCCGCGCACACGCGCTCAAGCTGGCCGCTGAGGGCGCCGACATCATCGCGGTGGACCTCTGCGACCAGATCGCCTCGGTCCCCTATCCCCTGGCCACCCCTGACGACCTGGCAGCCACCGTCAAACTCGTCGAGGACACCGGGGCACGCATCGTCGCCACCGAGGCCGACGTCCGCGATCGCGCGGCACTGAAGTCCGCGCTGTGGACAGGCATCGAAGCGCTCGGCACCCCGGAGATCGTCGTCGCCAACGCCGGCATCGCCCCGATGGCTGGCAAGGACGCCTGGCAGGACGTCATCGACGTCAACCTCACCGGCGTCTACCACACCGTCGACGTGGTGATGAAGCCGATGATCAAGGCGGGCAAGGGCGGGTCGATCGTGCTCACCAGCTCGGTGGCCGGACTCGTGGGCCTGGCATCACCGATGGCGGGCTCGCTGGGATACGCCGCCGCCAAACACGGCATCGTCGGACTGATGCGGGTGTATGCGAATCTGCTCGCGCCCTACAGCATCCGGGTCAATTCGGTGCATCCTGCCGGGGTGAACACCCCGATGATCGACAACGACTTCACCCGGAGCTGGCTCGAAGGATTGGCGCAGGAGACTCAGCAGGGCCCCGATATGACCAATGCCCTGCCGGTGCAGACACTCGAACCCGAGGATGTCGCCAATGCGGTGTTCTGGCTGGTGTCCGACACCGCCCGTTACGTCACGGGCGTGACGCTGCCGGTCGACGCCGGATACGTCAACAAACGCTGATCGCGGCAGTCCGGTCTAGACCTCGATGACGGTGGGCACGATCATCGGCTGGCGGCGGTAGGTCTCGCCCACCCACTTGCCGACAGCGCGGCGCGCGGCCTGCGCTATGCGGGTGACGTCCGTGACTCCTTGCTCGGCAAGGCTTTCCAGATCGGCGGTGACCTTGCGGGCGGCGGGCTCCAACGCTTTGGGATCCTCGGAGAAACCGCGGGACTGCAGATGCGGCGGACCCGCGAGCTTGCCGGTTCCGCGGCGCACGATCACCGTGACCGCGATGAAACCGGAGGAAAGCACCAGCCGCTCACCCAGGGTGGCGTCTCCCACGTCACCCATGATCAAACCGTCGACGAACATCTTGCCCACCGGGACAGCGCCCGCGATGCCGACCTTGCCGCCCACCAGGTCGACGCTGACGCCGTTCTCCGCCAGCACGATCGCATCCGCGGGCACTCCGGTCTTCTCCGCCAGCGCGGCGTTGGCGCGCAGGTGGCGCCAGGTGCCGTGCACCGGCATCACGTTGCGCGGCCGGACGCCGTTGTAGAGGAACAGCAACTCGCCGGCGTAGGCATGGCCCGAAACGTGAATCCGCACTTGAGCATTGGTGACAACGCGGGCGCCGAGCTTGGCCAGCGCGTCGATCACCCCGAAGATGGCTTCCTCGTTGCCCGGGATCTGCGACGACGACAGCACGATCAGGTCACCGTCGGTGAGGGTGATGCTGCGGTGCTCACCGCGCGACATCCGCGACAGCGCCGCCATGGGCTCGCCCTGGGTGCCGGTGGTGATGAGCACGACGCGGTCGGCGGGCATCATCTCCGCGGCGCCGATATCGAGAACGTCCTCATCCGCGACGGTCAGGAAGCCGAGCTCCTTGGCGATCGCCATGTTGCGCACCATCGAGCGGCCCACGAAGGAGACCTTGCGGCCCAGCGCCACGGCGGCATCGATGATCTGTTGCACGCGAGCGACATTGGAGGCAAAGCACGCCACGATCACGCGCCCCTCGGCCGAACGGATCAGCCGGTGCAGGTTCGGCCCGATTTCACTTTCCGACGGCCCCACGCCCGGGATCTCGGCGTTGGTGGAGTCACACAGCAACAAGTCCACTCCGGCGTCGCCCAGGCGCGACATCCCCGGCAGGTCCGTCGGTCTGCCGTCGAGCGGCAGCTGGTCGAGCTTGATGTCACCGGTGTGCAGGACGGTGGCGCCTCCGGCGTAGAGCGCGATGGCCAAGGCGTCCGGGATGGAGTGGTTGACCGCGAAGTACTCACACTCGAACACGCCGTGCTTACTGCTCTGCCCCTCGGCCACCTCGACGAACACCGGCTTGATGCGGTGTTCGCGGCATTTGGCCGCCACCAGCGCCAGGGTGAACTTGGACCCCACCACGGGGATGTCGGGACGCAGTTTCAGCAGATGCGGGATGGCGCCGATGTGGTCTTCGTGCGCGTGGGTGAGCACCAGCGCCTCGATATCGTCGAGCCGACCCTCGATGTGTCGCAGATCAGGCAGGATCAGGTCGACGCCCGGCTCATCGTGGCCAGGAAACAACACCCCGCAGTCGATGACCAGCAGCCGGCCCAGGTGCTCGAAAACCGTCATGTTGCGGCCGATTTCACCGATGCCGCCCAAAGCGGTCACCCGCAGGCCGCCGGGCGCCAGTGGTCCGGGCGGTGCGAGTTCAGTGCTCACGTACGGTTCACCTGCTCACCGCAGCAGACCGGCGGCGCGCATGTCAGCGGCCAGCGCATCGAGCTGCGTATCGGTGGGGGGCATATGCGGCAGCCGGGGGTCGCCGGCCTCGAAGCCTTGCAACCGCAGCCCGGCCTTGGACAGTGTGACCCCGCCGAGTCGGGTCTGCGCGGCACACAGCGGCGCCAGGGTGACGGCGATCTTGCGCGCGGTGGACAGGTCACCGGAGTTGAATGCGGTCACCATGTCACGCAGTGAACCTGCGGCCAGATGCCCCCAGACGCTGATCAAACCGCTGGCCCCCATCGCCAGCCAGGGCAGGTTGAGGGCATCGTCGCCGGAGAAGTACGTCAGCCCGGTTTCGGCCATGATCTGAGCGCCGCCGTGCAGATCGCCCTTGGCGTCCTTGACCGCGACGATGTTCGGGTGGAACGCCAGCTCGCGCAGGGTGGCCCACTCGATCGGAATCGAGGACCGCGGCGGGATGTCGTAGAGGATCACCGGTCGGTCGGTGGCGTCGGCCACCGACGTGAAGTGCGCGATCAGGCCGGATTGCGGCGGACGCGAGTAGTACGGCGTCACGACCAGCAGGCCGTGCGCACCTTCGGCCGCGGCTTCCTTGGCCAGATGGATGCTGTGGGCGGTGTCGTAGGTGCCCACACCGGCGACGATGCGGGCCCGGTCGCCCACCTCCTCGAGCACCGCGGCCAGCAACGCCCGCTTCTCGGCATCGGTGGTGGTGGGCGATTCACCCGTGGTGCCCGAGATGACAAGCCCGTCGCAGCCGGCGTCGACCAGGTGGGTCGCCAGCTTCTTGGCGGTGGCCAGATCAAGAGAGCCGTCCGGGTGGAACGGCGTCACCATGGCAGTCAGCACGGTGCCCAACCGTGCATGGGAGTCGATACCGCTGGTGCTCACGGGCCTAAGGTTACCTGGCCCCTCAAGGTGCTCACGCTTCGGTGGCCAGGGGGGATGTCGCCACCTCGGAGCCGTCGGACAGCGTCGCGATCTCAAAATCCGCGAACACCGCGGGAGCGACGTCGGTGAGCTGCCGCAGACACGCGATCGCCAGCCGGCGGATCTCCACATCGGCGTGCTCGCTGGCGCGCATCGCGATGAAGTGCCGCCAGGCGCGGTAGTTCCCGGTGACGACGATGCGGGTTTCGGTGGCGTTCGGCAGCACCGCGCGGGCGGCTTGGCGAGCCTGCTTGCGGCGCAGGGTGGCGTTGGGGACGTCGGCCAAGGTGTCCTCGAGCCTGCTCAGCAACTCGGCGTACGCGGCGCGGCTGGCGTCGGCGGCGTCGGTGAACAACTGCTGCAACTCCGGGTCGTCCTCGATGCCGGGCGGCAGCACCACCTGGGAGTCGTGCTCGGGCACGTAACGCTGCGAGAGCTGCGAGTAGGAGAAGTGCCGGTGCCGGATCAGTTCGTGTGTGCACGAGCGGGAGATGCCGGTGATGTAGAAGCTGACGCTGGCGTGTTCGAGCACCGAGAAATGGCCGACGTCGATGATGTGCTGCAGGTAGCCGGCGTTGGTCGCGGTTTTCGGGTTGGGCTTGGACCAGCTCTGGTAGCAGGCGCGGCCGGCGAACTCCAGCAGCGCGGACCCACCGTCGGCGTCGGTGCTCCAGGGCACGTCAACGGGTGGGGTGAACTCCGTCTTGGCGATCAGTTGTACGCGCAGCGGGGCGATTTCGGCCACGCGGTGAGCCTAACTCGAAGGTGGACTGACAGCGGTCGCCGGCAAGCCCTGCCGGTCAAGCGCCTAGGCCAGCGCCTTGCTCAACTCCCCCACCAGATCACCGCGCTGCCCCACGATCACGTCACCCAGTCCGAGCCACTGCGCCATGACGATCAACTCCTTGGCCAGCGCGACGGCCACCCGTGTTCGGTCCTGGCCGTCCTCGGCGAATGCGCCCGGGACCAGCAGGGCGTCGCGGGTCCGGTCGGCTTTGAGGTCGACGCGGCCCACCAGTTCACCGTCGAGCAAAAACGGCCACACGTAGTACCCGAACTGCCTCTTGGGCGCCGGGGTGTAGATCTCGATGCGGTAGTGGAAGTTCCACAGCCGCTCCACCCTGGGCCGGAAAAAGATCAGCGGGTCGAACGGGCACAACAGCGCAGTCCCGCGGGCGGAGCGTGGAACGGCCTGCCCGACCCGCAGGTACGCCGGCGCCGACCAGCCGTCCACCTCCACCTCTTCCAGCTCACCCTGGGAAACCAGTTGCGCCAGTGCAGGTTTGACCTGACCGGCGGCCAATCGGAAGTAGTCTCGGATGTCCGCTTCGGTGGCTACACCGAGAGCTCCCGCGGCCCGCAAGGACAGCTGGCGCACGGCGTCGTCGTCATCGACCTCACGGGCCATCACGTCGGCCGGCAGCACCCGCTCGCTCAGGTCGTAATGCCGGGCGAAGCCCACCCGCGTGGCCGTGGTCAACACCCCGGAGGCAAACAGTGCCTCAGCCACCCATTTGGTGTCGCTGCGGTCCCACCAGGGGCCCTTGCGTCCACGGGGTTCGGACTCCAGATGCGCCTCGATCTGGCCCGCGGTGGACGGCCCCAGCTCGGTGACAGCGGCCACCACGTCCTCGATCAGCCCCGGATTCTTGGCCACGATCTCGGTTCCCCACCGACCGTGCCGGTACTGGCGCATCCGCCAGCGCAGCAGCGGCCAGTCCTCGACGGCCATGAGCGCCGCTTCGTGAGCCCAGTATTCGACCAGCAGTCGCGGCGCTCTGGCGCTGTGGCTCCAGGCGGCGCGGTCCAGCACGTCTCGGTCGTACGGCCCGAGGCGGCTGAAGATGGGCGCGTAGTGGGCACGCACCGCCACCGACACCGAATCCAGCTGCAGCACCTGGATACGCGAGATCAGTTTGCGAAGATGCGCGCGGTTGACCACTCCGCGGGGCGCCGGTTCGGCGAATCCCTGGGCAGCGACGGCCACCCGTCGGGCCTGGGTGGCGCTGAGCTTCACGGCCGGGTGTAGCTGTAGAACCGGTAACGCAGGCCGGACGAACTGTCCTGCCAGTTCCCGGCCGTACCCGTCCACGTTTCGTCGAGAACTGGCGCCAGGGCGTCGTCGTCCTCGCGCCGCAGGTCGACGTCCACCTCGGTGACCTCACAGCGGGTGGCCCTCGGCAAGGCCAACCCGTAGACCTGCGAACCGCCGATCACCCACGCGCCATCCAGGGACACCTCGTCGAGGGAGGTGATCACCTCTGCTCCGTCAGCCATGTAGTCAGCTTGCCGGGTGAGTACGACATTTTTGCGTCCCGGCAGCGGCCGGAACCGCTCGGGCAGCGACTCCCACGTCAGCCGGCCCATGATAACGGTGTGGCCCATGGTGAGTTCTTTGAACCGCGCCATGTCCTCGGGGACGCGCCAGGGGATGGAGTTGTCACGCCCGATCACCCCGGACGACGATTGCGCCCAGATGAGGTTCAGTGTCATACGGCTACCGGCGCCTTGATGCCGGGGTGCGGATCGTAGTTCTTGATCTCGATGTCGTCGTAGGTGTAGTCGAAGATGGAATCGCGGTGCGCCAGAACAAGTTCCGGATATGGCCTGGCCTCGCGACCGAGTTGCAGGTTCACCTGGTCGACGTGGTTGTCATAGATGTGGCAGTCACCGCCGGTCCAGATGAACTCACCGACTCCCAGCCCGGCTTGCGCGGCCATCATGTGCGTCAGCAGCGCGTAGGACGCGATGTTGAACGGCACCCCCAGGAACAGGTCGGCGCTGCGCTGATACAGCTGGCAGGACAGCCGGCCGTCGGCGACGTAGAACTGGAAGAACGCATGGCACGGCGGCAGCGCCATCTGCGGGATCTCGCCGACGTTCCAGGCCGAGACGATATTGCGGCGGGAATCCGGATCGCGTTTCAGCAGCTCCAGCGCCGCACTGATCTGGTCGATGTGATCGCCGGACGGCGTGGGCCACGATCGCCACTGCACGCCGTACACCGGGCCCAGTTCGCCTGTCTCGGAAGCCCATTCATCCCAAATGGTGACACCGTTGTCTTGCAGCCAGCGCACGTTGGAGTCGCCGCGCAGGAACCACAGCAGCTCGTAGACGATGGACTTCAGATGCACCTTCTTGGTGGTGATCAGGGGAAAACCTGCCGCCAAGTCGTAACGCAGCTGATGGCCGAACACACTGCGGGTGCCGGTGCCGGTGCGATCCGATTTCGGGGTGCCCTGGGCGAGCACGAGACGCAGTAGATCCTCATACGGCGTGGCGATCGGCACCACGTCAGCTTACGTCCACACCACCCGAGTAGAACGGACCCATGCCGATCTTCACCGACACCGTCACCACCGCCGACGGGACCTGCCCCGTCACCGTCGCGACTCCGGACGGCGACGGCCCCTGGCCCGGCGTCGTGATGTACCCGGACGCCGGCGGTGCCCGCGCCACCTTCGACCAGATGGCCGCCGAGTTGGCCGGTTACGGCTACGTGGTCCTGGTTCCGGACGTCTACTACCGAAACGGGCAGTGGGCGCCGTTCGACATGGCGACGGTGTTCGGCGATCAGGAGGAACGCAAGCGGCTGTTCTCCATGATCGGCTCCGTCACCCAGGAAGCCATGGCCACCGACGCCAGCGCCTTCTTCGACTACCTCGCCGCACGCCCGGACGTCCGTGGGCAGACCTTCGGCACCACCGGCTACTGCATGGGCGGGCGCACGTCGATGGTGGTGGCAGGCCTGGTGCCGGACCGGGTCGCCGCGGCCATGTCCTTTCACGGCGGCGGGCTGGTGACCGACGCACCGGACAGCCCCCACCTGCGGTCCGACCAGATCCGGGCGCGGGTATACGTCGCAGGGGCGGCCGCCGATCAGTCCTTCACCGAGGACAACGCCGAGACCCTGGACAAGGCACTGACCGCCGCAGGCGTCACGCACACCGTGGTCATCTACCCGGCCGGACACGGGTTCGCGGTACCCGACAACGCCCCCTACGACCGGGCCGCGGCACAGCGGCACTGGGAGGCCATGGCAGAGGTCTTCGGCGACGAGTTGAGGTGAGCGTGCAACCATAGGCGCCGTGTATGACCAGGTTGATCAGCCCAGCCCCGAAAACCAGCCTGCCGGTTCGCGGATAGACCCGGTACTGGCCCGCAGTTGGCTGCTGGTCAACGGCGCCCAGGGCGAGCGATTCCCGGCCGCGGCTCGATCACGCGCCGACATCGTCGTCCTCGACATCGAAGACGCGGTGGCGCCGAAGGACAAGACGGTGGCCCGCGAGAACGTGACCCGCTGGCTGGCTGACGGCAACAGCGACTGGGTGCGGGTGAACGGCTTCGGCACACAGTGGTGGGCCGACGACCTTGACCTGCTGGCCGGCACATCGGTCGGCGGCGTGATGCTGGCCATGGTGGAATCCGTCGACCACGTGGTCGAGACCGCCAAGCGGTTGCCCGGTGTTCCCATCGTCGCCCTGGTCGAGACGGCGCGCGGCCTGGAGCGCATCACCGAGATCGCCTCGGCCAAAGGCACCTTTCGGCTGGCATTCGGCATCGGCGACTTCCGCCGCGACACCGGGTTCGGCGACAACCCCGCCACCCTGGCCTATGCGCGGTCGCGGTTCACCATCGCGGCCAAGGCCGCCCACCTGCCCAGCGCCATCGACGGGCCGACCATCGGGACCAGCGCGCTGAAGCTCATCGAGGCCACCGCGGTGTCCGCCGAGTTCGGCATGACGGGCAAGATCTGTCTGACGCCGGACCAGTGCGCCGCCGTCAACGAAGGTCTGTCCCCGTCGAAGGACGAGATCAGCTGGGCCAAGGAGTTTTTCGCCGAGTTCGAACGCGACGGCGGCGAGATCCGCAACGGTTCCGACCTGCCCCGGATCGCCAGGGCCAACAAGATCCTGGATCTGGCCCGGGCGTACGGCATCGAGGAGTCACCGTTCGACGATTCCGAAACCCACGCCCCGGCGCCATCGGACACCTACCACTACTGAACCTTGTCGGCCCGCCGGCGCGACTGCATGTAAGTGGCCAGTGCGCGCAGCAGACCGCGGGCGGCGTAGACGGCCGCGACGAGCGACAACACGATCAGCACGATGAACATCACCAGCCAGTTGGACCGGCTGTGGCTGACGTTCCACCAGACGACGGTGAACAGCACCGCACAGACGAAGACCACGATGTCGCGCCAGTTGCCCTGGTAAGACGCCGCGATCAGGCGCAATTCGCGGTTCTTGTCCACCGCAGCGATCATGTCGTCGATACGCAGGTTGATCACCCGCTGCAGTTCAGCTCGACGTTCCACCTGATCGGCGGGGATGTTCTCCAGCAGTTCCATGTCCTGCTTGATCAGCGCCCGCACGTCCGGGGTGCGCATGTTTCCTGCCGCCAAACCCAACAGTGCACCTCCGGCAATGGGCGCGCCCGCCAGCGCGATTTCAGCGAGACCCGGCATGGTTCCCCCTAGTTCATCAGAGTCGCGGCGAGGGTGCCGCCGAGTTCATACGCCCGTGCGCGCACCGCAGCGTCGACGCCACCGGTGACCTCGAGCACGTCGGCCACCCTGGCCAAGGACAGTCCGGCGGTCAAACGCCCGACCGAAGCCGTCGCCCCGGCGGTGTCGTTGTTGCCGTGCACCCACAGACCGTAAGGCCGCCCGGCCACATGGTCCAGGATCGGGTAGTACACCGTGTCGAAGAAGTACTTGAGCGCACCCGACATGTAGCCGAAGTTGGCGGTGGTGCCGAACAGGAAGCCGTCGGCCGCCAACGCATCGGGCACGGTGGCGGCCAGTGCTGGACGGACGACGACGTCGACGCCGGTGATCTCGGGGTCCCTGGCACCGCCGAGCACCGCCTCCAACACCTCGCGGGTGGCCGGTGACGGGGTGTGGTGCACCACCAGCAGCGTGGTCACCGCTGCTGTCGTTCCTTGTCGACGGCGGTGCGCATGGCCTCGCGGGCCCGGCTGCGATCACCGGCGTAGTCGTAGGCCCTGGCCACCCGATACCAGCGGATCCAGTTGTCGGGGTCGGCGTCCAGCTCGGCGCGCACGGTGTTGAACATCTGGTCGGCGGCGTCGCGTTCGATGCGACCCGAGGCGCGGCGAGGCAGGTCGCTGACGTCGAGATCCATCCCCGCCTCTCGCGCTTGCCGAGCCAGCCGCTGGTGGGCGAATCCGGCACGCAACGTGGCGATCATCGCCCATGCCCCGACGATCGGTAACAACAGCAAGGCGATCCCCAACCCGACCGGCGCCAGGCGACCGTCGGTGATCAGCGCCACGGCGATGCGGCCGAGCAACACGAAGTAGAGGACCAGGGCCAGGCAGAAGAACCCGATCAGGATCTGGGTGCGCAGGGCCCGCATGGCTCTAGAGGTCCATCAGAGGTTCGATACCCACCGTCAACCCCGGTCGCGAAGCGACGGTGCGTACCGCCAGCAGCACACCGGGCACGAACGAGGTGCGGTCAAGGCTGTCATGACGGATGGTCAGCGTCTCCCCCTGAGTGCCGAACAGCACTTCCTGGTGGGCGATCAGCCCGGCGAGGCGTACCGAGTGCACTCGCACGCCGTCGACGTCAGCGCCGCGGGCACCGTCGAGGCCGGTGCTGGTGGCATCGGGGCTGGGCGGCAGGCCTTTTCGAGCCTCGGCGACCAGCGCGGCGGTGCGGGCGGCGGTGCCGGACGGGGCATCGGCCTTGTGTGGGTGGTGTAGTTCGATGACCTCGACCGACTCGAAGAAACGGGCAGCCTGCTTGGCGAAGTGCATGGACAGGACGGCACCGATGGCGAAGTTGGGGGCGATCAAGACGGCGCTCTCGGGCTTGTCGGCCAGCCAGGTGCGCACCTGTTCGATGCGGTCCTCGGTGAACCCAGTGGTGCCCACGACCGCGTGAATTCCGTTGTCGATGAGGAACTTCAGGTTGTCCATCACCACGCTCGGATGGGTGAAGTCGATGACAACCTCGGTGTTGGTGTCAGTGAGCGTGGACAACGGGTCACCAGCGTCGACACCGACGGACAGTTCGAGATCCGGCGCCTCCTGCACCGCCGCCACCATGGTGGCCCCAACCTTGCCCTTTGCCCCCAGCACTCCGACTCGCATGCCCAAAGCGTAGTCAGCGCCACCGGCGTCGAGTTACCGAGGGCGGCGTCACCGGCTTCCCGTCGACAATGCCACCGGTAATCGACAGCGCACGTCGGTGAACCTCGACAGGATCGAACACCTGTTCCAACTCTCGACGCAGAAGCACCGCGGTCGAGACACATGAGTCCGGTCGACATTCGACGGTCCACCTGTACTCCGACTCACCGGGTGAGCGCATGCGCCTCGGCGTTGCGTCACAGCAGTTTTACGTTGAGGCAATTGCCCAGCCACACGGCTGGGGGTTACTGAGATGAGTCGCATTTTCCGCCAGCCCTGGAGGAATGACCATGACACTCGCCCACCAGAATCTCAGCATCGTCCGTGGCGCCTGTCCGCACGACTGCCCCGACACCTGCGCCATGCTCTATGAAGTTCAGGACGGCAAACTCATCGGCGTCAAAGGCGATCCTGACCACCCGATGACCCGCGGTGGCCTGTGCGTCAAGGTGAAGAACTTCCACGAGCACCACTACCAGTCTGATCGCTTACTGCACCCGATGCGCCGCGTAGGAGCAAAGGGCGCAGGCGAATTCGAGCGGATCACCTGGGACGAGGCACTGGCAGAGATCAAACAGCGCTGGACCGAGATCATCGAGACCTACGGCAGCCAGGCCATCATGCCGCACGCCTACCTGGGGCACCAGGGAGTGCTCAACGGCCTCACCTCCGGGGACGCGTTCTTCAACCGGCTGGGCTCTACCGTCGCCGAGAAGACGTACTGCGAATCAGGGTCGTCCACCGCCTGGCACATGACCGTCGGCGGTTCGGGCGGTCTGGACATCGAGTCCATGGCGCATTCGAAGTACATCATCGTGTGGGGCATGAACATGACCAGCACCAACCTGCACGGCTGGCCGTTCTTGCTGGAGGCGCGAAAACACAACGGCGCCAAGATTGTTGTGATCGACCCGGTGCACAATCGGACTGCGCGGCAGGCCGACTGGCACATCCCCATCCGGCCCGGCACCGACGGCGCCCTTGCCATGGGCATGATCCACGAGATCATCGCGCAGGGGCTGGTGGACACTGACTACGTCGCGAAGTACACCGTCGGCTATGACGAGCTGGCAGCCCGTGCGCAGGCGTTCCCGCCCGAGCGGGTACAGGAGATCACCGGCATTCCCGCCGATGACGTCCGCACCCTGGCACGGGAGTACGCCACCAGCCAACCGGCAGCCATTCGCCAGGGTGTCGCTCTGGAGCGCAATCGTGGTGGCGGCCAAGCGATTCGCGCCATCACCTGCCTTCCCGCACTGGTTGGAGCCTGGCGCCATGTGGGCGGTGGCACCATGGAGATGCCCATTTGGGAGTTCCCCACCCAATTCGACAAGATCTGCATGCCGCAGTGGATTCCCGAAGGCACCCGGGTGGTCAACGAGCTGGATCTCGGTATGGCACTCACCGGAGAGCTGGAACTCAACCCACCGATCAAGTCGCTGTTCGTCTACAACTCGAACCCCGTCTCTCAGGGTCCCGCACAGCAGAAGACGATGAACGGGCTGATGCGTGACGATCTCTTCACGGTCGTCAGCGAGCATTTCATCACCGATACCGCAAAGTTCGCCGACATCGTGCTGCCCGCCACCATGCAGGCCGAGCAGCTGGACATCATGGTCACGTGGGGCCATCTGTACATCTCGCTCAATCAGCCGGCCATCGAGCCGCCCGGCGAGTGTGTGCCGAACGTCGAGCTGTTCCGCCGGCTGGCCGCCACCATGGAATTCGATGCCGAGTCGATGAAGTACTGGAATCGCACCGATCGGGAGATGCTGATCGACTTCCACGATTGGCAGGCCCCTGCGTTGCACGGCATCACCGTCGACAAGCTGGAGGAAGTGGGGTGGATGCGGCTCAACGTCGGCACCCCCGACACCCGGGCACCACACGCCGAAGGCAATTTCCCCACCCCATCGGGCAAGTGCGAGTTCCGATCCAGCCTCGCTGAAGGCGGCAACTTCGTGGTCCCGGTGTGGCGCTCGATGTACGAGGACAAGCAGCCGGGCGGATACCTCGACCCGGTACCGGACTACGTGGCACCGTTCGAATCGCGGCAGTCCAATCCCGAACTCGCCGAACGCTTCCCGTTGAGCATCATCACACCGAAGCCGCATGCCTTCCTCAACAGTCAATACGGCAACGCGCCGGACAAGCGGGCCGCCCAGGGCGAACTGCGGGTGTTCATCCACCCTGTCGACGCCGCCGAGCGCCAGATCGCCGACGGGGATCTGGTGCGGGTGTTCAACGATCGCGGCGCGTTCGAGGCCCCAGCTGTGCTGGACTCCGGCCTGATCGTGGGCCTGGTGATGTCGAATGTCGGCTACTGGCAGGACAAGCCGTCAGGCACCACCGTCAATGCCATCACCTCGGACCGCCACTGCGAGTTCGGCAACGCCGGCGTCTACGGCGACAATCTGGTGGAGGTCGAGAAGATGGTGGAGGAAGCCGTCGCCGTCTAGGGACGGCCGTCAGCGCAGCCTGGTCTCGTCGATGATGAACAGCACCAACGTCACCGCCAGCACCACCGCGGCCACCCAGACAGCCCGCACACCCCAGGCGAAGGAGGCGACGGCGCCGATCACGGCGCCGCCGGAAAACGCCAGGATCAGCGTGCCGTAGATCCGGACCGCCCGTCGTCCCTGGTCGTGTTTCTCGACGAAGCCGTCGTATCCGGATTCCACGAACCGCATCATGTTCCCGGTGGTAGCGACGGGCAGATACGCCAGATCTCCGATGTTGCGGAACAGACCGATCTGCATGGCGGCCAGAAAGGAGATCGGCACCGTCACGTAGCTGTGCGGCACCGAGGCCGGCACAAAGCCGACGATCACCAGCGCGGCGGCCTGCACTGCCATGGTCCAGCGAAGCGGGTGCGGGACCACACGTTCGGCGCGGCCCGACTTGATGTGGGCCGCCAGCGCCACCCCGGCGATGAAGGCCAGCAGCGGCCACACGTGCGCGAAGGCTGCGGCCAGTTTCGCCTGCGAGACCTCGATGGCGAAGAGAATGACGTTGCCGGTCTGGACATTGGCGAAGACGCCGCCGCGCGCCACGTAGGTGTAAGCGTCGAGGAATCCGTTGGCGAGGGTGAGCAGAAGTGCGAACCACAGCGTGCGGGTCCGTTCACTGTCGGGACCGGTCACAGCGGCGCGGCCCCTCGCAGGTGCTCGAAGATCAGGGAGGTCTGGGTGCCGGCCACGTCGGCGTCGGCGTTGAGGTTCTCCACCACGAAGGCGCGCAGGTCGTCGGTGTCGCGGGCGGCGACGTGCAGGATGAAGTCGTCGGCGCCGGCCAGGAAGTACACGTCCATCACCTGCGGTTTGCTTCTGATCTGCCCGATGAAGTGCCGGATCTTGCCGCGGGCGTTGGACTGCAGACTCACCGAGATCATTGCCTGCAGGGAGAGCCCGATCGCGGCGGGATCGATGTCGGTGTAGAAGCCGCGGATCACCCCCATGTCCTGCAATCGCCGGACACGACCATGACACGTCGATGCGGCGATACCGACGGCATCGGCCAGGGCACTGTTGGAGATGCGGGCATCGGCATGCAGCGCCGCCAGGATCCGCCGGTCCACGTCGTCGATCTCGGCGCCCCGAACATCCTTCGGGGGATGCGGGCGACGCACCGCGGATCCTGCTGATTCTTCTGACATACGAGGACCATACCGAATCATCATCACAATCATTGCCATCTAGATGGGATTTCTTCACAATTGTAGGCAACCACCGCAAGTCCCAACCCAGGAGCGATCATGCGCGTCGGCATCCCGACCGAGATCAAAAACAACGAGTTCCGCGTCGCCATCACCCCTTCCGGTGTGGCCGAACTGGTCCGCCGCGGCCACGATGTCGCCATCCAGGCCGGCGCCGGCGAGGGCTCGGCGATCACCGATACCGATTTCAAAGCCGCGGGCGCGGAGATCGTCGGCACTGCTGACCAGGTGTGGGCCGAGGCCGAGCTGCTGCTCAAGGTCAAGGAACCCATCGAGGCCGAGTACGCCCGGTTGCGCAAGGGCCAGACCCTGTTCACCTACCTGCACCTGGCTGCGTCCAGGCCGTGCACCGACGCCCTGTTGGCCTCGGGCACCACGTCCATCGCCTTTGAGACGGTGCAGACCGCGGATGGGGCGCTGCCCCTGCTCGCACCGATGAGCGAGGTCGCCGGCCGCCTGTCCGCCCAGGTGGGCGCCTA
Organism: Mycobacterium sp. MS1601; assembly: GCF_001984215.1. Taxonomy (NCBI): domain Bacteria; kingdom Bacillati; phylum Actinomycetota; class Actinomycetes; order Mycobacteriales; family Mycobacteriaceae; genus Mycobacterium; species Mycobacterium sp. MS1601. The sequence goes on from NZ_CP019420.1 coordinate 6,252,254, forward strand.
CCATCTGATGCGCACCCAGGGCGGTCGCGGTGTATTGATGGGCGGCGTTCCCGGCGTCGCCCCGGCCAACGTCGTGGTGATCGGCGGCGGGATGGCAGGCCTCAATGCCGCCCGCGTCGCCAAGGGCATGGGCGCCCACGTCACCGTCTTCGACCTGAACATCAACACCCTGCGCAAGGTCGACGCCGAGTTCGGCGGCACGATCGCCACCCGCTACTCGTCCGCGTTGGACCTGGAGGCCGCAGTCACCAACGCCGACCTGGTGATCGGCGCCGTACTGGTGCCGGGCGCCAAGGCGCCCAAGCTGGTGACCAATTCCACTGTGGCACAGATGAAGTCTGGCGCGGTTCTGGTGGACATCGCCATCGATCAGGGCGGCTGCTTCGAGGATTCGCGGCCCACCACCCACGATGACCCGACGTTTGCCGTGCATGACACGGTGTTCTACTGCGTGGCCAACATGCCGGGCGCGGTGCCGCGCACCTCCACCTTCGCGCTGACCAACTCGACCATGCCGTATGTGCTCAAGCTCGCCGACAAGGGCTGGCAGGCGGCCTGCCGGTCCGATGCCGCACTGGCCAAGGGCCTGTCCACCCACGCCGGCGCCTTGCTGTCGGAGCAGGTGGCCGCCGATCTGGAACTGCCGTTCACCGATCCCGCCACCGTGCTGTAAGACCTCACTCAACTCGCCCGGTCGGCTGGCAAGCCGACCGGGCGATGTCGTCTCCGTCGCCGGCTGTCATTGACAGGTGTCAAGTATGGTGGACGCATGATGTTGAGTGACGTCCTCCCGAGTACGCCCACCACCACCGCCGAGGCCTTGGCCATCTTCGATGCCGCGCCCGCCGTGGCGCCCGAGTTCATGATCGGCACCTGGCACGGCGCCGAGCTGCCGACCAGCCACCCTCTCGACGGGTTCCTGGCCGCCAGCGGCTGGTGGGGAAAACAATTCGTGGACTCCGAGAACGTGCACCCGCTGCTGTTCCCGACCGCCGACGGCTCCGGCCTGTGGGCACTGAACCCGGTGCTGGCTTTCGGAGGCCTCGGCGTCGCGGCCAAACTACCCGGCGTCAAGAGCCGGTCGTTCAAGAAACCGATCTCCACCATGCGGTCGGTGCTGCAGACCCGTGCCCCCAAGGCCCGACTACGCACCACCCGTTACCGCGGCACGGATACCGCGACCATGATCTACGACCAGCTGCCCATCAACGACGTGTTCCGGCAACTGTCCAACGACGCCGTGATCGGCGCGATGGATCTGCGTGGCTCGGCACGCCCGTACTTCTTCGTACTGCGCCGTGACGACTCACTGAGGCTGGTCTAGAACCCGGCCATCACCGCCGCCGCGATCTCCGGCATCACCGGCCGGAACCCTTCGGCATCCGAATCGTCACCGGCAGAGCGGACCATCACCGACAACACCACCGTGCGACCGTCCGGGCCGAAGACCACCCCGACGTCGTTGGTACTGCCGTAATCGCCGCTGCCGGTCTTGTCGGCGAACGTCCAGCCGGCGGGCAGACCAGGACGCAGGCTCGAGGTGGTGTTGGTCTTCATCCAGTCGACCAACTGTGTACGCATCCCGAGCCCAGGACAGCGCCGGTGATGAGCTCCCGGAACCCGTTCCCCAGCGCCATCGGCGTGCTGGTGTCGCGCGGATCCCCTGGCACAGCGGCGTTGAGTTCGGTCTCCCAACGGTCCAGACGAGTCTGCTGATCGCCGATGCTGCGCGCGAATTCGGTGATGGCCGGCGGGCCGCCGATGCCGTGCAACAGGTAGTTGGACGCGGCATTGTCGCTGAAATGCAAAGCGGCGACACACAGCTCAGACAACGTGATGGGTCGCCCGACGAAGGTCTCGGTGACCGGCGAATTCGACATCAGGTCGGCCTCGTGCACAGTCACCGTGTCAGTGAGCGACAGTTCGCCGCGCTCGGCGCGTTGAAGCACCCGAGCGGCCAGGTAGGCCTTGAACGTCGAGCACATGGCGAACCGGTCGTTTTCACGGTGTGCCACTACCTGTCCGATCTGCACGTCGAGGGCGTACACACCAACCAGGGCGCCCAGCCTACGCTCCAGATCAGCGATCTGGTCGAGCACTTCAGCACCTTCGGCTGCCGCCGGAGCTGAGCCGAATGCGGCCAGCGCCACACACGTGAGCCCGCCGGCGAGGACGTTTCTTCGTGACAGTCGGTCCATGACCGCCACGCTACACGTCAGCCGGTGATGCGCCGGAGACGTTGTGGCAGCGAACGTTTGGTGACACCAGATCCCAGTACCGCGGCACCGAACTGTTTGCCAAGCAGGCTGCGCGCCACGGCGTTCACTTCGTCCAGGGTCACCGCATCGATCTCGTCGAGGGTCTCCGACAGGCTGCGGTGCCTGCCGTAGTTCAGCTCGCTGCGACCGATGCGGTGCATCCGCGATGCCGAATCCTCCAGCCCCAGAACCATTCCCCCGCGCAATGAACCCTTGGCGATCCGACATTCGTTCTCGGTGATGCCATCGCTTGCCACCGCGTCGAGCACATCGGCGGTGACTCTGACCACCTCGTCGAAGCGCTCCGGCAGGCAGCCGGCGTACACCGACAGCGCCCCGGTGTCGGAGAACGTGTCCACCGACGAGTAGACCGAGTACGCCAACCCTCTCGACTCTCGGATCTGTTGGAACAGTCGCGAACTCAGACCGCCGCCGAGCGCGGTGTTGAGCACTGTCAACGCCCAGCGGTGCTGCCAGTGTCGGCCAGGGGTGCGCACTCCGAGCAGCATGTGGGTTTGCTCCGAATCGCGCTGCACCACCTGCAGGTTGGGGTAGCCGCCTACGCGGCCGGCGCCCTTGCGAGGTTGTTGCGACTCTTTGCCTTTCACCAGGTGCGGGCCGAAGTGCTCACGCACCAGTCCCAGCACCTCGTCGTGGTCGATGTTTCCGGCGACCGCCACCACCATGCGGTCGGGAGTGTAGCGGCGCACGTGAAACGAATGCAGCTGCGTACGGGTCATCGCCTCGATGGACTCGACGCTGCCGATGACCGGCCGCCCGACGGGGTGCCTGCCGAACATCGCCGATAGGAACACATCCCCCAGCGCGTCCTCGGGATCGTCGTCGCGCATGGCGATCTCTTCGAGCACGACGTCACGCTCGAGGTCCACATCCTCATGCGCACAACGGCCGTTGAGCACCACGTCGGCCACCAGGTCCACGGCCAGTGCCAGATCGTTGTCCAGGACGTGGGCGTAATAGCAGGTGTGCTCTTTGGCGGTGAATGCGTTCAGTTCACCGCCGACGGCGTCCACCGACTGCGCGATGTCGACCGCCGACCGGGTCGGTGTGGACTTGAACAGCAGGTGCTCGAGGAAGTGCGCCGCGCCGGCCACCGTCGGTCCTTCGTCGCGGGAACCGACACCGACCCACACACCGACCGATGCCGAACGTACCGACGGGACGAACTCGGTGACGACGCGGAGGCCGCCGGGCAGCGTGGTACGCCGAACCCGGGCGGCCTCCGTGACGGACTCCTGAGTGCTACGAGCTGGCGGTCGCAACATCGGCAGGCGCGGAATCAGTTGCACCCGAACCGTTTTCCGAGGCAGCTTCCGCTGTTTCTTCCTCGGCGACAAGCACCAGCGAGATCTTGCCGCGGTTGTCGATGTCGGCGATCTCCACGCGGAGCTTGTCACCGACCTTCACCACGTCCTCGACCTTGGCGATGCGCTTGCCGCGGCCCAGCTTGCTGATGTGCACCAGCCCGTCGCGGCCCGGCAGCAGCGAGACGAAAGCTCCGAAGTCAGTGGTCTTCACCACCGTGCCCAGGAACCGCTCGCCGACTTTGGGCAGCTGCGGGTTGGCAATGGCGTTGATCTTGTCGATCGCCGCCTGCGCCGACGGGCCGTCGGCCGCACCGACGAACACGGTGCCGTCGTCCTCGATGGAGATCTGGGCGCCGGTCTCCTCGGTGATGGAGTTGATCATCTTGCCCTTGGGCCCGATGACCTCGCCGATCTTGTCCACGGGCACCTTGATGGTGGTGATCCGCGGCGCGTACGGGCTCATCTCGTCGGGGGTGTCGATGGCCTCGGCCATGACCTCGAGGATGGTGCTGCGGGCGTCCTTGGCCTGGCTCAGCGCGCCGGCCAGCACCTGGGACGGGATACCGTCCAGCTTGGTGTCCAGCTGCAGGGCGGTCACGAAGTCCTTGGTGCCGGCAACCTTGAAGTCCATGTCGCCGAACGCGTCCTCGGCGCCCAGGATGTCGGTCAGCGCGACGAAGCGGCGCTCGGTCTTGCCGTCCACCTCAACGTCGTCGGAGACCAGACCCATGGCGATGCCGGCGACGGGGGCCTTGAGCGGCACACCGGCGTTCAGCAGCGACAGGGTGGAGGCACACACCGAGCCCATGGAGGTGGAACCGTTGGAGCCCAACGCTTCCGACACCTGGCGGATGGCGTAGGGGAACTCCTCGACGCTGGGCAGCACGGGCATCAGCGCCCGCTCGGCCAGCGCACCGTGGCCGATCTCGCGACGCTTGGGCGAACCGACTCGTCCGGTCTCACCGGTCGAGTACGGCGGGAAGTTGTAGTGGTGCATGTAGCGCTTGGTGGTCTCCGGTCCCAGCGAGTCGATCTGCTGAGCCATCTTCACCATGTCGAGTGTGGTGACACCCATGATCTGGGTCTCGCCGCGCTCGAACAGGGCGCTGCCGTGGGCCCGCGGGATCACGGCCACCTCGGCGGACAGAGCGCGGATGTCTGTGATGCCGCGGCCGTCGATGCGGAAGTGGTCGGTCAGGATGCGCTGGCGCACCAGCTTCTTGGTCAGCGACCGGTAGGCGGCGCCGATCTCCTTCTCACGGCCGGCGAACTGCTCACCGAGCCGGTCGAGAACCTCGCCCTTGATCTCGTTGGTGCGGTCGTCGCGCTCCTGCTTGCCGGTGATGGTGAGCGCCTTGCCCAACTCCTCGGTGGCCACCGAGGCCACCGCGTAGTACACGTCTTCGGCGTAGTCCGGGAACAGCGGGTAGTCCGCGGTCTCCTTGCCCGCGGCTGCGTGCAGCTCTTCCTGGGCGGTGCACAGGACGGCGATGAACGGCTTGGCGGCTTCCAGGCCCTCGGCGACAATCGCCTCGGTGGGCGCCTGAGCACCGCCGGCGACCAGCTCGATCACCTTGTCGGTGGCCTCGGCCTCGACCATCATGATCGCCACGTCATCGGCGGTTTTACGCCCTGCGACCACCATGTCGAACACGGCGCCCTCGAGCTGCTCGACGGTGGGGAACGCCACCCACTGGCCGTTGATGAGGGCGACACGCACACCACCGACGGGGCCGGCGAACGGCAGGCCGGCGATCTGGGTGGAGGCCGATGCGGCGTTGATGGCCAGCACGTCGTACAGGTCGGCCGGGTTGAGGCTCAAGACGGTGACCACGACCTGGATCTCGTTGCGCAGACCCGAGACGAAGGTGGGGCGCAGCGGCCGGTCGATCAGGCGGCAGGTCAGGATCGCATCGGTGGAGGGGCGGCCTTCACGACGGAAGAACGAACCCGGGATCCGGCCCGCGGCGTACATCCGCTCCTCGACATCGATGGTCAAGGGGAAGAAGTCGAAATGATCCTTGGGGCTCTTGCTGGCGGTGGTGGCGCTCAGCAGCATGGTCTCGTCGTCGAGGTAGGCGACGACGGAGCCGGCGGCCTGCTGGGCCAGTCGGCCGGTCTCGAATCGGATGGTGCGGGTGCCGAAGCTCCCGTTGTCGATGACGGCGGTGGTTTCGAACACGCCTTCGTCAATTTCAGCTGCAGACATAGAGGACCGTGTGGGCCTTCCTGGTTGATGTTCACATGGTTTCGCGTCGTCACGCGTCAACCCCAGTGGCTACGGCCGTCGATCGAAGCTGTCGGGCTTTCCTGATAAGGAGCCCGGCAGCCACTACCGAAGACCGCCCACCTGAATCGGGTCCGTCGTGTCGCGCCGGAACGGCGGCGCGGTGTGCGCCCCGTACCTGCCGTCCGCACCGGCTGACCGGCGCAGAACAGCCCTACTCTACACCCCGACTTGCGGGGCCCGAGAATCTATGCAGGCAGCACAAAACCCGCCGCCGTGTGGCACGGCGGCGGGTTCGGTGACGGCTGTCTGCGTCAGCGACGCAGGCCCAGACGCTCGATCAGCGAGCGGTAACGCTCGACGTCGACCTGAGCCACGTACTTGAGCAGGCGGCGACGACGACCCACCAGCAGCAGCAGTCCGCGCCGCGAGTGGTGATCGTGCTTGTGCTGCTTGAGGTGCTCGGTGAGATCCGAGATGCGCTTGGTCAGCAACGCAACCTGCGCCTCGGGCGAACCGGTGTCGCTCTCGTGCAGGCCGTACTGGCCCAGGATCTCTTTTTTCTGCTCGGCGGTAAGCGCCACGAATTCACTCTTTTCTATCGGTCCGCGTTCGAACACCCGCCCGGCCGCCGCGAACTGCAGCACGGGGGAATACCGCCGCAGAGTCTAACAGCGCACCCGCCGTCAGAAAGAATCGCGCAGGATCGTCCTGGCTTTCTCCACATCACGTTCCATCGCTTTGACCAGATCGTCGACGTGGTTGAACTTCTCCTGGCCACGGATGCGCGAGACGAAGTCAACCGCCACATGCTGGCCGTACAGATCGGCCGCGGTGTCGAGCACGAACGCCTCGACCGTGCGGGTGCGACCGGAGAACGTCGGGTTGGTGCCCACCGACACCGCCGCGTCATAGCGTTCACCCGGGATCACGGTGCCCATGACAGGTCCGTGGCCGAGCACGGTGAACCAAGCGGCGTACACCCCGTCGGCGGGGATCGCCGAGTACATCGGAGGTGCGACGTTGGCCGTGGGGAAACCCAGGACCCTGCCGCGACCGTCACCTCGCACCACCACACCCTCGACGCGGTGCGGCCGTCCCAGCGCCTCGGCGGCTGCCACCACATCGCCGGCATCGACGCAGGACCTGATGTAGGTCGACGAGAACGTCACCGTCTCCGTCGAGTGCTGCTCGGCAACCAGGGACATGGCTTCGACGGCAAACCCGAGCCGCTCCCCCGCCTTGCGCAGTTGCGAGACGTCGCCGGCCGCCTTCTTGCCGAAGGTGAAGTTCTCCCCCACCACTACCTCGACGACGTGCAGGCGCTCGACCAGGAGCTCGTGGATGTAACGCTCCGGGGTGAGCTTCATGAAGTCGGTGGTGAACGGCATCACCAGGAAGACATCGATGCCCAGCTGCTCGGCGAGTTCGGCGCGTCGGGTCAGCGTGGTGAGCTGCGCGGGATGACTCCCGGGGAACACCACCTCCATCGGATGCGGGTCGAACGTCATCAGCACGGCCGGGATGCCCCGCGACCGCGCCGACTTGACCGCACGTGCGATCAGCTCGGCATGTCCGCGGTGGACACCGTCGAACACGCCGATGGTGAGTACGCACCTGCCCCAGTCCGAGGGAATCTCATCTTGACCCCGCCACCGCTGCACGGGCCCCAGCCTACGGTGCCCGGAATCCGATAGCGCCTCTAGAGCCACGGAGCAGATGAAGGATGCCTAAACTTTCGGGTGTGACGCCGGATGCGAGCCCCGAGACAGGGACCCCCGACCTCTCGACAGTGGCCCAGGACTACCTCAAGACCATCTGGACCGCACAGGAATGGTCACACGAGAAGGTCAGCACCAAAATGCTGGCCGAGCGCATCGGGGTATCGGCCAGCACCGCTTCCGAATCCATCCGTAAGCTCGCCGATCAGGGCCTGGTGGACCACGAGAAGTACGGCGCCGTGACGCTGACCGAGCGGGGCCGCCGCGCAGCGGTGTCGGTGGTGCGCAGGCACCGGCTGTTGGAGACGTTCCTGGTCAGCGAGCTCGGATACGGCTGGGACGAGGTGCACGACGAGGCCGAGATCTTGGAGCACGCGGTCTCGGATCTGATGATGGCGCGCATCGACGCCAAACTGGGCTACCCGCAGCGTGACCCGCACGGCGATCCGATCCCGGGTTCGGACGGCTCGGTGCCCACACCGCCGGCTCAGCCACTGTCGGCGTGTCACGACGGTGACCACGGTTCCGTGGCCCGCATCAGCGACGCCGACCCGGAGATGCTGCGGTACTTCGACGACGTCGGGATCGCCCTCGACTCCCATGTGACGGTGCTGGCACGACGCGACTTCGCGGGCACGGTGTCGGTGTCCGTCGGCGACGGCCACGACAGCTCCAACCGCACCGTCGAACTGGGCAGCCCGGCGGCGCAGTCGATCTTCATCGTGCCCTGTTAGCTCAGCGGTGAACCTCAGTTCAGGGTGGACGGCCGGATGACCACCACCGAGGTGGTGCGCCGACCTTTGTCCTCCAGCAGCGCCATCACCCGTCCGTCGGGCGCCACCGCGGCGTAGATTCCGTCCATTCCGGCTGCCACCAACGGCTTTCCGTGGCTGACGGCCAGTGCGTCGTCGTCGGAGAGCTCCCGGCGGGCAAAGGATTCCAAACAGGCCTCGTCCAGCGAATAGCTCAGCTGCGGCGCCTCGGCCAGTTGGTCGAGCGTGCGTGCCTGTGCCAGGCCGAACCCACCGACGCGGGTGCGTCGCAGTGCGGTGAGGTGACCACCGACGCCCAGGGCGGCGCCCACGTCACGAGCCAGCGCCCGGATGTAGGTACCCGACGAGCAGTCGACCACCACGTCCAGGTCGATCAGGCCCGGACTGCGCCGGGTGTCCAGCACGTCGAACCGGTCGATGGTCACCGTGCGGGCGGCCAGCTCCACCGTCTCGCCCTCTCGGGCCAGTTGGTAGGCGCGTTTGCCTGCGACCTTGATGGCACTGACGGCCGACGGCACCTGCTCGATGGGTCCACGCAACGCGCCGATCGCGGTGTCGATCCGTTCATCGGAGACATGATCCGCCGGGACTGATTGCAGCACTTCGCCTTCGGCGTCATCGGTGGACGTCGACTGCCCCAGCCGGATGGTGCCCGCGTACGTCTTGGAGGTGCCTGCCACCAGGCCGAGGATCTTGGTGGCCCGCTCGATGCCGATCACCAGCACGCCGGTGGCCATCGGGTCCAGGGTCCCGGCGTGACCCACCTTGCGGGTGCCGAAGATGCGCCGGCAGCGCCCGACCACGTCGTGGCTGGTCATGCCGTCGGGCTTGTCGACGACGACGATTCCCGGGTCCGGGCTCACAGCACGATCGCCGTCAAGGCCAGGCCGCCGGCCACCGACCACCGACCACGCAGCCGGGTCAGCGGCGGGCCGTGTTCGGCCGCCGGGTCGATCAGGATCGCCGACTCGAAGCCGCCCGACTCACCTCCGCCGTCCACGCTGAACGTGATGTGCGCGTCCTCGAAGCCCAGCCAGCGGTGGGTCAACGGAAACCATGCCTTGTAGGTGGCCTCTTTGGCACAAAACAGGATCCGGTCCCAGTGCAGCCCCGCCGGCAGCATCGAGATCTCAGTGCGCTCCACCGGCAGGCTCACCGCGCCCAACACTCCTTCGGGCAGTACGTCGTGCGGTTCGGCGTCGATCCCGACGGAGCGCACCTGGCTCCGGTGCGCCACCACCGCGCCGCGGTAGCCCGTGCAGTGAGTGAGGCTGCCGACAATGCCCGAAGGCCAACAGGGTTCTCCCTTGTCCCCCTTGAGAATCGGCACCTCGGGCTCGCCGAGTTCGGCCAGCGCCAGCCGCGCGCAGTACCGGACCGTCACGAACTCGTTGCGCCGCTTGGCCACCGACTTCGCCACCAGCGGCGCCTCTTCGGGTAACGGGTGCAGATCGGGCGGGTCGGCGTACACCTCGGCGGTCCGCACGGTTGTCGGAGTGACAGCATCGAGGAGTTTGGTCATGACTTCCTACTGCGCAGACGCTCGCGGAACTGCTCGGACTGCGCCTTCATCTCCGGGGTGATGACGAAGTGACCACCGAAGTCGTTGAGGTAGCCCGGCGCGTACTTCGGGTCGGGCAGGATCTGACGCAGCCAGCGATAGGGCTTGCGGCGCCGCCATTCTCGCGGATAGCCCACCGACACCTCTTCGAACCGCACGTCGTCGTACCAGGTGGTGCGCGGGATGTGCAGGTGCCCGTACACCGAGCACACCGCGTTGTAACGGGTGTGCCAGTCCCTGGTCTCGGTGGTACCGCACCACAGCGAGAATTCCGGATAGAACAGCACGTCGCAGGGTTCGCGCACCAGCGGAAAGTGGTTCACCAGCACCGTCGGCATCATCCAGTCCAGGTCTTCGAGCCGTTTCCTGGTGTGCGACAACCGGTCCCGACACCAGGCGTCCTTGGTGGCGTACGGCTCGCTGGACAGCAGGAACTCGTCGGTGGCCACCACGTTGTTCTCGCGGGCGATGGCCAGACCTTCGCTCTTGGTGGCTGCCCCGGCGGGAAGGAACGTGTAGTCGTAGAGCAGGAACATCGGCACGATGGTGGCCGGGCCGCCTTCGTCGGTCCACACCGGAAACGGGTGCTCCGGAGTGACGATGCCCATCTCGTCGCACATCTGCACCAGATAGTCGTAGCGGGCACGGCCGAACACCTGCATCGGATCCTTGCCGGTGGTCCACAGCTCATGGTTGCCGGGCACCCAGATCACCTTCGCGAAGCGCTTGCGCAACAGATCGAGTGACCAGCGGATCTCGTCGGTGCGTTCGGCGACATCGCCGGCGACGATCAGCCAGTCGTCGGGTGAGGACGGGTACAGCGACTCGGTGACCGGCTTGTTGCCGGTGTGCCCGGTGTGCAGATCACTGATCGCCCACAGGGTCGGCCGGTTGCGGCTTGGCAGGTCATGGGTCGACACAACACCTCAGCCTAATGAAGTCACGGCCTGCCCAGTGACGGCGAGGCCCCGCGCGACGAAACTAGAACAGGTTCTCATCTCGACTTGTACACTCCACGCCAGCGGAACTCTCGTCGACTCGAAAGGGATGTGATGCTCACCAGGATGCGGTTGCTCGCAGCACTGGGCGCCGTGTTCGCCGCGGTGGTCATCATGGTCGGCAACCCCGCCCCGACGCCCGTCGCCACCGACGTGGCGCTGCGCGGTACGGGAGCTCCTTATCCGCTGGCCACCACCACCATCAAGTGGCCGGTGCTCGAGACCACCGACCCGTCACCGTTCGAACCATGCCGCGACCTGCCCATCGACGTGATCAACAACATCGGGCTCGGATTCACGCCACCTGAGATCGAAACCATCAATCGCTGCAAACTCGATGCGGGCAACTACCAGATGGCTGTCGAGGCAGTGGTGTGGCGCAGTTTCGAACAGACCCTGCCGCCGGATGCCGTCGAACTCGACATCGCCGGTCACCGCGCCGCGCAGTATTGGATCATGAAGCCGACCGACTGGAACAATCGCTGGTGGTTCACGTGCATGGTGGCGTTCAAGACCAGCTACGGCTTGATTCAGCAGTCGCTGTTCTACTCCCCCATCTACTCCGAACCCGATGTCGACTGCATGGCGGAGAACCTGCGCCGGGCCCACGAGCTGGCCCCGCACTACGTCTACTAGAGAAGCTAATCTGGGTGCGGTGACCGCGATCTCCGACCGCATTGCCACACCAGCCCTGCGCACCCGCCTGGCCCGCGCCGCGGGCACCGCCGTGAGCCGCCTGATCGGCACCACCCCACCCACCACCGGGTACCAGGTGAGGCGCGGCATCCGAATCCCGATGCGCGACGGCGTCGACCTGCTGGCCGATCACTACGTGCCCGACACGCCCATCGGCACCCTGCTGGTGCGAGGCCCGTACGGCAGGCGGTGGCCGTTCACAACGCTGTACGCCGCGGTATACGCCACGCGCGGCTATCACGTGATCCTGCAGAGCGTGCGCGGCACGTTCGGCTCGGGCGGCGAGTTCGACCCGGTGGTCAACGAAGCGGCCGACGGAGCCGACACCGCTGCCTGGCTGCGCACCCAGCCCTGGTTCACCGGCTCGTTCGGTACCGTCGGACCGTCCTACCTCGGCGCAACGCAGTGGGCCCTGCTGCAGGATCCACCACCGGAGATGGCCGCGGCCGTCATCATCGTGGGTCCGCACGACTTCGCGGCCACCACGTGGGGCACCGGATCCTTCGCCGTCAACGATTTCCTGGGCTGGAGCTACCTGGTTTCCAACCAGGAGGACCCCAACCGGTTGCGTTCGGTGCTGCGCCAGATCCGCTCCCGGCGCACCGTGGCACGTGCCGCCGCCCATGTTCCGGTGGGCGCCGCGGGCCGACGACTGCTGGGCGCCGGCGCGCCCTGGTGGGAATCGTGGGTGGACCACCCCGACACCACCGACGAATTCTGGGACCGCTACCGCTGGCCGCGCGCGCTGGATCAGTCCCGGGTGCCGGTGCTGCTGATCGGGGGCTGGCAGGACCTGTTCGTCGAGCAGACGCTGGCGCAGTACCGGGCGCTGCGCGATCGCGATGTCGATGTGGCACTGACCGTCGGCCCGTGGACGCACTCCCACACGGCCGGCAAGGCGGCTGGACACGTGCTGCGGGAATCGTTGCAGTGGCTGGGCCGCCACGTCGGCGACCAGAACGAGCCGCCGCGCAGCCCGGTCCGCATCTGTGTCACCGGCGACGGCGGCTGGCGGGAACTGCCCGATTGGCCACCGACCCTGCAGTTCTCGACGCTGTATCTGCGCGCAGGTGGACGGCTCTCGGCAGAGCCGGAACCCGACGCGGCGGCCGCCGCGAGCTTCACCTTCGATCCGAACGACCCCACGCCGACGGTCGGCGGCCGGCTCCTCTCCCCCAGCAGCGGTCGCCGTCGCGACGACAGCCTGGCGCAGCGCTGCGACGTCTTGACTTTCACCGGCGCCCCGCTGGACACCGAGCTGGTGGTGATGGGCTCCCCTGTCGCTGTGATCGAGCACAGCGTCGACACCGGCCACGGCGATCTCTTCGTCCGGGTCAGCGAGGTCGACTCCAAGGGCCGCTCCCGCAATGTCAGCGACGGCTACCTGCGCCTCGACGTTGCGGACGGAACCCGCACTGTGACAGTCGAATTGGATCCGATCGCGCACCGGTTCGCTCCAGGTTCCCGCATCCGGTTGATGATCGCAGGAGGTTGGTTCCCCCGCTTCGCCCGCAACCTGGGATCCACGCACACCGTGCAGTTGGGGCCGTCGCAGCTGTTGCTGCCCGCCGAACCGAGACTCCCCTGATGGCCAGACGCGGGTACTGCCGAATCGATGATTTTGTGGAGTTGGTGGGCCAACTCGACGACGTCGAGCGCACCGACAACCGTAACTACTCCAAGTTCACCGTGTCGTCGCGGACGTTTGCCTACCTGTGGCCGGAGACCAGTACGGTGGGTTTGCGCCAGACCATCGCCGAACAGCTGGCCCTGGTGGCCGAACGGCCGTCGGTCTTCGAGATACAGTTCACCACAGCCGATTTCGGTTGGGTGGTGGTATACCTGGAGAAGATCAAACGAGACGAGCTGGCCGAGTTGACGTTCGAGGCCTGGCGGTTGAGCGCTCCTCAGACACTGGTCAGCGCCCGTGCGGACCGGTTGCCGCTCTAACCGACGGAGTTCTTCACCCGCTGCGCGATCTCCCCGAGATCGGTGACGGCGCGCACCGGGTCGCCGTATTCGGCGGCCACGGGTAGTTCCACCCAGCTCCTGCAGCCGCCGTATTCCGGAACCCGAGGCAGTGACGTCGGTTCCAGCAGCGGAAACACCTGCACCACCAGCACTGTCAGGAGATGTTTGGGCCGGAAGTCCAACCGGTCCGTCTGGATCGACTCACGGGTCCAGATGTGTAGGTCGGCGATGTCGTCCAGACCGTCGGGGTTCTCGACCTGCTGCGCCGCAATCACTTTCGCCGCTGCCCGCACTGTGACTGCCGCCTCGGTGCTGTCTGTGCTCGCCAGCAGTTCCCGATGCTCGGGCCGCACCCGCTCGGCATGACTGTGCACAGATGTGGGGAACAACAGGAACTCCTGCGCCGACACGGCGAAGCGCTTTTCGTGGATACCGCCTTTGCGCAACAGGATGCTCTGGCGGCCGTCGAGCAGGCCGTGAATCGCCGCGCTCCACTCCTTGAGCGCCGCCGTCATGTCGCCCTGGCAGCGATGCGGGCCTGCACGTCCGGGCGGCGCAGCGGCGGCACCGTCTTGGGCGGTTGCCGGCGCGGAGGCAGCAGCTGCAACAGCCGGGTGGTCGTGGCGGTGACCTCGGCGACAGCCGCCTCGAAAGCCTCGACGTTGGCCTCCGACGGACGGGAGATGCCGCTGACCTTGCGAACGTACTGACGGGCCGCGGCTTCGATCTCCACCGGTGTCGCAGCAGGTTCGAGTCCGCGTAACTCGGTGATGTTCCGGCACATGACTCCACGATAGGTGCCATGTCGCATACCGCTACGGTGAAGCGATGAGTGAGGTCCTGCTGATCGACACCGAAGAGCGCGTGCGCACCCTGACCCTCAACCGCCCCCAGTCCCGAAACGCCCTGTCAGCACAGTTGCGGCAGGAGCTCTTCGGGGCACTGGCCGATGCGGAAGTCGACGACGCCGTCGACGTCGTGATCGTCACCGCCGCCGATCCGGTGTTCTGCGCGGGGCTGGACCTCAAGGAACTCGGCGACAGCACCGAACTGCCCGACATCTCGCCGAAGTGGCCAACGATGCGCAAACCCGTCATCGGCGCAATCAACGGCGCGGCGGTCACCGGCGGCCTCGAGCTTGCGCTGTACTGCGACATCCTGATCGCCTCCGAGCACGCCCGCTTCGCCGACACCCACGCCCGTGTCGGCCTGCTGCCCACTTGGGGCCTGTCGGTGCGGCTGCCCCAGAAGGTGGGCGTGGGTTTGGCCCGCCGGATGAGCCTCACCGGCGACTACCTCTGCGCGGACGACGCCCTGCGCGCCGGCTTGGTCACCGAAGTGGTGCCCCACGACCAGCTGCTGCCGGCAGCGCGTGCCGTAGCTGCCTCGATCGTCGGCAACAACCAGCAGGCGGTGCGCGCACTGCTGGACTCCTACCACCGCATCGACGGCGTGCAGACCAACGCGGCACTGTGGGTGGAGGCCGAGTCAGCACGAGCCTGGATGCGGTCGGCCACCGGCGATGACATCGCCGCCAGCCGCGCATCGGTGATGGAACGCGGCCGCAGCCAGATGAGCTGACTTCCCCCGCCGCGTCGACCCCGGTGGCACCACCAGACGTAGGCGTCAGGTGGTGCCGGCCACCAGCCAGCGCCCGGAGACCGTCCGCCAGCCGACGAACACCAGTCGCAACACCATGAACAAGCTCAGGCCCGACCAGATACCGAACAGTCCCCAACCGTAGATCAGGGACAGCCAGATCAACGGCAGAAAACCGATCAGCGCGCTGGCCAGCGTCGCGTTGCGCATGAACTTCGCGTCACCGGCGCCCAGCAGCACTCCGTCCAACGCGAAAACGATTCCCGCCACCGGCAGTTGAGCCACAAGAAACCACCACGGCACTTCCACGGCCGCCAACACCGCGGCGTCATCGGTGAACAGCTTGGGCAACACTGTCGCGCCGAGCGCGAACGCCGCCGCCAGGGTGGCCGCTGCCGCGGTGGAGAACACCGTCACACGCCTGGCCACCGTCTTCGCGTGCGGCAGATGCCCCCCGCCGAGAGCGGCACCCACCAGTGACTGCGCTGCAATGGCCAGCGAATCAAGCACCAGCGCAAGAAAACTCCACAACTGCAGCACCACCTGGTGGGCGGCCACCGAGGCCGCACCGAACCGCGCGGCGACTGCGGCGGCAGAGACGAAGCAGGCCTGGAACGCCAGGCTGCGGATCAGCAGATCACGTCCCATGGCCAACTGCGCGGGCAGCACCGCGACGTCCAGCCGCAGCGATACCCGCTCCACCACCAGCGCCCGGCAGAACAGCAGGGCAGCCAGCCACTGGCCCACCAGGTTGGCCACCGCCGACCCCTCGAGCTCCAGCCGCGGCAGTCCGAACCAGCCGTAGACCAGCAACGGGCACAGGATCGCCGACGCCACAAATCCGGTGATCACGTACCGCAGCGGGCGGACGGTGTCCTGCACACCGCGCATCCAGCCGTTGCCGGCCAGCGAGATCAAGATCGCAGGCGCGCCGAGTATGGCGATCCGCAGCCACGGCAGCGCGGTGTCCGCGATGCCGTCGCTTCCCGCGATCGCCGTGACGATCGGCACCGCCGCAGCCTCGACCACGGCGATGATCAGTAGACCCAGGCCGACCGCCAGCCAGGTGGCCTGCACACCCTCGCGGACGGCAGCGCCGCGATCACCCGCACCGTAGAAGCGGGCGGAGCGCGCCGTGGTTCCGTAGGACAGGAAGGTGCCTTGAGAGGCAACCAGGCCGAGGATCAGGCCGCCGATGGCCAAACCGGCCAGCGACAGCGCCCCGAGGCGGCCCACCACGGCGATGTCGAACAACAGGTAGAGCGGCTCGGCGGCCAGCACCCCGAGCGCGGGCAACGCCAGACCCGCAATGGTGCGACTGGTCGGCGGAGGCGGCTCAGCCAAGGGCGGTGCGCAGTTCGGCGATCACCTTGTCCGCGGAGCCCGACGCCGAGTAGCCCGCAGCCTGCTTGTGCCCGCCGCCGCCGAAACCGATGGCCACCGGGGTGAGGTCAAAAGTCTTGGCGCGCATGGACACCGACCAGTGCTGCGGTTCGATCTCCTTGAACACCGCCGCCACCTCGGCCTGCTGGGTGGTGCGGACGATGTCGACGATGCTCTCGATCTCCTCGGGCCGGGCCGCGGCCCACTCACTGTGCTCGACCACGGTGAAGACCAGGCCACGTCCACCGATCGCCTCGGATACCAGCTGCGCCGATGACAGCACTCGCGACAGCATGGACAGCCAGGCGAACGGGTGGCTGTCCAGCAGGGTGCGGCTGATCCCGGCGTTGTCGACACCGAGTTCCACCAGGCGGGCGGCGAGCCGGTGCGCGCGGGCGCTGGCCCACCGAAAGGACCCGGTATCGGTGGTCAGACCGGCGTACAGACAATGTGCCACCTGGGCGTCGATGGGCCGGGCCCAGGCGTCCAGGATGTCGGCCACCAGCACGGTGGTGGAGTCCGCCGCCGGGTCGACGAAGTTGACCGTGCCGAAGAGCTGGTTGGAGGCATGGTGATCGATCACCAGAACGGGGACGTCGGAATCCGCCAGTACGGCCTGCAACGCGCCGAGGCGGTTCGGGCTGGGGATGTCGACGGTGACCACCAGATCAGGGTGCGGATCCACATCGTCCGGGCTGACCAGCAGATGACCGCCAGGCAGCGTGGCCAGCGAGTCCGGCAGTGTCGCGGGAGCGGCAAAGCTCACCCGGACGTACCTGCCGAGATCGTCGAGAACCTGAGCCAACGCCAGCCCTGCGCCGATGGTGTCGGCATCGGGGAAGACGTGGCACACGATGAGCACCGAATGCGCGTGGGACAGCACCTCGACGGCGCCGCCGGCGTCCACGCGCCGACCAACCAGATCCTGCTCAGTCTTCGGGTCGATTGCGGTCACCGGCGTCCTCGGGATCCTTCTCTAGGTCCGTCTCCAGTCCCCCGCCGTTGTCCTCCGCCCCACTGACACGGTACGGGTCGGGATCCCCGGCCGGCGTCGCACCCTCCCGAACCCTCGCCAGGTCAGCGTCCGCTGCCCGCGCGCGGGCCAGCAGCTCCTCCATGTGCGCAGCCGTCTCGGGCACGGTGTCCAACACGAACGACAACGTCGGCGTGTACCGGACACCGGTTCCAGCACCGACTTTTGTGCGCAGGACACCCTTGGCGCGATCGAGTGCCGCAGCCGCACCCGCCACGTCGGGATCGTCGTCGAGGCTCTGACCGCGCACCGTGTAGTACACGGTGGCGTCGTGTAGATCTCCGGTGACCTTCGTGTCCGTGACAGTCACGAAGGCCAACCGGGGATCCTTGATCTCGTACTCGATCGCCGAGGCGACGATGGTGGAGATGCGCTTGGCCAGGCGCCGTGCGCGTGCTGGATCAGCCACTACGTGCGGGCTTTCTCGACCAGCTCGTACGCCTCGATGACGTCACCTTCCTTGATGTCGGAGTAGGTCAACGTCAGACCGCACTCGTAGCCTTCGCGCACCTCGGTCGCGTCGTCCTTCTCCCGCTTCAGCGACGAGATGGTGACCGTCTCCGCAACCACGGCGTTGTCGCGGAGCAACCGCGCCTTGGCGTTGCGGCGCATGATGCCCGACTGAACGAGGCAGCCGGCGATGTTGCCGACCTTGGACGACCGGAAGATCGCCCGGATCTCGGCGCGGCCGAGTTCCTTCTCCTCGTAGACCGGTTTGAGCATGCCCTTGAGGGCGGCCTGGATCTCGTCGATGGCCTGGTAGATCACGGAGTAGTACCGGATCTCCACACCTTCGCGGTTGGCCAGCTCGGTGGCCTTGCCTTCGGCACGGACATTGAAGCCGATGATGATCGCGTCCGAGGCCGACGCCAGGTTGACGTTGGTCTCGGTGACACCACCGACACCACGGTCGATGACGCGCAGTTCCACCTCGTCGTCGATCTCGATACCCAGCAGGGCCTCCTCCAGCGCCTCGACGGTGCCGGAGTTGTCGCCCTTGAGGATCAGGTTCAGCTGTGAAGTCTCCTTCAATGCCGAATCCAGGTCCTCCAGGCTGATCCGCTTGCGGGTACGCGCGGCCAGCGCGTTGCGCTTGCGCGCGCTGCGGCGATCGGCGATCTGACGGGCAATCCGGTCTTCGTCGACGACAAGCAGGTTGTCGCCGGCACCCGGCACCGACGTGAAGCCGATGACCTGCACCGGACGCGACGGCAGCGCCTCCTCGACGTCTTCGCCGTGCTCGTCGACCATGCGCCGGACACGCCCGTAGGCGTCGCCTGCCACGATCGAATCGCCCACCCGCAGCGTGCCGCGCTGGATGAGCACGGTGGCCACGGGACCACGACCACGGTCCAGGTGCGCTTCGATGGCCACACCCTGGGCCTCCATGTCCGGATTGGCCCGCAGGTCCAACGCGGCATCGGCGGTCAGTAGCACAGCCTCGAGGAGAGCATCGATGTTGGTGCCCTGCTTGGCGGAGATGTCGACGAACATGGTGTCGCCGCCGAAGTCCTCAGCCACCAGGTTGTACTCGGTGAGCTGACCGCGGATCTTGGCCGGGTCGGCACCTTCCTTGTCGATCTTGTTGACCGCCACCACGATCGGCACATCGGCTGCCTGCGCGTGGTTGATGGCCTCCACCGTCTGCGGCATCACACCGTCGTCGGCCGCCACCACCAGGATCGCGATGTCGGTGGCCTTCGCACCACGGGCACGCATGGCGGTGAACGCCTCGTGACCGGGGGTGTCGATGAAGGTGATCGGCCGCTTGTTGCCGTCGTGCTCGACCTCGACCTGGTAAGCGCCGATGTGCTGGGTGATGCCACCGGCCTCGCCCTCACGCACGGTGGCGTTACGGATGGTGTCCAACAGGCGGGTCTTGCCGTGGTCGACGTGACCCATGACGGTGACGACCGGCGGGCGGAACTCGAGATCTTCCTCGCCGCCCTCATCCTCGCCGTAGGTGAGATCGAAGGACTGCAGCAGCTCGCGGTCCTCGTCCTCCGGGGACACGACCTGCACCACGTAGTTCATCTCGCTGCCGAGCAGCTCGAGGGTCGAATCGTCCACCGACTGCGTGGCCGTCACCATCTCACCGAGGTTGAACAACGCCTGCACCAGCGAGGCCGGGTTGGCATTGATCTTGTCGGCGAAGTCCACCAGCGATGCACCGCGGGCCAGCCGGATGGTCTCGCCGTTGCCGTGCGGCAACCGCACCCCACCGACGACCGGGGCCTGCATGTTCTCGTATTCGGCCCTTTTCGCGCGCTTCGACTTGCGACCGCGACGAGGGGCGCCACCGGGACGACCGAAGGCACCTGCGGCACCGCCGCGCTGGCCGGGACGACCACCGCCGCCACCACCGCCACCGGGACGACCGCGGAAGCCACCTGCGGCTCCTGCGCCACCACCGGCACCTGCGCCGGCACCGGCGCCTCCGCCGCGGTAGTTACCGCCGCCGCCACCGCCACCGGGACGACCGCCGCCACCGGCACCACCGGGACGCGGACCGCCACCAGGGCGGGGTCCGGGGCGCGGGCCGCGGGCACCGGGTGCACCGGTCGCGGGCCGAGGCGGCATGTTGCCAGGCGTGGCACGCGTACCACCGCCGGGACGCGGGCCACCGGGGCCGGCACCGGGACGAGGCTGCGGCCGCGGCGCCGGACGATCCACCGGCTGCTGGGACGAGAAGGGGTTGTTACCGACACGCGGCGGGCGGGGGGCGCCCGGCTTGGGGCCACCCTGCGGCTGCGGCCGAGGTCCTGGCGTCGGCGCAGGTCCTGGACGTGCACCGGGTGTCGGAGCGGGGCCGGGTCGGGCGGCGGGAGCCGCGGGACGGGCACTGGCCGCCGGAGTCTGCGGTTGCGGAGCCGACGGACGAGCGGGCGGAGCCGCCGGTGCGGGTGCCGGTGCTGCCGGCGGGCCGGCGGAGCTGCTGCAACCACCGGGGCGGGCGCCGCAGGCTTGGGTGCACCGGGCTTGGGGCCGGGCACGGGCGAGCCGGGGGTTGCGCCACCGCTCGGGGCACCACCTGAAGGACGGCCGTTGGTCGCCGCCGGTCGGGGTGCACTGCTGCGTTCGGGCTTGCCGCCACCGAACGATTCACGAAGACGCCGTGCGACGGGTGCTTCCACCGTCGACGACGCTGATTTGACGAACTCGCCCTGTTCGCTCAGTCGGGCGAGCACCTGCTTACTGGTGACACCGAGTTCCTTGGCCAACTCGTGCACGCGGGCCTTACCTGCCACTACATCTCCTGTCTGGAGGCGACAGCGGTGGGTGGCGCCGCGCCTCGGGTTTAGCTATGACGCATGGTCATCGGGACTTCACGGTGTGCTCATGTTCTTCGCTGCCTGTTCTCTTGCCTTCGGTTACTCCGCTGTGTGCCGGGCACTGAGGTGCTCGGTCACCGCGGAGGTGTCCTGCGGACCGGTGATGCGCAACGCTCGAGCGAATGCTCGCCGCCGAATCGCTGCATCAACACAATCCGGTCTGGGGTGCAGCCACGCACCCCGCCCCGGAAGGTTACCGGTGGTGTCAACGATCACTGCGGTCACATCTGTTCCCGCATCGTTCTTGCTGAACCCCGCCACCACTCGAAGCAGTTCGACGGCCAACTCTCGCTTCCGACATCCGACACACGTGCGCACCGGGCTGTGCTTTCCCGTCAACCGGGATTCCGGTGCCTTTCGAGTGTCGGCGGCAGAGGTTTCGCGCTGGACCACGGCTCAGTCTACCGTCACGCCCCGCTCCCTCTAAATCAGCCGGACGCGCCGGGCGGATCAGCGGTGATGTGGCGCGTCGTGGGATCGCCGGGGCGGCGGTTGACTGTCTCCCGGCTCATCCGGGTTGGGTGCGGCATCACTGCGGATGTCAATCCGCCAGCCCGTCAGCCGGGCCGCCAACCGGGCATTCTGCCCTTCTTTGCCGATGGCCAGCGACAGCTGGAAATCGGGCACCACCACACGTGCGGCGCGGGCGCCGGCGTCGATGACCGTCACCGACACCACCTTCGCCGGCGACAGCGCGTTGGCGACAAACCGCGCGGGGTCCTCGTCGAAGTCGATGATGTCGATCTTCTCGCCCGACAGTTCACTCATCACGTTGCGCACCCGCTGGCCCATCGGGCCGATGCAGGCACCCTTGGCGTTGAGGCCCGGCAGCCGGGAGGCCACGGCGATCTTGGAGCGGTGGCCTGCCTCACGGGCCACCGCCACGATTTCGACCGAACCGTCGGCGATCTCGGGCACCTCGAGCGAGAACAGCTTGCGCACCAGGTTCGGGTGGGTGCGCGAGAGCCGGATCTGGGGTTCTCGCACACCTCGGGTCACTCCGAGCACAAAACAACGCAACCTGTCGCCGTGCTCGTAGCGCTCACCTGGTACCTGTTCGGAGGCCGGGATGACACCTTCGGAGAACTTGGTCTCGCTGCCCATCCGCAGCACCACTTCCCCGCGCGCGTTCGCCCGGGCATCTCGCTGGATGACTCCTGCCACGATGTCGCCTTCACGGGCGGAGAACTCGCCGTAGATCTTCTCGTTCTCGGCGTCGCGGAAGCGCTGCAACATGACCTGCCGCGCCGTGGTCGCCGCAACCCGTCCGAACCCCTCCGGGGTGTCGTCCCACTCGCTGATCACCTGACCATCGCCGTCGTGCTCGCGGGCCATCACCTTGACCTCGCCGGTCTTGCGGTCGATCTCGATGGTGGCGTCCGCGGAGTGCCCCTCGGTGTGTCGATAGGCAGTCAGCAACGCTGATTTGATGGTCTCGAGGAGCTCGCCGGCGGGGATTCCGCGGTCGACCTCGATGGCGTGCAGCGCGGCCATGTCGATGTTCATGCTCCGGCCTCCGTTCCGGCCTGGCCGACCAGATCCAGCTCTCGCTGGCTGGGCGGCGAAAAATCTACTTGCACAACAGCTTTGGTGATGTCACCGAGCTGCACCTCACGAACCGACCATCTGATCGCCCCCTTGCCGCCGGCCGGTACCACCAGCCGGAGAAGACCGGAGTCCACGCCTGCGATCCGTCCGGTGACCTGCTCACCGTCACCGAGGCGCAGTTCCACCCGGCGCCCGTGCGCCCGGCGAAAGTGCTTCTCGGTACTCAGCGGCCGGTCGACTCCCGGCGAACTCACTTCCAGCACGTAGGGACTGGACGCCTCGGTCAGGGTGTCCAATAGCTGTGAGGCGGTGCGCGACAGCTCGGCGACGGCATCGAGATCCAGCGGGGTGTCACCGTCGGCGACGACGACGATCCGGGCCGGGTTCGAGGACGTGTCCACACGAACGTCCTCGATCTCGTAACCGGCACGCATGAATTCACCACCGAGCAGCTCGATCACCTGGGGCGGTGAAGGCAGTCCCCTGGACCGCTCTGTCACGGCGAGCTCCTCATCTTGAGTTGTCCGGTCAGTTCGTCAAGCACCAGTCCGGCAGCAGATGCCGCCGAGCCAGCCATCCACGATACGCCAGGACACCGGTGAACAATCCCAAACGGCCGGGCACGAGCGCGTGCGGCACCGGATGGCAGGATGGTGCGGTGCCCGTCGTGCCACCACGAGTCACCGGACCGCTCCGCAGGCGGGAGGTGCTGGTCGGTGCGCTGGGACTGACAGCGCTGACGCTGACGAGTTGCAGCGCGCCCCCACCCCCCGACGTCGACGAGCTGCGGGCCCAACTGGCCCTGGCCACCTCCGACAGCGAACTGGCCCGAGCGGCGGCAGTGGCGGCTCCCAGGGCCGCCCAGCCGGCCCTGGTGCAGATCGCCGGCGAACGCGCGCGGCATGCCCAGGCATTGGCCGACGAGATCTCCCGCACGCTGGGCACGGTGGTGCCTCCCACCCTGACGTCAACATCGACATCGACGACCACCACCTCGGGAACCCCGCAACCACCCAGCCCGGCCCCCGGCGTCGACGACGTGGCGGCGGCCCTGCGCAGCTCAGCCGGCAGTGCCGCGGACTACGCCGCCAGGGAGTCGGGGTATCGGGCCGGGTTGCTGGGCTCCATCGCCGCGGCGTGCACCGCGGCCTACACCGTGGCCCTGCCGAGGACGTCGACATGACCTCCACCGAACCCACACCCACCGAGACGGCTCGCCCGTCGGACCCGGCGGCCGCCGCCCTGTACGACGCGCTGGCAGCCGAGCACGCGACGATCTACGGGTACGGGATCGTCTCGGCGCATTCCACACCGGACGACAACTGGCTGGTCTCCGAGGCCATCGCCGGGCATCGCGAACAGCGCGAGGCACTGTTGTCGATGCTGGCTGCGCAATCTGTCGAGCCACCGCCGGCCGCGCCGGGTTATCAGCTGCCCATGGTGGTCAACGACCCATCACAAGCCGCCGAGCTGGCCCTGCAGATGGAGAACGACGTCGCCACGGCCTGGCGGGCCGTTCTCGAGCAGTCCAGCAACGAAGCGGACCGAACCTACGCGGTGGGAGCGCTGACCCAGAGCGCCATTCTGGCCGCCCGGTGGCAGAAGATCCTCGGCGAGTGGCCGATCACCACGGCCTTCCCGGGCGGACCCGAGTAGCCAGCGGCTCCCCCTCCCCGGCTACGACACCGCCGCCACGATGTCCACGGCCGCCGAATCGACCGCAATCTCACTGGTCTCACCGCTGAACCTGTTGCGCAGCTCCACCACACCGTTGGCCCAGCCGCGACCGACGACCACCACCCATGGCATGCCGAGCAGCTCGGCGTCCTTGAACTTCACCCCCGGCGAGGCCGTCCTGTCGTCGAGCAGCACGTCGAGGCCGAGCCGGTCCAGCGCCGTGGCCAGTTCGGTGGCCCCGGCACGCGCCTCGGCGTCCTTGTTGGCGATCACCAGGTGTACATCGAAGGGTGATACCGATGCCGGCCACCGCAGCCCGAGGCTGTCGTGCTGCTGCTCGGCGATGACGGCCACCAGCCGGGACACGCCGATGCCGTAGGACCCCATGGTGAGCCGCACCGGCTTGCCGTCCTCGCCGAGGACGTCGACGGTGAAGGCGTCGGTGTACTTGCGACCGAGCTGGAAGATGTGTCCGATCTCGATACCGCGCGCCGACACCAGCGGGCCCGCACCGTCAGGCGACGGGTCGCCGTCGCGGATCTCGGCGGCTTCGATGGTGCCGTCGGCGGTGAAGTCGCGGCCTGCCACCAGGCCCACGACGTGTCTGTTGGGCGCGTCGGCTCCGGTGATCCATGCCGTACCGTCGACCACGCGCGGGTCAACCAGGTAGCGAACCCCGTTGTCCAGCAACGCCTTCGGACCCACATACCCCTTCACCAGGAACGGGTTCTTCGCGAAATCGGCGTCGCCGAGCATGACGTATTCGGCCGGGTCCAGCGCCGCCCCGAGACGTTTTTCGTCAACCTCGCGGTCACCGGGTACGCCGACGGCCAGCAGTTCCCACTCACCACCGGGCTCACGGGTCTTGAGCAGCACGTTCTTCAGCGTGTCCGCCGCGGTCACCGGCCTGTCGAACTGCGGCAGGCCGGCACTGTTGGCCCAGTCGACCAGAGTGGCGATGGTGGGAGTGTCCGGGGTTTCGTAGACCTTCGCCTCGGGCTGTCCGTCAATGGGCAGCGGCTCGGGCACCTTGGTGATCACGGCTTCGACGTTGGCGGCGTAGCCGGACTCCAGACACCGCACGAAGGTGTCCTCACCGACTTCACTCTCGGCCAGAAACTCCTCGGAGGCACTGCCACCCATGGCGCCGGAGACCGCCGAGACGATCACGTACTCCAGTCCCAGCCTGGCGAAGATCTTCTGATAGGCCTCACGGTGAGCGTGGTAGGCATTCTTGAGTCCGTCGTCGTCGACGTCGAAGGAGTAGGAGTCCTTCATCAGGAACTCACGGCCACGCAGGATGCCCGCGCGCGGACGCGCTTCGTCGCGGTACTTGTTCTGGATCTGGTAGAGGATGACCGGGAAGTCTTTGTACGAGCTGTACTCCCCCTTCACCGTCAGCGCGAACATCTCTTCGTGCGTCGGCGCCAGCAGGTAGTCGTTGCGCCGACGATCCTGAAGTCGGAAGAGGTTGGGGCCGTACTCGGTCCAGCGGTTGGTGTTCTCGTAGGGCGTACGCGGCAGCAGGGCGGGAAACAGGATCTCCTGGCCGCCGATGTGGGCCATCTCGTCACGGACGATCGCCTCGATCTTGCGCAGCACCCGTAGGCCCAGCGGCAACCAGCTGTACAGACCGGGCCCCACAGGGCGTACGTAACCGGCGCGGATGAGCAGCTTGTGGCTGGGGACCTCGGCATCGGCCGGGTCGTCACGGAGGGTTCGGAGAAACAGCTCCGACATGCGGGTGATCACAGCGGGCCAGCCTAGCCGGAGTCGATCCCGACGAGCTCGAGGTGCTGCGGTACTGCCGAGGCGGGTCAGAACGCGCTGATGCGCACCGTGCGGGCCACACGGACACCGACCGTGGGTTTTATCCACAGCAGTTGTGCACAGGTGGGGATGAATTACATCCGTGTGGTTTTCCCCGCCAGAGTCATGCCATGCACCTCAGCAGGGGTGCACAAGGGCTGTGCTGAATCGCGTGTACCCACGACAAAACGCACCCAAACCACTCGAGACACTTCTCTTCCCGACGATTCCGCCCGACTTGGCGACTGGCGTTGCCGCGAGATATCCCGGCGACGGGCTGCCCGGCTCAGAGCTCGCCGGCGTCCAATGCGTCCTTGACTTCTTGCGCATGCGCCACCTGCTTGGCGGTGTAGCCGATGAACAACGCGGCGGCGCCCACCAGGACCGCCACGGCAGCCACCCACAACAGGCCGTAGGTGTATCCGGCATCCAGAGCGTTGAGCTGCGCCTCGTTCATGTCCTTGACCGGGCCGGTGGTACCGCCCAGGTAGAGCGTGCGCGAGGTGATGACGGCCTGGATGATCGCGAGCACCACGGGGCCACCGAGGTTCTGCAGCATCAGCGCGATGGCGGAGACGGGACCGATCTGGTCGAAACCGACACCGGCGATGGCCGACACGGTCAACGGGACGACGATCATGCCGATGCCGAAGCCGCCCACCGTGATGGGGATGACGAGATTGGGGAAGTACGGGATGTCGCCGTGCAAGGTGCTGCCGTAGAGCATGGCGGCCAGCACCAGGACGCCACCACCGATGACGAGGACCCGCGGCGGGAACTTCGACACCAGAACCGAGGACAGGCCGAGGCCGATACCCAGGGCGATCACGAACGGGATGAAGCCGATACCGGCCCTCAGGGCGCTGTAGCCCATGATGTCCTGCACGTACAGCCCGATCAGCACGGTCAGCGTGAACATGACGCCGCCGGCGAGGAACACTGCATAGAAGGTGGCCACCCGGTTGCGATCCCGGAACAGGGCGAAGGGCACAACGGGGTTCTCGGCGGTGCGCTCGACGATGACGAACGCCACGAAAGCCACCAGGGCCACGGCACCCGCGGCGAGTGTCATCGGCGTCAGCCAGCCGTTCTCCGGACCCTGGGTGAAACCGAACACCGCCGCCGTGCACCCCAGGGTGGCCAGCAACGCGCCTGCGGCGTCGAGCTTCATCCGCTCCTTGTTGGTCTCGCGAAGCGTGGTGTAGGCCAGGAACAGCATCAGCAGGCCAATCGGCACGTTCACCAGGAACGCCAGGCGCCAGGAGACCTCGGTGAGTGCGCCACCGACAACGAGGCCCATCACCGAACCCACGCCGGTCATGGCGGCGAACACCGCGGTGGCGGCGTTACGGGCCGGGCCCTTGGGGAACGTGGTGGCCACCAGTGCCAGGCCGGTGGGCGAGGCGATGGCCGCGCCGACGCCTTGCAGCAGGCGCGCGACCACCAGAGTGCCTTCACTCCAAGCGATTCCACACAACACCGAGGCGATGGTGAACAGCGCGACACCCACGATGAAGGTGCGCTTGCGGCCGATGGTGTCACCAAGGCGGCCGCCGAGCAGCATCAGGCCGCCGAACGTCAGGACGTATGCGGTGATGACCCAGCTGCGGCCTGCGTCAGACAGACCGAGTTCGTCCTGGATCTGCGGCAGCGCGACGATGGCGATGGTGCTGTCCATGGTGGCCAGCAACTGCATGCCGCCGATCGCGATGACCGCGTAGATGAAACGCCGCGACGGCAACCAACTGGGGAACTTGCCCGTACGCTGCGACTTCTCCACCTTCACCGGCAGCGCGCGGTCCGAGCCGGCAGCACGTGCTTCCGCGTGTGCCCGTTCGGCGTCGTTGAGTGCCGTCATACCGAGCTACCCTACAGTAATCTTAAGAGTTGTTTAAAGCTCGGATTGGTCACGGAACCGCCGAGACGGGCACCGTGTGGCCTAGTCCGCGGACGCTCCCACGTTCACGACATCGCCGATCACGATGATCGCCGGCGGCCGGATACCGTCGGCGCGGATCACCTCGGCCGCATCGGCCAAGGTTGCCCGGACCACCCGCTCGGCGGATGTGGTGCCGTGCTGGACAACCAGTACCGGGGTCTGCGGCGACCGGCCCCCGTCGCGCAGGGCGCGAGCGAACAGTTCGATCCGTTCCACCGCCATGAGCAGCACGATCGTGCCTTTCATGGCGGCCAGAGCCGACCAGTTGACCAGCGATTCGGGGTGGTCGGGAGGTAGGTGACCACTCACCACCACGAACTCGTGGTTGACCGCGCGGTGGGTGACAGGCACCCCGGCTGCGGCCGGCACAGCGATTGCGCTGGTGATTCCGGGCACCACGGTGACCGGGATCCCGGCCTCGGTGCACGCCAGAACTTCCTCGTAACCGCGCGCGAAGACGAACGGATCGCCACCCTTGAGCCGGACGACGAACTGTCCGGACCGCGCCCGGTTTATGAGAACGTCATTAATCGCTTCTTGGGCCATCGCGCGGCCGTAGGGAATCTTGGCGGCGTCGATCACCTCGACATGCGGCGGCAGCTCCGCCAGCAACTGCGCGGGTGCCAACCGGTCGGCCACCACCACGTCGGCCCGTGCCAGCAACCGCCGGCCCCGCACCGTGATGAGCTCGGGGTCACCCGGGCCTCCACCCACCAGAGCCACGCTGCCCCGCAGGTCGTTGGCGGTCTCGGCCAACTCCTCCCTGGTCGAGATCGAGCCCGCCTGCAGCGCCTCGAGGATCGCCGTGCGGATGCCGGCCGAACGGCGGTGCTCTCCACCCGCCAACACGCCCACCGACAGTCCGGCGTAATCCAGGGTGGCAGGTGTCACCGCCGAACCCTCGACGGCGACGTCGGCGCGCACGCAGAAAATGCGCCTGGCATCGGCCTCGTCGACAATCGCGGCGTTGGTGTGCGGTTCGTCGGTGGCGGCGATGGCATACCAGGCGCCCTCGAGATCACCGTCGCGGTAGTCACGCAGCTCCAGGGTGATGCCTGCCATCGCCTCGACGGCCGGGGTGGCGGCGCGGGTGATGACGTGCACATCGGCACCAGAGTCGACGAGCAGGCCGAGGCGGCGCTGGGCCACTGATCCCCCACCGACCACCACGACCTTCTTGCCGGTCAGGCGGACTCCGACGAGGTAGGCGTTCTCGGTCACCCGGCGAGCTTAGTGGGTACGCAGTGTGCGACGAAGCGACGCACGGACTGCGGGGCGGCGGCGGGGTGGGTGTGCACGTAGGAGGCGTGCACGCGGGCGTGTACGGCGCCGTCGCGCCGGCTGGAACCGTCGGGCATCCGGTAGGCCCAGGCCTGCGGGTAGCTGGAGTTGAATTCGACTGTGGTGCGGTGGAATTCGTGGCCGGCAATTCTGGAACCCGCGGTGTGTAGCGACGAGTCGGTGAGTGCCACCGCCTCGCGGTAGCCGAGGGTGAGACGCGCAGTGAAGCGGGCCGAGCCGTCCAGCACGCCGCACATCGGGTGTCCGTCGAGATCGCCCATCAGGTAGGTCAGCCCGGCGCACTCGGCGTGTACCGGCGCCCGCTGCGACAGCACGCGGATCTGTTCGCGCAGCACGGTGTTCCCCGACAGTTCGACCAGGTACTGCTCGGGAAAGCCGCCAGGCAGCACCACCGCGGCGGTGTTGTCGGGCAACGTGTCTTCCAACGGGTCGAAGGTCACCACCTGCGCGCCCGCTGCGGTGAGCAGTTCGCGGTGCTCGGCGTAGCTGAAGCTGAAGGCGCGCCCCGCCGCCACTGCCACCACCGCAGACCCGGGCACGGGTTCCCCCACGACCTCCGGCGACCAGGCGTACACGGGGGCGGTGGCGGCGGCCGCGATCTGCTCCACCGCCTGCAGATCCACATACCGGGCTATCAGCGTGGTCATCGCCTCGACGGCAAGGCCGGCGGCTCTCCCGTGTTCCACCGCGGTGATCAGGCCGAGGTGCCGCGACGGAACCTGAAGGTCATCGTGGCGCGGGATGGCGCCCAGCACCGGTAGTCCCACCGTGTCGCAGGCCGCTCGCAGAATCTGCTCGTGGCGCGCCGATCCGACCCGGTTGAAGATGACCCCGGCCAATCGGGTGCCGCTGTCGTACGTCGAAAAACCGTGCAGCAGTGCCGCGATGCTCTGGCTCTGGCCACGGGCGTCGACCACCAGCACCACGGGCACCCTCAGCAGAGCGGCCACATGCGCGGTGGATCCGGGCGCGGGCACCTGCGCTCCGTCGGTGATGCGTCCATCGAACAGCCCCATCACGCCTTCGATGACTGCGATGTCCGCGCCGGCTCGGCCGTGCGCATAAAGCGAGTCGACGAGTCCCTCACCCACCAACACGGGGTCCAGGTTGCGGCCCGGACGTCCTGTGGCCAAGGCGTGGTAGCCGGGGTCGATGAAGTCGGGCCCCACCTTGAACGGCGCCACCGAACGTCCGGCGGCCCGCAGGGCACCCATCAAACCTGTTGCCACCGTGGTCTTTCCGCTGCCCGAGGTGGGCGCGGCGATGACGACGGCGGGGGCTAGCACGGGCTCACCATGCCCACCCCTCACCATGCCCCCTCACCATTCGATGCCCTTCTGGCCCTTGCGTCCCGCGTCCATCGGGTGTTTGACCTTGGTCATCTCCGTCACCAGGTCGGCGGCCTCGACCAGCGCCGGCGGTGCGTCACGGCCGGTGATCACCACGTGCTGCATGCCGGGGCGCCGCGCCAGGGTGTCGATCACCTCCCCGGTGTCCACCCAACCCCACTTGAGCGGGTAGGTGAACTCGTCGAGTACGTAGAAATCGTGTTGCCCTGAGGCCAACCTGCGGGCGATCTCGGCCCAGCCGTCGGCGGCCGCGGCGGCGTGATCGGCCTCCTCACCGTGTTTGCGGGTCCAGGACCAGCCCGCACCCATCTTGTGCCATTCGACCGCGGCGCCGATGCCATGCTGCTGGTGCAGTTCGCCGAGCTGCCGGAAGGCCGCTTCCTCGCCGACCTTCCACTTGGCGCTCTTGACGAACTGGAACACCGCGACGCTCAGTCCGGAGTTCCATGCGCGCAAGGCCATTCCGAAGGCGGCGGTGGATTTCCCCTTGCCGGGTCCGGTGTGCACGGCGAGCACCGGGGTGTTGCGGCGCGCTCGGGTGGTCAGCCCGTCCTGGGGTACAACTGCGGGAACTCCCTGCGGCATGGCGTGTTTCCTTCCACTCAGGCCACGCTGCGCACGGCCTGGGTGAGGTTCTCGGCGCGCAGCTGTTCCAGGCGAAGCACCGGAGCGTCCAGCTGGACGGCCAGCGTGGCAGCCAATCCGAGCTTGATATAGGAGGTCTCGCAGTCGATCACCACTGCCGCGGCACCCTCGGCGACCAAGCGGGCGGCGGCGGCTCTGGTGCGGCCCAGTGGGTCCGGCCCACCGGTGGCGCGGCCGTCGGTCAACACCACCACCAGAGGTCTGCGCGCGCGGTCGCGCACCCTTTCCCGGGTCACCAGATCACGGGCTGCCAGCAGGCCCTCGGCCAGCGGGGTCTTGCCACCGGTGTCGAACCGGGCCAGCCGCCGCGACGCGATGTAGGCCGACGACGTGGGAGGTAGCAGCACACTGGCCGAACGCTGGCGGAAAGTGATGACGGCGACCTTGTCGCGGCGCTGGTAGGCGTCGCGCAGCAGCGACAGTGCCGCGCCGCTGACCGCCGACATCCGGTCGCGGGCGGCCATCGACCCCGAAGCGTCGACCAGGAAAATCACCAGATTGCCTTCACGGCCTTCGCGTATCGCGGTGCGCAGGTCCTCGACATCCGGGCGCAGCGGACCCGGCCGGTGTGCGGCGGCCAGCACGGTGGCGAACAAGTGCACACCGTGGCCGTCGTCGGAGTCCGCCGTGGCGGCGCCCACCACGGCGCCGGTCCGGTTGCGCGCCCGTGACCGTCGCCCCGGTGCTCCTTCCCCGACACCGGGCACCCGCAGCGCCTTGGTTCGGAACGGCTGCACAGGCGGTGCACTCGGTTTGGACGCAGCGCCCGCGGACGACGAATCACGCTGCTGCTGCGAGTTTTCCGACGGGCGCGCCCCGCCGCCGCCGGACGGATCAGGGTCGGGCTCGGGTTCGGGCTCGGTGGAATCGGACTGCGCCAGAGCTTCGTCCAGCACACCCGGGTCCAGGCCGGGGTCGTCGAACGGATCGCGGCGACGCCGATGCGGTAACGCCAGCTCGGCGGCCACCCTGATGTCGTCCTGTTCGACTGCCTCGGCGCCGCGCCACGCGGCATGTGCCACCGCGGTGCGCGCCACCACGAGATCGGCCCGCATCCCGTCCACGTCGAAGGCCGCACACAGGGCGGCGATACTGCGTAAAGAGTTGTCACTCAACGTCACAGCGGGCACCCGCGACCGCGCGTCGGCGACGCGGCGGGCCACCTCGGCGTCAGCGTCGGCGTAGCGGGCGGCGAAGGCGTCCGGGTCGGCTTCGTAATCCATCCTGGCCCGGATCACCGCGACACGGACGTCGACGTCGCGGGAGGCCCGCACGTCGACGGTGAGCCCGAACCGGTCCAGCAATTGGGGGCGCAACTCCCCCTCTTCGGGGTTCATGGTGCCTATCAAGACGAATCTGGCGTCGTGCGAGTGGGATACGCCGTCACGTTCGATGTGCACTCGCCCCATCGCGGCGGCGTCCAGCAGCACGTCGACCAGGTGGTCGTGCAGCAGGTTCACTTCGTCGACGTAGAGCACCCCACGGTGGGCGCGGGCCAGCAGCCCGGGCGAGAAGGCGTGTTCCCCGTCGTGGAGCACCTTCTGCAGGTCCAACGAGCCCACCACGCGGTCCTCGGTGGCGCCGATGGGCAGTTCCACGAGCCGGCCGTCGTCCACCGCGGTCAGAATGTTCGACAAGGCCCGCACGGCAGTCGATTTGGCGGTGCCTTTCTCGCCGCGGATCAACACCCCACCGATATCGGGGCGCACTGCGCACAGCACGAGAGCCAACCGCAGCTGATCGTGCCCGACGATCGCGCTGAACGGATACGTCACGCCTGATCCTCGGTGCGACTTCCCTGTCGCAGCATCGGCACGTGCGGAATCCCGTCGTCGAGGTACTCGTCGCCGTCACGGACGAAACCGTGGGCCGAGTACATCTCCACCAGGTAGGTCTGCGCGTCGATCCGGCAGCTGTAGTCGCCGACCTCGGCGATCGCTGCCTGCAACAGCCGGGTGGTGTGGCCTTGCCCGCGAGCGGACTGTTTGGTGCACACCCGGCCGATCCGGAAAGACTTCGCTCCCCCGGTGTGCTCCTCCATCAGCCGCAGGGTGGCGATCACCTCACCGTCGGGCAGGTCCAGCCAGAAGTGCCGGGTCTCCGGCAGCAGGTCACGGCCGTCGAGTTCCGGGTAGGCACAGGCCTGTTCGACGACGAACACCTCTACCCGCAGCTTCAGCAGCTCATACAGCGTCGCCGCGCTGAGGTCCTGGGCCCATTTCCTGCGCAGAGCTACCGTCACACCACTCCTGCAGGCTCGGGATCATCGGACTCGGAGGCGGACACCGAGGTGTCGGGACCGGCGGCCAGGGCAGCCGCTCCCGCGTCGGCACCGGCTTCCAGGCCCAGCACCTTGGTGCCCCAGTCCCAGACCTCGGCGAACAGCTCGGGCTCGTGCGAGAGTTCGGTGCCCAGCGACGGGATCATCTCCTTGAGCCTGGGCTGCCAGGCCTGATAACGATCACCGAAGCAGCGCTTCATCACGTCCAGCATGGCCGGGACAGCGGTGGATGCGCCGGGCGAGGCGCCCAACAGGCCCGCGATGCTTCCGTCAGCGGCCGCCAGCACGGTGGTGCCGAATTCGAGGGTGCCGCCCTTGCCCTTGGCCGGCTTGATGACCTGCACACGTTGTCCGGCGATGGTGAGCTCCCAGTCGGAATCGAGTGCACTGGGCGCAAAGACCCGCAGCGCGTCGACACGGTCGCCCTCGGACAGCATCAGCTGACCGATGAGGTACTTCACCAGGCTCATCTGCGACAGGCCGACACCGAGCATCGAGGCCAGGTTGTCCGGCTTGACCGACAGCGGCAGATCGGTGACCTTGCCCTGCTTGAGGAACTTCGGCGACCAGCCGGCGAACGGCCCGAACAGCAGCCAGGGCTTGCCGTTGATGATGCGGGTGTCCAGGTGCGGGGCCGACATGGGCGGGGCACCCAACGGCGGGAAGCCGTAGACCTTGGCCCGGTGGCCGCTGGTGACGGCCGGATTGGAGGCGCGCAGGAACTGCCCACCCACCGGGAAGCCACCGTAGCCCTTGGCCTCCTTGATGCCCGACTTCTGCAGCAGGTGCAGTGCATCACCGCCTGCGCCGACGAAGACGAACTTGGTGTTCAGTGTGCGCTTGGCGCCGGTGCGGCGGTTGACCACCTTGACAGTCCAGCTGCCGTCGGACTGCTGGGAGACGTCACGCACCTCGTGACCGAACATCGCGGTGGTGCCGCTGCGCACCCCGAACCCGATGAGTTGCTTTGCCAGCGATCCGAAGTCGATGTCGGTGCCGTCGGTGGTCCAATTAAGCGCCACCGGCTCGGCGAAGTTGCGCTTGGCCGCCATGAACGGCAGCCGGCGGGCGAACTCGTCGGCGTCGTTGATGAATTCGGTGGTGGCGAACAGCGGGTTGGACGCCAGTGCATCGCGTCGCTTGCGCAGGTACTCCACCCGGTCGGCACCCTCGACGAAGCTGACGTGCGGCACCGGGTTCAAGAAGTTGCGGACGTCGGGCAGGATGCCCTTCTCGACGGCGTGGGCCCAGAACTGCCGGGACACCTGGAACTGCTCGTTGACGGCGACGGCCTTGGTGATGTCGATGGTGCCGTCCGACTTCTCCGGGGTGTAGTTGAGCTCACACAGTGCGGAGTGCCCGGTGCCCGCGTTGTTCCACGGGTCGCTGCTCTCGGCCGCCGCGCCGTCGAGTCGCTCGATCAAGGTGATCGACCAGTTGGGCTCGACGATGCGCAGCAGGGCGCCCAGGGTGGCGCTCATGATTCCGGCGCCGACCAGCACGACGTCCGTCTTGGTGATGTTCGCGTCTGACACCCGTTCGTCCTTCGAGTCGAGCCTGGCTTCTGTTGTGGTGCCAGGTTAGCCCGCGTCGAATTGTGACGGGGCACGCAGTCCGTCGATGAGAATCCGCAGCAGCCGGTCCCGCTGCCGGTCATCGCGGTCAGGTTGTTCGCCGACCCAGGCGATGGCCGCCGCCATGTCCAGGACGTCGCCGATTGCCGCATCGGCGCGCAGCTGCCCCGCCGCCACGGCCTCGGCAATCAGCATTTCCCCCGCTTCGCCGGCGGCCCTGCAGGCCTCCTTGCCGGGGTCGTCGTCCTGGGGCGGCGCCACCAAACTGCGGGCCAACCCATCAAAGAGGCCGGCCTCGGCGATGTAGGCGGTCAGCCAGTGCCCCAGCGCTGTCACCGGGTCCGCGGTACCCGAGAGCTTGCGGGCCAGCACTGCGAGATCCCGTAATCCTGTCTCGATGACCGCCAGCACCAGCTGGTCTCTGGTGGGGAAATGGCGGTACAGGGTTCCCGGTCCCACTCCGGCGGCACGGGCGATGTCGTCGAGTGACGCCGACACACCGGACTTCTGGAACGCCTCGGTGGCGGCATCGAGAATCCGGCGTCGGTTTCGCGCGGCATCAGCCCGCACAGGCCCCTCCTGTCGACAAGCGGAGACTGTCTCCATATATTGAGCGGAGACACTCTCCGAATAGTATCTACCGTGCCAAGGAGCATCACCGTGCGCGTCACTCCCATGTCCCTGCCCAACTCTTCCGACACCCTCACCACGGTGATCAGCTCGGTCATTGCCGCCGACGCCGCGGGGCTCAGTCGAGCCTGGCTGCCCCAGCTGCCGCCGGTACCGGGGCTGGCCCCCTGGGACGCGCTCACGGCGTTGGCACTGGCCGGGCAACAGGCCCGCCGCATCGATCTGGGCACCAGCGTCAATGTCACCTATCACCAGCACCCGTTCACATTGGCCCGCCAGGCGCTGACCACCAACGCCGCCGTCGACGGCCGGCTGACCCTCGGTGTCGGGACCGGGCACCAGCCGATGGTCGAAGCGCTGGGTCATTCCTTCGAGCGACCCGCCCGGTACATGCGGGAATTCCTGGAGATCCTGATCCCCGCCATGGCCGGCGCCGAGCTGGACTACCACGGCAGCCACCTCACGGCCGTGGGGCGCGTGGAACTGGCCGCGCCGGCGCCCCAGGTGGTCATCGCCGCACTGGGCCCGCGCATGCTCGACCTCGCCGCCGAACTGACCGACGGCACGGTCACCACCTGGACGGGCCCCAGAACGCTGGAACAGCACATCATTCCGCGGATCACCAACCGCGCAGCACAGCTTGGCCGGCCCGCACCACAGGTCATCGCCTCGTTGCCGGTGCTCGTCACCCAGGACGTCGACGCCGCGCGACAGTCACTGTCCGAGGCCTTCGGCTACACCGCGGAGATGCCGTCCTACCGAGGCGTACTGGACCGCGAGGGTGTCGCCGGTGTTGGCGACATCGCCGTCGCCGGCGACGAAGAGCAGGTGGTGCAACAGTTGCGCCGGCTCGCCGACATCGGCGTCACCGAGTTCGTCGGATTCCTCTTCGGCGACCCTGAGACGGTGCACCGCACCCGCGCGTTGCTCGCCGGTCTGCAACGGGAGCGTGCGCCGCTACAGTGAACGCGTGACGGCATGGGATCCCGACATCCTGCCCGGATTCGTCCAGACCACGGTCGAACTGGGTGCCGACCCACACGGTGAAGGCGATCTGGTGGCCACCCTGGTGCGCCCGGAGCACGTCAGCCCGACCAGGCACGCCGTTCTGGCGGTACACGGCTACACCGACTACTTCTTCAACACCGAATTGGCCGATCGGTTCGCCGACCACGGTGTCGCCTTCTATGCCCTCGATCTGCACAAGTGCGGCCGGTCGTGGCGGGAAGGCCAGACCCCGCACTTCACCACCGATCTGACCCGATACGACGCCGAGCTGGAACGCGCACTGACGATCATCCGCCAGGAAACCGACGATGCCACCACGTGCGTGTACGGCCACTCCGCCGGCGGGTTGATCGTCACACTGTGGCTGGACCGGGTGCGCCGCCGTGACGCCACCGCCGCACTGGGTATCGGCGGACTGGTGCTCAACAGCCCGTTCTTCGACCTGCGCGGTCCGGCGATCCTGCGCAGTCCACCCACTGGCGCCGCCCTGAGGGGACTGGCCCGACTGCGCAAGCTCCAGGTGGTGCGCAAACCCACCCCCGGCGGGTACGGCACGTCGCTGCACCGCGACTACTCCGGTGAATTCGACTACGACTTGGCACTCAAACCGGTGGGCGGGTTCCCGGTCACCTTCGGCTGGATCAACGCGGTCCGCCGCGGCCACGCCCGGCTGCACCGCGGCCTTGACGTGGGCGTGCCAAATCTGATCCTGCGCTCGGACCACAGTGTGACCGAGACCAACGATCCGCGTGCGCTGCAGACCGGTGACGCGGTGCTCGACGTCTCCCAGATCGCGCGCTGGGCCGGCTGTGTCGGCGGCACGCACACCACAGTGGCACCCGTCGTCGACGCCAAACACGATGTCTTCCTGTCACTTTCAGCTCCGCGTGCTGCTGCCTACCGCGAGCTGCACCGCTGGCTGGACCTCTACCTCAACACCTCCTCCGTCAGCTGAACAGGACTGCGCACATGGAACATTTCGACCTGGCGATCATCGGCACCGGCTCGGGAAACAGCATCCTCGACGAACGGTATGACGGCAAGAAGGTGGCGATCTGCGAGCAGGGCACCTTCGGCGGTACCTGCCTCAACGTCGGCTGCATTCCCACCAAGATGTTCGTCTATGCAGCGGAAGTTGCTGCCACCATTCGCGATTCGGCCCGGTTCGGCATCGACGCCAGCATCGAGAAGGTGCGCTGGAGCGATATCGTCTCACGGGTCTTCGGGCGCATCGACCCGATCGCGATGGGCGGTGAACGCTACCGGCGCTCCTCACCGAACGTCACCGTGTTCGACAGCCACACCCGTTTCGGACCCACCCGTGACGACGGCCGCCATGTGCTGCGCACCGAAGCGGGTGACGAGTTCACCGCCGATCAGGTGGTGATTGCCGCGGGTGCGCGCGCGTCGGTCCCCGAGGCCATCGCAGGATGCGGGGTGCAGTACTACACCAGCGACACCATCATGCGGATCTCCGAGTTGCCCGAGCACCTGATCATCGTCGGCGGCGGTTTTGTCGCCGCCGAGTTCGCGCACGTGTTCTCGGCACTGGGTACCCGCGTGACGATGGTGATCCGCGGATCAGCGCTGCTGACCCACTGCGACGACACGATCTGCGAGCGGTTCACCGATGTGGCCGGCAAGAAATGGGACATCCACAGCCGCCGCAACGTCGTCGGTTCCCGGCCGTGCGAGTCCGGGGTGGAGCTGGAACTCGACGACGGCTCGCTCCTGGCCGGCGACGCGCTCCTGGTGGCGACTGGCCGAATCCCCAACGGCGACTTGCTGTCTGCGGACTCGGCCGGCGTCGAGCTGGACGATGACGGCCTGATCAAGGTCGACGAATACCAGCGCACCACCGCCCGCGGGATCTTCGCCCTCGGCGACGTGAGCTCGCCGTATCAGCTCAAGCACGTCGCCAACCACGAAGCCCGGGTGGTGCGCCACAACCTGCTGACCGACTGGGACGACACCGAGACCCTGGTGGCGTCCGACCACCGTTTTGTGCCGTCCGCGGTGTTCACCGATCCGCAGATCGCGATGGTGGGGCTCACCGAGAACCAGGCCAGAGCTGCCGGGTACCGCGCCATCACCAAGGTGCAGGACTACGGCGACGTCGCCTATGGCTGGGCGATGGAGGACACCACCGGTATCGCCAAGATCGTTGTCGACCAGGACACCGGGAGCATCCTGGGTGCGCACATCATGGGGCATCAGGCGTCGTCGCTGATCCAGCCGTTGATCCAGGCCATGAGCTTCGGACTCGGTGGCCAGGAGATGGCCCGCGGGCAGTACTGGATCCATCCGGCGTTGCCCGAGGTGATCGAGAACGCGTTGCTGGCTCTGTGCGGCGAGCCGTCCTGGCCTCCGCCCAAGCGGCATTAGGGTCTGCCCATGAACGCCGATCGTTTGCCCGACGAGCAGGCCGGCTTGATCGTCGAGGTCTTCCGCATGCTCGCCGACACCACCCGCATCCAGATCCTGTGGGCGCTGACGCACGGGGAACGCTCGGTCAATGACCTGGCCGAGCACGTCGACAAACCCGCGCCGTCGGTGTCCCAGCACCTGGCGAAGCTGCGGATGGCTCGCCTGGTCCGCACCCGCAGGGAGGGCACCCAGGTGATCTACCGCCTGGAGAACGACCACGTGCGCCAGCTGGTGGTGGACGCCGTCCACAACGCCGAACACGCGGGCCCCGGCATCCCGGGCCACCACCGCCACGACAAGCAGGTGCACCCGCTGCCGGGCGAAACCGCCTAGCTCAGCCGGCCGCAGCGTGCGGTGGTCGGCACGGGCACACTGCAGCGATAGCCGAGGCAACCGGTAGACGCACGGCGTGTGCTCTACATGTTGACGGTAGTAAGGGCGCTGCGGCGGGTCATCTGTGTGCTGACGGCCAGCGCGATGAGGATCAGGACGAGTGCGGCCCACGGAGTGGTGAGGATGCCGGCGTTTTCGACAAGCACGCCACCGATCCAGGAGGCGAGTGCGATGCCTGCGTTGAAGGCCGCGATATTGAGTCCGCTGGCAGCTTTTTCGGCTCCTGCACCCCGGTCACTGGCCAAGCTGACTGAGTGGGTTTGCACGGGGGGAGAAATCAGGAATGCGAAGACGCCCCAGATGAATATGGAGATCGCGATACCGAGCGCGCTGTGTGCGGTGAGGTAAACCAGGACGAAGCTCACCGCGAGGCCACCGAGGGCTATGCGAATCACCAATGTGGTGCCGATGCGGTCCGACAGTGCTCCTCCAACGAGATTGCCGATGACGGTGGCAATGCCGAAGAGAAACAAAATCGCGGTGACTCCGCCCGAGGTATAGCCGGCGTGCTCACTCAGGAGCGGCTCTAGGAAGGTGAACACCGCGAAGGTGGCGCCGAACCCGAGTCCGGTGACCACATAGGTGGACACCAGGTGCTTGTCTACCAATAGTGCGAGCTGTTCGGAGATACCGATGGTTTCGCCGGCGCGGGTGGACGGAACCATGGCGGCGATAGCGAGGGCGGCGAAGGCTCCGAGGGCGGCGACGATGGCGAAGGCAATGCGCCATCCAAGTGCGTTGCCGATGATGGTCCCGATCGGCACGCCGACAACCATGGCCACTGTGAGGCCGAGGAACATCAGCGAGATGGCACGGCCGGATTTGTCTTTGGGAACCATGGCGACGGCAGCCGGGGCGCCAAGCGCGAAGACAGTGCCGTGGGCGGCGCCGGCGATCAGACGTCCGGCAACCAGAGCGGGAAAGTTGGCGGCGACGGCCACCAGCAGATTGCCAACGCTGAAAAGCGTCATGAGCGCGACGAGTACCCAACGGGAGTCGTAGCGACTGAGCTGCGAGGTGAGCAGTGGCGACAGCACGGTGATCGCGAGGGCATAGAGCGTCACCAGCAAACCCGCGGTGCCGAGCGAGACATGGATGTCTGCGGCGATGGTGGGCAGCAGGCCGACGAGCACGAACTCGCTGATACCGATGGCGAAGGCGGCGAGGGTGAGGGAGGTCAGGCGGATCACGGCGGTCTCCTCATAAAGTGACGTCGCTGGCGCATCACCTGGTGAGCCAGCGACGTGGCGAGCTGTTTGGCGGGTCAGAAGACTCTGGCGCCGACGCGGGCGAGTTCCTCGTCGGCGTCCACACTGGCGCCGGCCACGCCGAGACCGCCGATAATCTGGTCGCCATCGCGTAGGACGACGCCACCACCGAAACTGATGAGCCCCCCGTTGGTGTGTTCGATCGAGTAGATCGGTCCGCCGGGTTGTGCGTCAGGACCGAGGTCGATGCTGTCGATACCGAACAACGCCGCGGTGCGGGCCTTCTTTTGGGAAACCTCGACCGGCCCGGTGACCGACCCATGCATGCGGCGGAAGGCCTGCAGTACCCCGGAGGCGTCCACCACTGTGATTGCTACGGCAAATCCCCGATCGATTGCCTCGCGGGCCACGGCCTCAACGGCGTGTGCTGCACGCGTCTCAAACGTCATCGTTCCTCCATAGTGAATACTTTTCACGTTGTTATGCCATCTGTTCATCTATACAGAACACTGTGGCCCGGATATTTCAAATTGTCAAACGATGAGAAAGAATCTGTACTATGATTCCACAATATGGAATCGACAAAGGATGCCCTGTGATCCAATCCGTCGAAAGAGCGTTCAACCTGATCGAGCGTGTCGCCGCAAGCCGGGATGGAGCACGGCTCAGCGAGCTCGCCGATGGCGCCGGACTCAATCGCAGTACCGCGCACAACTTGTTGGCGTCGCTGGAGGAGCTCGGCTACATCACCCAGGACGACAAGGGGGCTCCGTACCGGCTGAGCGGCAAACTGGGCCGGCTTCTGCGCCCGAGCGTGGAAGCCGAGCATGCATTGCGGCGCCGCGTCCGCCCGGTCTTGGAAGCAGTTGGGGCGGCCACTGGCGAGACCGCTTACCTGGCATTTGTGGCGGGCGAGGAGTACTTATGCGCCGACGCTGTTCAATCCGACCAACCCTTGCATCTGACAGTCGTCCCCGGTGAACGTGAACCGTTGATCGGCACAGCAATCGGTCACGCACTTCTTGCCGCCGATCCAGATCTGACCCGAGTGGTGCGCGAGCTCTACCCCGACATGTGGCTCCGGCACGCTGAGCCGATCGCCGATGCCGCACGGGACGGGTTTGCGCTCGACCTCGACACTTTCCATCCCGGCGTGTCATGCGTGGCCCTCGCCGTCGCCCCCAATGCGGCGATCGGCGTTGCCGGCCCTACCAGCCGCCTCCCCAAAACACGCCTGGTGACCATCGCCGGGCAGATCCGCAACGAACTGACCGCGCATTGACCATGGCCCGATGGAACGGCAGGACAGCACTGGCGTGGTGCCGGGGAGGACCGAATTCGCTCCGCTACTGGGCGTGACCACGTGGCAGCGCAGGGGCGCGACACCGCAATCAGCGCGCCGGAACCACGAAACCCCAGGGCAATTCGAGGCGGTGGGCGGCCAGCAGCGCGGCATCTCCCAAGACCGAGCGGATGTCGCCGTCGGCCACCACCCTGCCGTGGTCGATGACGACGGCACGCTCACAGAGCTGCGCGGCGTAGGGCAGGTCGTGAGTGACCAACAGCATCGTGGCGGTCTGCTTCTGCAGCGTCTCCGCCAGCTCGCGGCGGGCCACCGGATCCAGGTTGGCCGACGGTTCGTCGAGCACCAGGATCTCGGGCTCACACGCCAATACCGCGGCCAGCGCGGCGCGGCGGCGCTGCCCACCGGACAGATGCGCCGGACTGCGATCAGCCAGCTCCACCAGGTCCACAGCCTCGAGTGCGCTGCGCACCCGCTTCGCCAGCTCCTCGCCCGCCACCCCGAAGTTGGCCGGACCGAAGGCGACGTCCTGGGCCAGCGTGGGCATGAACAGCTGGTCGTCAGGATCCTGGAACACCAGTCCGACGCGTCGGCGGATATCCCGAACAGTATTACGCGACAACGCAATACCCGAGATCTCCACCGCTCCGGAGGTGGCGGTGAGAACACCGTTGAGATGCAACATCAAAGTGGTCTTGCCCGCACCGTTGGGGCCGAGCAGGGCCACCCGCTCCCCCGGCTGCACGGTCAGGTCCACTCCGTCCAGCGCGATGTGCCCGTCGGGATAGACGTAGCGCAGGCCGCTCACCCGAACCGCGGGCGTCATCGCAGCACCCACGCGCTCGCGGCCACTGCGATCCCGGCCACGGCCGGGATCAGGGCGGCCGTCCACTGCCCAGTGGTGGCCTTCGGCACCGCCGCCACTCCGGCCAGTTCCGGCATGTGCCCGTCGAAGCCGCGTGACAGCATGGCGACGTACACCCGCTCACCACGCTCGTAGGACCGCAGGAACAGCGCGCCCACACCCTTGGCGATGGCACCCACCTGATGCAGTGCCCGCGGCGAGTCACCGCGGGACAGGCGGGCCATTCGCATGCGACTCACCTCGGCCGACAACAGGTCGACGTAGCGGATCATCAGCACCAGCACAGAGGTCATCATGGCGGGTACCCCGAGGCGGCTCAGCGCCAGGGGCAACTGCGACGGTGTGGTGGTGGCGGCCACGGTCAGCGACGCCGCCACACCCAGGGTGCCTTTGATGACAATCCCCCACGCCGCCCACAGCCCGGCCACCGACAACTGCAGACCAGCCACCTGCACCCGCTGCCCGCCTTCGGCGAACGGCAACAGCACCGCCAGCACGACGAACGGCGCTTCGATCAGCATCCGCGGCAGGATCCAGCGCAGCGGAATCCTGCCCACCGCCCACACCGCAAGCAGCATCACGGCGAAAAGAGCGTAGGGCCAGAGCATTTCACGGGGGGTGGCGACCACTGCGAGCACGAACACCACCAGGGCCGCGACCTTGACCTCGGCGGGCAGCCGGTGCAGCGGCCCGTGATCGTGCCGGTACAGCGGGTGCGCGTGGCCCGCGCCCACCCCCTCAGCCCTTCGACTTGCGGCTGCGCGCAATCAACCAGAACGCCCCGCCCGCGACGGCGAGGGTGACCACCACACCGATGACTCCGGCAATACCGCCGGTGTTCTC
This sequence comes from Mycobacterium sp. MS1601, assembly GCF_001984215.1. Classification (NCBI taxonomy): domain Bacteria; kingdom Bacillati; phylum Actinomycetota; class Actinomycetes; order Mycobacteriales; family Mycobacteriaceae; genus Mycobacterium; species Mycobacterium sp. MS1601. The sequence continues at coordinate 6,295,935 of NZ_CP019420.1, forward strand.
GGCCCCACCGACGGCGTAGTCCGCCAGAGGCGAGTCCGCCATGGTGTGGTCGGTGGCCGACTGTGCGATGCAGCTACCGGTGAGGTGTTCACCATCGGTGGTTTCCACCACCTGGCAGCCCTGCAGCGTCGCCGAGTCGAGGCCGTCGGGGTGTGAGCTGGCGAAGTAGGACACCACACCGGCGATCAGCAGCGTCACGACCGCGAAGGCGATCCAGAAGCCACGGCCCTGTTTCTGTTGGGTGATGCTCATGCGGCAACCTTCTCTTCGACGCGCGCCGACCGCAGCAGATACACCAGGTCCGGCCTGGCCCGGACCACTGCCATGACCGTGAGAGCGGTGATGACACCTTCACCGATGCCGATCAGGACGTGGGTGCCGAACATGTAGGCCGCCACGGTTGCAAGCGAGGCCTGCGCAGCCCCGCCGATCGAGTATTCGAGGACAAAACCCATTGCCGCGCAGACGGTTCCGATGACCGCGGACACGAATGCGATGCCGCCGATCACCGGCACCGATCCGGCGTGACGGCGCTTGGCCAACGAGTACAGCAGTGCGGCCGTGCCGTATCCGGCGGCCACCCCGATCACCGACATGTTGACGATGTTGGTGCCCAGAGCCGTCACCCCACCGTCGGCGAACAACAGTGCCTGCACCACCAGCACGATCGCGATACACAGCGCACCGGTGAACGGGCCGACCAGGATCGCGGCGAGTGCGCCGCCGAGCAGGTGACCGCTGACGCCGGGCAGGATCGGGAAGTTCACCATCTGCACGGCGAAGACGAAAGCGGCAACCAGACCGGCCAGCGGCACGGTGCGTTCGTCCAGCTCGGCGCGGGCGCGCCACGCACACAGCGCGAGAGCGGCGATCGCGATCACGATGAAGACCATGGACACGGGAGCGTTGACGATTCCGTCGCTCATGTGCATGGCCTGATAGGTGATGGTCACCGACCGAGCCTAAGGCCGATCGGGAAAACCTGTCTAGTTGTTCATATGAACAGCGCGTGACCTGTCCGGTCGGGCAGGTCAGCCGTGCGCGGCACCTATCCAGTGCAACAGGTCGTGCACGGTGTGGTCCTCCAGCTTGTAACTCGCCTGCCTGCCCACCCGGGTGGAGGTCACCCAACCCTGCTGACGCAGGATCCGCAGGGCCTGGGACACCGCATTCTCCGAACGTCCGAGCGCCGCCGCCAGATCACCGACGCAGATCCCGGGGGCTCGGTGCAACGCCAGCAGGATCTCCAACCGGTTCGGGTCGGACAACAGATCAAAGCGCAGAGTCCACCCCGAGATGTCGACATCGGTCAGCGCGGACGATGCCCGGTGCATCGGCGTCTGGTCTCCGGAGGTGGTCACGCAGACGAATTTAGTCCAAGAAACCGTGTAACAGGGCAGCTGAGCCCGCGACATGCGCACGCATCGCCTCGGCGGCCCGGTCACCGTCGCCGGCCAGGATAGCGATCACGACGGCTTCGTGCTGTTCGTTGGAGTGGCTGATGTTGCGCGCCAACAACGGAATCTGGTCCAGCAGGGCGTTGATACGCATCCGGTTGTCCGCCACCAACGGCACCAGCGACGGTGATCCGGCCGCTGCCGCGATCGCCAGATGCAACCGCGAGTCCAGTCGCCGGTAGTCCTCGAGCGGGGCGTCACGGACGTCGGTCAGCCGCCCCCACAGCTCTTCTCGCTCGGTCGCCGTCAGCGTCCGGGTAGCAGCCATTCGGGCAGCACCGGATTCCAGGATCTCGCGCAGCCTCAGCGCGTCGTCGATCTCCTCGCGCGCCACCCGGGGCCGTTCGTCGGGTAGCGCGGGAATCTGGTCGGCCAGGAACGTGCCGCCGTAGCGGCCGCGGCGAGCCACCAGGTAGCCGGCCTCGGCCAGGGATCTGATGGCTTCCCGCAGGGTGTCGCGACTGACGCCCAGCCGGACGGCCAGTTCACGTTCCGGCGGCAGCGACTCCCCCGGCGCCAGCACGCCCAGGCGGATGGTCTGCAACAACCGCGCCACGGTGTCCTCGAACGCGTTCCCTGGCCGCACAGGACGCAACAGTGCTTCCGTTGCGTCCTGGGGGTCCGGGTCGGCGCTCATGACGGCCTGTCAGCGTCGTGGCTCAGAGTGGGGTGACGTAGTGGCCGCTGATACCGCCGTCCACCAGGAAGGTGGACGCGGTGATGAAGGAGGCGTCGTCGGACGCCAGGAACGCCACGGCTGCGGCCAGCTCCTCGGGCTCGGCGAACCGGCCCACCGGCACGTGCACCAGGCGGCGGGCCGCGCGCTCAGGGTCCTTGGCAAACAGTTCCTGTAGCAGTGGGGTGTTCACCGGGCCGGGGCACAGGGCGTTGACGCGGATGCCCTGTCGCGCGTACTGCACACCGAGTTCGCGCGACATTGCCAGCACGCCGCCCTTGGAAGCGGTGTAGGAGATCTGCGAGGTGGCCGATCCCATCACGGCGACGAAGGACGCGGTGTTGACGATCGACCCCTTCTGCGCCGGAACCATGTGCCGCAGTGCGGCTTTGCAACAGAAGAACACCGACTTGAGGTTGATGTCCTGCACGCGGTCCCAGGCATCGATACCGGTGGCCTCGATCAGGTCGTCCTCCGGCGGACTGATACCGGCGTTGTTGAACGCGATGTCCACCGACCCGTAGGTGTCGGCAGCGGTGTCGAACAGAGCATCCACCTGCGCTTGGTCGGAGACATCGACACCGACGAAGGTGCCACCCAGATCGTCGGCGACGGTCTTTCCGGCCTTGGGGTCGATGTCACCGATGACGATGGTGGCCCCTTCGGCCTTCATCCGCTTGGCGGTGGCCAGGCCGATTCCGCTGGCGCCGCCGGTGATGACGGCAACCTTGCCCGCCAGCCGCTGGGTCAGATCCATCAGTTCTCTCCGATCGCGATGAAGACGTTCTTGGTTTCGGTGAAGTGCAGCGGTGCATCGGGGCCCAGCTCGCGCCCGAGCCCGGACTGCTTGAAGCCGCCGAATGGCGTGTTGTAGCGCACCGAGGAGTGCGAGTTGACGCTGAGATTGCCCGCCTCGACCGCCCGGGACACCCGCAGCGCCCGCGACAGGTTGTCGGTCCAGATGGACCCGGACAGCCCGTATTCGGTGTCGTTGGCCAGCGCGATGGCGTCGGCTTCGTCCTCGAACGGCAGCACGGTCACCACCGGCCCGAAGATCTCTTCGGTGACCGTGCGGTCGGTGCGCGCCGGGGTGAGCACCGTCGGCGGGAACCAGTACCCCGGGCCGGACGGGGCACTTCCACGGAAGGCGACAGGTGCGTCATCGGGGACGTAGCCGGCCACCGACTGCCAGTGCTTCTTGGACACCAGGGGTCCCATCTCGGTCTCGCGCGCGGTGGGATCACCGACGACCACACCCTTGACCGCCGGTTCGAGCAATTCCATGAATCGGTCGAACACACTGCGCTGCACCAGGATCCGGCTGCGCGCACAGCAATCCTGGCCGGCGTTGTCGAACACACCGTAGGGTGCGGTGGCGGCGGCGCGCTCCAGGTCGCAGTCGTCGAAGACGATGTTGGCGCTCTTGCCACCCAGCTCCAGGGTGACCCGCTTGACCTGCGTGGCGGCCTTGGCCATCACCTGGGTGCCCACCTGGGTGGAACCGGTGAAGACGAGCTTGCGCACACCCGGGTGGGTCACGAAGCGCTCACCGATCACCGAGCCCTTGCCGGGCAGCACCTGGAACAGATCGGCGGGCAACCCGGCCTCCACGGCGAGTTCGCCGAGGCGGATGGTGGTCAGCGGTGTCCATTCGGCGGGTTTGATCAACACCGCGTTGCCGGCAGCCAGGGCGGGAGCAAAACCCCAGGACGCGATGGGCATCGGAAAATTCCACGGGGTGATGATCCCGACAACGCCGATCGGTTCGTTGAAGGTGATGTCCAGCCCGCCCGCGACGGGAATCTGCTTGCCGGACAGCCGCTCCGGACTGGCCGAGTAGAACTGCAGCACGTCGCGCACCGCGCCGGCCTCCCACTCGGCGGCGCCGATGGGGTGCCCGGCGTTGGCGACCTCCAGGGCGGCCAGCTCACCGATGTGGGCGTCGACGGCGGCAGCGAAGGCACGCAGACCGGCGGCCCGCTCGGCGGGTGCGGCGGCCGCCCACGCCTTCTGCGCAACCTGTGCCCGCGCCACCGCCTCGTCTACCGCATCGGCATCGAGTTGTTCGACGTCGCGCAGCACCTCCTCGGTGGCCGGGTTGATCAGCGTGCTCATGACACCCTCTCTGTCGAGTACTCCCTGGCTGCCGTCACCACACCGGCGAACAGCCGCAGATCGTCCAGCCGCTCCTCGGGGTGCCATTGCACCGCCACCACCCAGGCGTCCGGGTAGTGCGCCGGGTCCACCTCCACGGCTTCGATCACACCGTCGGCGCTGTCCTTGGCGCTGACGATCAGACCGGGAGCCAGCGAGTTGATGGCCTGGTGGTGATAACACTGGGCGTCGGTGGACTCCCCGATCAACGCCGCGGTTCTGGTGCCGGGCACGGTGCGCACCGCCGATGTGGTGAACACCGCGTTGCCGGCCTGGTGGCGGGTGTGCCCCAGCACGTCGGGGAGGTGCTGGTGCAGGGTGCCGCCGAGGGCCACGTTGAGCACCTGGGCGCCCCGGCAGATCCCGAGCACCGGCATGTTGCGCGCCAAAGCGCCTCGCAGCAGCGCGAATTCCCAGGCGTCACGCTCGAGCGCAGGCTGGTCGGTGCGTGGATGGGCATCGTGGCCGTAGGCAGCTGGGTCGACGTCGCGGCCGCCGGTGATGATCAGCCCGTCGAGCCCGTCGAGCACCCGCTGCGCCACCGCGTCGTCCACCGGCTGCGGCGGCAGCAGCGCCGCGATACCGCCGGCCCGGGTGACCCCTTCGAGGTAGATGGCGGGCAGGAAGCTGGCCAGGACATCCCAAACACCGGTTTGGGCCTGCTGGAGATAGGTGGTCAGACCCAATACGGGTTTACATACGTTCAAAACCACGCACCCGCTCCCAGTCGGTGACCGCCGAGTTGTAGGCCTTCAGCTCCACCCGAGCGTTGTTGAGGTAATGGGCCACCACCTCGTCACCGAACGCCTCACGGGCCACCGCCGAATTCTCGAACAACTCGGCCGCCTCTGCCAGGGTGGTCGGAAGGCGTTGCGCACCACCGGTGTAGGCGTTGCCCGCGGTGGGCTCTTCCAGTTCCAGGCCGGCGTCGATACCATGCAGGCCGCCGGCGATCAGCGCGGCCGTCGCGAGGTACTGGTTGACGTCCCCACCGGGCGCCCGGCATTCCATTCGCATGCCGTGCCCGTGTCCGACCACCCGCAGCGCACAGGTGCGGTTGTCCAACCCCCACGCGATGGCGGTGGGCGCGAAGCTGCCGTCGACAAATCGCTTGTAGGAGTTGATGTTCGGCGCGTAGAAAAGTGTGAGTTCCCGCAGCGTGGCCAACTGTCCTGCGATGAAGCTGCGAAACATGGCCGACATCCCCAGCGGGTCGGCGTCGTCGGCGAACACCGCCGACCCGTCCGTGCCTCTCAGCGAGATGTGGATGTGGCAACTGTTGCCCTCGCGCTCGTCGAATTTCGCCATGAACGTCAGGCTCTTGCCATGCTGGTCGGCGATCTCCTTGGCACCGTTTTTGTAGATGGTGTGGTTGTCGCAGGTGACCAGCGCTTCGTCATACCGGAAGGCGATCTCCTGCTGGCCGAGGTTGCATTCGCCTTTGACACCCTCGCAGTACAGACCGGCGCCCTGCATGCCCAGGCGGATGTCGCGCAGCAACGGCTCCATCCGGGTGGACGCCAGCATCGCGTAGTCCACGTTGTAGTCCGTCGCGGGGGTCAAACCCCGGTAGCCGGACTTCCAAGCCGCGCGATAGCTGTCGTCGAACACCATGAATTCCAGCTCGGTACCCACGAACGCGGCCAGTCCGCGCTCGGCCAGCCGGTCCAGTTGGGTGCGCAGAATGCTCCGCGGCGCGGCCACCACGGGTGCTCCCCCGTGCCAGGAGAGGTCGGCCATCACCAGAGCCGACCCCGGCAGCCAGGGCAGCCGCCGCAATGTCGAGAAGTCCGGCGTCATGACCATGTCGCCGTAGCCGGCCTCCCAGCTGGACATGGCGTAACCGTCGACGGTGTTCATGTCGACGTCGACGGCCAGGAGGTAGTTGCAGCATTCGGCGCCGTGGATGGCGGTGTCCTCGACGAACAGTCGCGCGGACACCCGTTTGCCGGTCAGCCGGCCCTGCATGTCGGTGAACGCGACGATCACGGTGTCGATCTCGCCGGCGGCCACCAGTTCTTCGAGCTGCAGCGCCGACAGCTTTCCTCGGTTCACACTCACCTGCGCTCCCTCGTCGACTTGTCTGCAGTCACGTTCTGTGGGGTCAAAGTCAACCATTGGATAACGATCACCGCCCCATTCACCCCGAACTTTTACCGATTTGTGGCGCCCAAAGGTAGGACGCCAGACCAATAGCGTTCTATTGTGCACTACAAGTGAGACCCGGGTCACACTGCTATTCCGTCGGGGTGAGGAGGTCGCTTCCGGCGTCCGTGGGCCGGTCCGGTCCACACATCTCAATCTTCACGAAGGAGGGCACGGTGCCCGAAGGACACGAACATCTCAGCGATGACGAGAAGCATCTCGCGAAACTGGGCTACACCCAGGAGCTGTCCCGCTCCTGGTCCGGCTTCTCCAATTTCGCCATCTCGTTCTCCATCATCTCCATCCTGGCCGGTTGCTTCACGTCCTTCGGGCTGGGTTGGAACAATGGCGGACCCGCGGCCATCGCGTGGGGTTGGCCCATCGTGTCGGTCTTCATCCTGATGATCGGCCTGTGCATGTCGGAATTGGTGTCGGCGTTTCCCACCTCCGGCGGAATCTATTGGTGGGCAGCCAAACTGGGCGGTCCAAAGGCCGGGTTCTATACCGGCTGGCTGAACCTGATCGGCCTCATCGCCATCTTGGCCTCGGTCGCCTACGGCAGTGCGACATTCCTGGACCTGACGCTGGGCACCTTCAGCGAAGGCTGGTTGGCCGGCTACAGCCTGACCCGCACGTTCATCCTGTTCGTCGTCATCCTGGCGGCGGTGGCCGTCATCAACATCTTCTCGTCGCACCTACTGGCGGTGATCAACAACATCTCGGTGTGGTGGCACGTCGCGGGTGCCGCAGCGGTCATCTTGATCCTGATCCTGGTGCCTGAGCAGCACGCCAGCTTTTCCGACGTGTTCGCCCAGACCATCAACAACTCCGGCATCTTCGGCGGCGAGAAGAACATCGGCTGGCTGCTGTTCGTGCTGCCGATCGCGGCGATCCTGACGCAGTACACGATCACCGGCTACGACGCGTCCGCCCACCTGTCGGAAGAGACCCACAGCGCCGCCGACGCGGCGGCCAAGGGCATCTGGCGGTCGATCTTCTACTCGGCCATCGGCGGCTGGATCCTGTTGCTGGCCTTCCTGTTCGCCGTGCAGGATGCCGACGAGGTGTCGGCCAGCGGCGGTGCGGTGGTCACCATCTTCACCCAGGCGATGGACACCCCGTGGGTGGGCGTCGTGCTGCTGATCTCCACCGCCGGCCAACTGTTCTGCACCACCGCCTGCCAGACCAGCGCTTCCCGCATGCTGTTCGCGTTCAGCCGCGATCGCGCCGTGCCCGGACACCAGCTGTGGTCGAAGGTGAATCACGCCCGGGTGCCTGCCAATGCCGTGATCGTCACCGCGATCCTGGCGGCCGTGATCACCCTGCCGGCACTGGTGGAGGTGGACATCAACGGCGCGCCGGTGCCGGTCGCGTTCTTCGCGGTGGTCTCCATCGGCGTGGTGGGGCTCTACCTGTGCTTCGCCGTGCCGATCTATCTGCGCTGGCGAATGGGCGATGCCTTCGAGGTCGGGAGCTGGAATCTACGCGGCCACCATCGCTGGCTGGCGCCCATAGCGCTCATCGAGATTGTCGTGACATCCATCATCGCGATGTTCCCGACGTCGCTGGGCGGCATGCCGTGGGACCCCAGCTTCGAATGGAAGTTCGTCAACTACACCCCGCTGTTGGTGGGCGGAGTGCTGGTGCTGCTCTTCATCTACTGGCACGTCTCGGTGAAGCACTGGTTCACCGGTCCGATCAAGCAGGTGGACAGTTCAGGAGACACCCTCGAAGGCGTTTCCTGACCCTCGGTTCCCCGACCCCCGCGCTCCTCGAGTTCCCCGACCGAGGAGCGCGGGCCTGACGGGTCGACGAGGCGGCGACGGAGGAGACGGCGAGAGAGGGCCCGGCAGCGGCAGATCCTGTGTGACGAGGATCTCCGGGTGGTTTGGTGCGGTGACGGACGGGTTAATACCGAATCAGTCGCCTGGCACTGCCGTGCGGCATGCAACTGAATCCGATGAGTCGCCGATACGGAGTAGGGTCGAACGAGTGTGTGGAGCCACCGGCGAGGTACGCCTCGACGGAAGAACCCCAGATGTCAGTGCCGTCGCCGCGATGGCCGAGGTCATGGTGCCGCGAGGCCCGGACTCGGCAGGAGTGTGGTCGCAAGGCAGGGTGGCCCTCGGGCACCGGCGCCTGAAGATCATCGACCTCTCCGAGGCCGGCGCCCAGCCCATGGTCGACGCCGAACTCGGTCTGTCGGTTGCATGGAACGGCTGTATCTACAACTACGAGGAGCTGCGTCACGAGCTGATCGGGCACGGCTACCGCTTCTTCTCGCACAGCGACACCGAGGTTCTGATCAAGGGCTACCACCACTGGGGTGACCGCTTCGTCGACCACCTCAAGGGCATGTTCGCGTTCGCGATCGTCGAACGTGACAGCGGCCGGGTGCTGTTGGGTCGCGACCGCCTCGGCATCAAACCGCTGTATCTCACCGAGGATGCCAACCGAATTCGGTTCGCGTCGTCGTTGCCCGCGCTGCTGGCCGGTGGAGGGGTGGACACCCGCATCGACCCGGTCGCACTGAACCACTACCTGAGCTTTCACTCGGTGGTACCGCCTCCGCTGACCATTCTGCGTGGGGTGCGCAAGCTGCCGCCCGCCACGCTGTTGGCCATCGAACCGGACGGCCGCCGTGTCGCCACCACCTACTGGTCCCCGACTTCTCCCGGTCCGCCGAGCGCGCCGACTGGACCGAGAACGACTGGGAGGACGCCGTTCTGGAGTCCCTGCGACTGGCCGTGAAGCGCCGCCTCGTCGCCGATGTGCCGGTGGGCTGCCTGTTGTCCGGCGGGGTGGACTCCAGCCTGATCGTCGGTCTGCTCGCCGAAGCGGGCCAGACCGGACTGAAGACCTTCTCGATCGGCTTCGAATCCGTCAACGGTGTGGCAGGTGACGAATTCAAGTACTCAGACATCATCGCCGACCGCTTCGGCACCGACCACCACCAGATCCGCATCGACACCGCCCGGATGCTGCCGGCCCTCGACGACACCATCGGCGCCATGAGTGAACCCATGGTCAGCCATGACTGCGTGGCGTTCTTTCTGCTGAGCCAGGAGGTCGCCAAACACGTCAAGGTGGTGCAATCCGGTCAGGGCGCCGACGAGGTGTTCGCCGGCTACCACTGGTACCCACCGATGGGTGAACCTGCCGCGGCCTCGTTGGACGGGTCGGTGGCCGCCTACCGGTCGGCGTTCTTCGATCGGGACACCGCGGCCGTGAACGACCTCATCACTGCGGCCTTCGCCACCGACGGCGATCCCAGCGGCCTGTTCGTCACCGAACACTTCGGTGCCGCCGGCGCCGAGACCGGAGTGGACCGCGCTCTGCGCCTCGACACCACGGTGATGCTGGTCGATGACCCGGTCAAGCGGGTGGACAACATGACCATGGCCTGGGGTCTGGAGGGCCGGGTGCCGTTCCTGGATCACGAGTTGGTCGAGCTGGCAGCCACCTGCCCGCCCTGGCTCAAGACCGCCCACGAAGGCAAGGGTGTGCTGAAACAGGCTGCGCGCAAGGTCATTCCGTCTGAGGTGATCGATCGCCCCAAAGGCTACTTCCCGGTTCCGGCACTCACCCATCTCGAGGGGCCCTACCTGGACATGGTCCGCGACGCGCTGTTCACCCCGGCGGCCAAGGAACGTGGCCTGTTTCGCCCCGAGTCCGTACAGCGCCTGCTGGAGGATCCCAACTCCCAGCTCACCCCGCTGCGCGGCAACGAGTTGTGGCAGATCGCGCTGCTGGAACTGTGGTTGCAGAAGCACGGCATCAGCGGGCCGGCGGCATGAGCATGACCTTGAGCCAGTCCGACTCTGATCATCCCGAGGCCACCGAAGCGATCACGATGAGCCTGCACGAGGCTTCACCGCAGCATCTCGTCGATGCCATGGCAGAGAACGTCGAACTGGAACTGGGTTGGGGCAGGCTGATTTTCGGGCAGACCTACGCCGACCCTGCTGAGCTGGCCGAGGCATTGCGCCGCGAGGGACCCGGCCGGCGCGACATCTGTATCTACGCCCGCGAGTCGCATGTGTTGGTCGCGATGGCACCGCACGAACTGTTCATCGACCCCAGTCACACCTACCGGCTGCGCTTCACCGGCGAGAGTGTGGCCCCGTCGGCCTCGCCGGTCGCAATCACGGTGCGGCCGTTGCGCAGCGTCGCCGACGCCGATGCGATGAACCGGGTCTACGTACGCTGCGGCATGGTGCCCGCACCCACCGACGTCATCTGGGACAACCACGAAAACGCCCACGCCATCGAATACCTGGTCGCGGTACGCGATGACGACGACACGGTGATCGGAACGGTTACCGGCGTCGATCACGAACGCCTGTTCTCCGATCCGGAGCAGGGCTCCAGTCTGTGGACCCTGGCCGTCGACCCCGCAGCCAGTGTGCCCGGTGTCGGCGAAACGCTGACCAGGGCACTGGCGGCCATCTTTGCCGAGCGCGGCCGGGCCTACATGGATCTGTCGGTGGCTCACGACAACGGTGCGGCCATCGGACTGTACGAGAAGCTCGGTTTCCAGCGGGTCCCGGTGCTCGCGATCAAACGCAAGAACGCGATCAACGAACCGTTGTTCACACCGGTGTCCGAGACCGTCGACGACCTGAACCCGTACGCGCGCATCATCGCCGACGAGGCCACCCGTCGCGGTATCCACGTCGAGGTACTCGACGCCGAGACCGGCGAGGTCCGGCTGTCCCACGGTGGCCGCAGCGTGGTGACGCGGGAGTCGTTGTCGGAGTACACCTCCGCGGTAGCGATGAGCCGCTGCGACGACAAGCGACTGACCCGGCGCATCGTCAGCGAGGCCGGCGTGGTGGTGCCCCGCGGCCGGCTCGCGACCTTCGATGCCGGCGACCACGAGTTCTTCGCCGAAGTGGGCGACGTGGTGGTCAAGCCCACCCGTGGTGAGCAGGGCAAGGGCATCACCGTCGGCGTCTCGGGCGACGAGGAGTTGGACAACGCCCTGGCCCGGGCCCGCGAGCAGCATCCCGAGGTGTTGATCGAGCAGCGCGCCAACGGCGACGACCTTCGACTGGTGGTCATCGACGGCAAGGTGGTGGCCGCTGCCTTACGCAAACCTGCCGAGATCATCGGCACCGGCACCCACACCATCGAGCAGTTGATCGAGGCGCAGAGTCGCCGACGCGCAGCGGCCACCGGCGGCGAATCGGTGATTCCCGTCGACGAGGTCACCAGGGCCACCGTGGCCGAGGCCGGATGGTCGTTCGAGGACGTGCTGCCCGAAGGACAACGGCTCCGGGTGCGCCGCACCGCAAACCTGCACCAGGGCGGCACAATCCACGACGTGACCGCCGAGGTGAACCCGGAACTGTGCCGGGTGGCTGTCGCCGCCGCCGAGGCGATCGGCATTCCGGTGACCGGTATCGATCTGCTGGTGCCTGACGTCACTGGCGAGGAGTACGTGTTCGTCGAGGCCAATGAGCGTCCGGGGCTGGCCAATCACGAACCCCAACCCACCGCAGCGGCGTTCATCGACTTCTTGTTCCCGGGACAGCCGGGGCTGCCGCAGGCGTGGACCCCCGAGCACGCGCCGGAGTGACAACCATTCGGTGAGTGGTAGCTGACCGCTGATCGGACGATGCTACGGTTACGCTCGCGACAATTCAGCGACGAAGCAGGGCCGGTTCGTCCCTCCCACCATCACGGCGTGAATTGCCGCCGTGACATCAAGGAGGTCGATCCGGGTGGCGGGTCCAAAACGCAAGCGGAGCCACAAGGTCAGGCGCATCGCCAAGACCGGCGCAATCACTGCCGTCGCCACCGGCTTGTTGTGCAGCACGGGGCCCGGCACCGCGGCAGCCGGCACCGCGACCATCCCGGTTGGTGACTACGGCAGTGTCGAACTGCCAGTCTCGACGTTTGCCACGGGCTGGCCGTTCTGGTTCGCCGACACGCTGGGGATCATGCCCGAATTGCCCGACGAGATCGGCCGACTGGGCTATCTGTCGTCGTGGAACAGCCGTGACTTCTACAACGCCATCACCGGCATCTCCACCGACGCCGTGATCGACTTGGATTCCACCTTCCACGGAGTGCACATCAGCGACCGCGTCGACGTGATGGCCCGAGCGGCGTTGGTGGCCTCGTTCGGCTCGTCGTCCTATGCGGCGATGGCCGCCTACCGATCGTTGGCAGATGCAGTGCTGGGTGCACCCCTGCCCGGTGACTACACCCCGATCGAGTCGGCGCCGGGCCGAGATGACATCCCGTTCAAGAACATCGCGGCCGGGGACCTGACCGCCGCGATGTACCAGGATCCCGCGCTGCCGAACACCCTGGCTCTGGTGCTGGCGTTGATCCGAGACCCCGGCACGCCGAACGGAGGCCTGGCAGCTCGGTTCTCGGGGCTGCCCTCACTGCTGGGGATCCACACCGTGACCCCCGATGTGTCGATGATCGTGCCCGACGGTTTCGATCTCTCCGATCCCTACAGCGTCGAGATGCGCCAGACCCAAAGCCGGGTCTGCGTCCCCATCCTTGGTTGCAGCACCGTCACGTACGACGTCCCGGCCGCGGTGTCCAATTGGGATGGCGGCAAGATGCTGCTCCCGCTGAAGTTCACCTTGAACTGGGAGTACGACACGGTGAGTGATTTCCCGGCCACCCTGAACCCGGTATCGCTGGCCAACAGTCTGATGGCCGGACTGCTACCCAGCTATATCGTCCGCGGTCTGGACACCGCAGCGTTGGCCGAGCAGCTCGCCGACCAACTCGGGATCAGCACCGACGCCATCGTGGATGCGCTCACCGGCGCAGATCCCGACTCTCCGGAAGTCACCGCGGCCATCAACAACTACCTCACCGTGCGTGCCTCCAGCCTGCCGTTGCTGGAACCGCTGCGGCTACCGTTCGACCTGATCAACACGGTGTTGGGCACCAACCTGCGCAACCCTGTCGCCGACGCCCTGGAACCGGCACTGAAGATCCTGGTCAACATCGGCTACACCGACGTGGTGACACCTGCCGATATCGCCGCCAACCCCCAGTTGTCCGTGTACGGCGAGTACGGCCGCACCTTGGACACGATGGGCGAGCACATCCAGTTCATGTCGACGTCGCCGCTGACCGTGGACGAGTACCTGCGCGTCCCCGGAGATGTGTTGACCGCCCTGCTGACCGGGATCAAGAACGTCCTCGTCGGCGCTACCTCCGCCTCCGACGGTGTAGTGCCGTCGACTCCAACCGAACCGGAGCCGGACACAGAGAACACCACCAGGGCGAAGAACGTCATCACAGCGGCGCCGTACGAGCAGACCCAGCCGGCCGACAGGTCCGTCGACTCGACGGAGCAGCCCGCCACCACCGAATCGACGGCCGACGAGTCCGAGTCGCTCGGCAGCGACGAGTCGGATGACGTGTCGAGCACCACCAAAACCAGGCCGTCCAGCCGCACGTCGGCAAGGCTGGCACTGGATGGGCTTTCCGTGCGAGACAGCCACACCGATCGTCAGGACCCGTCGGACGACAACTCGTCGTGTCCACCGGATTCTGCCGATGCGGGCGAAGAGAACGACACCAAGGTCTCAGGAGAATCGGGAGACTCGGGGGACGCCGACAAATCGGAGACGAAGGTCACGACCGCCGCAGAGTGACCGTCAGCGGTTCACCAGGTGCTGGTGCGCAGCACGATCTCGGCGGCCAACTGAGCGGTGGCCTCCTGTGCGTTGCGCCGCGCCAGCATCTCGACCACCCGGAAGTCGCCGTAGACGTACCGCTGGCTGGCGTGCACCACCGCCCGCGACGGAGACGTACTGACCAGTGCGGTGGTGTTCATCTCGACGGCCGGGCAGTCGGCCAGACGCACCGTGCCCGATGGGTCCGGCACCCGGGGATGCCCACGGTCCACCACCACCAGCCCGGTGAACCGGTCCAGCCGCGACGCCGCGAGCTCCCAGGCCAACTCCGCGCCGGCACGGTCGCCGACCAGCACGGCCCAGCGCACCCCGATGACGTCGAGCACGCCGAGCACCGATTTGGGTGTCAGCCGCGGGTCGGAGCCCAACACCACCGTGCGCAGATTGGCGGTGTGCAGCCGTGCGCAGACCCCGTCGTAGGCCGCCGTGGCCAATTTCGCGGCGGCCAACATCACCACCACGGGACCTTTCTCCGGACCGGCGATGTCAACCGGAATGGGAAAGCCCTCGACGGTCGGAATCATCGTCGCAGGCATTGCGCCACGCTACAGGCAGCGCCGCGTGCCCGGGCAGTTTCGGCACGTTCGAATTCATTCGTTGAGCAGATCACCCCGCGGCGATCCGCTCCGACTGTTTGGCCATGACATCGAGAAATGTCTGCGGCAGAGTGGCTTTGGCGCTGATGCCAGGGTTTTCCACCGGCAGGCTCAGACCTATCATCGCCATGGGTCCGATGTTGGCAAAGGTCATGTACACACTGCTCTCGACGCCGCTGAGGTTCATGGTCTGCTGGTAGACCAGCGCGTCGTCGGCGGCGGGAAGTGCCTCGTCCAGCTTGGTGGTGACCATCGGGATCCCCGGTGAGGACGGGTCGAAGAAGGTCTGGAAGGTCTCGCAGCGTGCCGCCGTCTGCGCCAGTTCGTCGAGATTCAGATGCCAGGACAGCACCGTGACGACGATCCGCGCGCCGTCATAGCCGGCGCTGAATTGTTCGGCACTGCCAGGGCCGCGCTGCGCTGATGCGGCGATCACATTGGTCAAGCCGTCGCTGCAGCCGGGGGGTTTGGACAGCATCGCGGGAGGTCCGCCCGCACCGTCGGGCTGGCCGGGTTCGAAATCGATGCGGTGGTACTCGACGCCGTCCGGAAAATCGGCGGGCCCCAGAACCACTTTTTCCAACGTGGCGCCGGGCCATGTGGCGGTACCGGCGATCACGGAACTGCACGCCGAGACGGCCATCGCCACCAGGGCGCTTGCGGAGACCGCGCATATGCGGCGAATCACCGCTCCAGGCTACCGGCCGGCGTCGGGGCCACGACCGGCCATCAGCTCCAGCTGGGCTCCACTCACGCCGAAGGCAGCGTCAGGATGTCCGCGCCGTCGTCGGTGACCACCAGGGTGTGTTCGAACTGTGCGGTCCAGCGCTTGTCCCTGGTGGCCACGGTCCAGCCGTCGTCCCAGATCTCGTAGTCGAGGCCGCCCAGGTTGATCATCGGCTCGATGGTGAACGTCATGCCGGGTTCCAGCACGGTGTCGACGGACGGCTGGTCGTAGTGCAGCACCACCAGTCCGTTGTGGAACGTCTCGCCGATGCCGTGGCCGGTGAAATCGCGAACGACGTTGTAGCCGAATCGGTTTGCGTAGGCTTCGATCACCCGGCCCACCACAGAGAGCTGACGGCCGGGTTTGACCGCCTTGATGGCCCGCATGGTGGCTTCGTGGGTGCGTTCGACCAGCAGCCGGTGTTCCTCGGCCACGTTGCCGGCCAGGAAGGTGGCGTTCGTGTCACCGTGCACGCCGTCGATGTAGGCGGTGACGTCGATGTTGACGATGTCGCCGTCCTCGATCACCGTCGAGTCCGGGATACCGTGGCAGATGATCTCGTTCAGCGAAGTGCAGCAGGACTTCGGAAAGCCCTTGTAGCCCAGCGTCGACGGGTACGCGCCGTGGTCGACCATGTACTCGTGCGCGATGCGGTCCAGCCGGTCGGTGGTGACTCCGGGGGCCACCGCTTTGCCGGCTTCGGCCAGCGCGTCGGCGGCGATGCGTCCGGCCACCCGCATCTTCTCGATCACCTCGGGCGCCTGCACCCAGGGCTCGCTGCCCTCTTTGGCGGTCGGCTTCCAAGCGTATTCGGGCCGGGGAATCGACTTGGGCACCGGCAGCGTGGGCGACACCTCACCGGAGCGGAGCGCGGAACGAACTGACATGACGCCAGGGTAGCTGGGCGAA
Organism: Mycobacterium sp. MS1601; assembly: GCF_001984215.1. Classification (NCBI taxonomy): domain Bacteria; kingdom Bacillati; phylum Actinomycetota; class Actinomycetes; order Mycobacteriales; family Mycobacteriaceae; genus Mycobacterium; species Mycobacterium sp. MS1601. Next base: position 6,312,275 of record NZ_CP019420.1, read on the forward strand.
CGCCGAGAGAGCCGTCACGCCCGCCGTTTGCGGTTCCAGCCCCGGCGCGGCCCCCGGATGTCGACGCCTCCGCACACCACCTTGCCGGTGAGAATGACGTGTGGATTGCCCTCGGCGGGAGCATCTTTGCGATGGTCGCGAGCACTGCCCATGATCACCTCGATGTCATCGATGGAGGCGCTGGCGCCGTCGGGCAGCCGCAGATCCAGGCCGCCGACCCGCAGGTCCAGTTCGATCACCACGATGGGCCCGCCGAACTTGGCACGGGTGAGGTCCAGATCCACCGAACCCATCCGGCGCACCAGGGCCAGCCGGGTGGGTACCGTCCACTGCCCGTGGCGCTTCAGCGAGCCCATGACACCGCGCAGCTCCACCCGGTCGGCAGCCGAGGTGACGATGGCGCCGGGACCGGGCAGATCGTCGACCAGGATGTCGAGCTCGGCTCGCATCCGTGCCGACGACACCTGTACCGAACGCTCCTCGAACTCGTCTATGTCGATCAGACCCAGCGCGACGGCATTGTGCAGCCTACGCAGCGTGCCATTGCGATCGGCGTCGGAAACGCGCATCGCAGCGGTGTGGTCGTCGACGGTCATGGTGCTACCCAAGGTACCGCGTCAGGTCAGGTAATCACCGGGCAAGCTGTCCAGCATCTGCCTGGTCATCCGCACTGCGTACTCCGAGCTCCCGCCCCCGACGATCAGCGAGGCAAACGCCATGTCTCCGCGGTAGCCGGCGAACCAGGAGTGCGAGCCGCCGGCGAACTCGGCCTCGCCGGTCTTGCCGTAGACCACTCCGGCGTCGGCCAGATCCTTGGCGGTGCCATTGGTGATCACCAGCCGCATCATCGAGCGCAGGCCGTCGAGCAGTTCGGGACTGATCGGCCTGGCCTCACCGGTCACCTTGGTCTCGTGGCCGACGATCAGATGTGGCACCGGCGTCTTGCCCGATGCGACGGTAGCGGCCACCAGCGCCATACCGAACGGGCTGGCCAGCACCTTGCCCTGGCCGAAGCCGTCCTCGATGCGCTCGGTCAGGTTCACCGTCGGCGGCACCGAGCCGGTGAACGTGGTCAAGCCGTCGATCTCGTAATCCTGGCCCAGCCCGTACTGAGCGGCGGCCACGGTCAGGCCGTCGCGCGGCATCCGGCTGGCCAGTTCGGCGAACGTGGTGTTGCAGGAGCTGGCGAAGGCCCGCGACATCGGCACCACACCCAGGTCGAAGCCGCCGTAGTTGGGCACGATGCGATGCCCGATCTCGGCGGTGCCGGGGCAGCCGAGCAGGGTGTTGGGTGTGGCCATGGCGCGGTCCATCGCCGCGCCCGCGGTGATGATCTTGAACGTCGACCCGGGCGGGTACTGCCCGGTGGCGGCCACCGGCCCGTCGGCGTCGGCCGCGGCGTTCTGCGCCACCGCCAGGATCTCCCCCGTCGACGGCCGGAGCACCACCAGCATCGCCTTCATGCCCTGTCCGTCGACGGCGTTTTGCGCGGCATTCTGCACCGCGCGGTCCAGGGTGATGGAGATCGACGGCGCGGGTGCCGGCGGTTCTTCCTTGAAGACGTCGACGTCCACGCCGTTCTGGTTCATGCTGACCACCCGCCAGCCGGCGTCGCCGTCGAGTTCGTCGATCACGGCCTTCTTCACCTCGGTGACGATCGCCGGCGCGAAGCGTGGATCGGTGGGCAGCAGGTCGGCCTGGGGAGTGATCACCACCCCCGGCAACTTCTCGATGGCGGGCGCTATCCGGTCGTTGTCGGCCTTGTTCAAGGTGATCAGGCTCAGCGCCCCGGTGGTGGAGCTGGCTTCCTCGGCGAGCCGCTGCGGGTCGAGTGTCGGAATGAAGGGCCTCAGTGCGTCGGTGACGAAGCGCGAGGTGTTCATCAGGTCGCGGCCGGCCTTGGCGGCGTCGAGTTGGTAGTGGTACAGGTTGCCCGGCACCAGGACGTCACTGCCGCCGAGCTCGTTGACCGAGGCGCGCCGCGGCGGGTCCGAGCGCAGTTGCAGCGTTTGATTCTCCCCAGCTTCGGGTGCAGACCCGTTGCGGCCCAACGGACTTCCCACTGCCCTTCGTCGCGGACCATGTTCAGCTGGCCGTCGTAGGACCACGTGCGCCCCTTCGGCAGGTGCCAGGTGTAGCGGTAGTTGACGCTGCCGATGTCTTGCGTGTACTTGGTGCCGGTGACCTGGGCGTCGAGATGTTGGGCCTGCAGCCCGCCCCAGGCCGCGTTGAGTGCGGCGCGGGCCTCGTCGGGCTTGTCGGTGAACTGTGAGGCGCCGGTGGTGTCGCCGGTGGCCAGGGCGGCGAAGAACTGCTCCGCGGCGGGTGCGGGTCCGTCCGGCCGTGGTGTGCAGGCGGTGAGTCCGACGGCGAATCCCGCGACGACCACCGTTGCCGTTACGCGTGTTACTAGTGATCCGTTTGTGACCATTGAGGCTGATGTTAGAGCTGCGACAGCACGCTGTTGGTTAGGCACACCGAGAGCGTCGGAAGCCCGCGTTGTTTTCTGCGCCACGGCTGCGCTGAGGCGCTTTTCGCCGCCCTACGGCAGAAATCAAGCGGTTCAGTCGAGCAGCACGGTGGCGAACGTACCCACCTCTGTGAACCCCACCCGCGCATAGGCGGACCGGGCCACGGCGTTGTAGTCGTTGACGTACAGGCTGGCCACCCGGCCGCCGGCCACCACCGCGGCCGCCAATGCCGCCGTGCCCGTCGCACCCAGTCCCTGGCCACGTCGCTCGGGATGCACCCAGACGCCCTGGATCTGACCCACCGACGGCGACTGTGAGCCGACCTCGGCCTTGAACACCACTTGACCGTGCTCGAAGCGAGCCCAGGCCCGGCCCGCAGCGATCAGCCCGGCCACTCGACGCCGATAGCCGCGCCCGCCGTCGCCGAGTCTCGGGTCGATGCCCACCTCACCGATGAACATGTCGATGGCCGCCACCAGATAGGAATCCAGCTCGTCGATGCGCACGCGGCGCACCGCGGGGTCCACCGGGCACATCGGGGGTGTCGCCAGCGCCAGCAATGGTTGTTGATCACGCACGTCGCGCGCTGGGCCCCAGGCACTTTCGAGCCGCTTCCACATCGGCAGCACCAGCTCGGCCCGGCCCACCAGCGACGAACAACGGCGCGCGGTGCTCATGGCTTTGTCGGCGAAGGCGTGCAGATCCGGGGCCGACCCGCGCAGCGGGATCAGGTTGGCGCCGGCGTAACACAGCGACTCCTCGGCACGTCTGCGCGTCCACAGCTCACCACCGATGGCATTGGGGTCGATCCCGTGGTCGGCGACGCGGGCCGCCACCATGCACGAACCCACCGGATCGTCGTCGAAAACCCGATGTGCGGCGGCCGCGTCGCGCACCACAGACACCCGCCGCTCGTCGACCAGACGAAACAGAGGTGGAGCCGACATCAGGACTCTTTCTCACGACCGCGGCTCCCGGTTAGCCGCATACCGCTCCTAGCTTACGGTCACCACCGGCGGTCCGCTGGCACTTGCGTCTTCACCGCGCTCCTCGGCGATTCGCAACGCCTCTTCGATCAGGGTCTCGACGATCTGCGCCTCCGGCACCGTCTTGATGACTTCACCGCGAACGAAGATCTGGCCCTTGCCATTTCCGGACGCAACGCCCAGATCGGCCTCGCGGGCCTCACCCGGTCCGTTCACCACACACCCCATCACGGCCACCCGCAGCGGCACGTTCATCCCCTCGAGACCGGCGGTGACCTCGTTGGCCAGGGTGTAGACGTCGACCTGCGCGCGACCGCAGGACGGGCAGGACACGATCTCCAGCCCGCGCGGACGCAGGTTCAGCGACTCCAGGATCTGGTTGCCGACCTTGATCTCCTCGACCGGCGGCGCCGACAGGGACACGCGGATGGTGTCGCCGATGCCCTTGCTCAGCAGCGCACCGAACGCAACCGCCGACTTGATGGTGCCCTGGAAAGCCGGCCCGGCCTCGGTGACGCCGAGGTGCAGCGGGTAATCGCACTGCGCGGCCAACTGCTCGTAGGCAGCCACCATGATCACCGGGTCGTTGTGCTTGACGCTGATCTTGATGTCGCCGAAGCCGTGTTCTTCGAACAGCGAGGCCTCCCAGAGCGCGGACTCCACCAGAGCCTCCGGGGTGGCCTTGCCGTACTTCTTCAGCAGCCGCGGATCCAGCGAGCCGGCGTTGACGCCGATGCGGATCGGGATGCCCGCGTCACCGGCCGCCTTGGCGACCTCCTTGACCCGGCCGTCGAACTCTTTGATGTTGCCGGGGTTCACCCGGACCGCGGCGCACCCGGCGTCGATGGCGGCGAAGATGTACTTGGGCTGGAAGTGGATGTCGGCGATCACCGGGATGTTCGCCTTTTTGGCGATCGCGGGCAGCGCGTCGGCGTCTTCCTGGCGCGGGCAGGCGACGCGCACGATGTCGCAGCCGGAGGCCGTCAGTTCGGCGATCTGCTGCAGCGTGGAGTTGATGTCGTGGGTCTTGGTGGTGCACATCGACTGCACGGCGATCGGATGCTCACTGCCGACGCCGACACCGCCCACCATCAGCTGGCGCGTCTTGCGCCTCGGGGAGAGCGTGGGCGCCGGGGCTGCCGGCATACCCAGGCCGATCATGGTCATCAGATTTCTCCTATTGGAACAGCCTGATCGGGTTGACCAGATCTGCAGTCACGGTCAGCAGCATGTAGCCGACCACCACCACCAACACTACGTAGGTGGCGGGCATCAGCTTGAGGTAGTTGACGGGGGCGGCGGCCACCCTGCCGCGCGCCGCTCGGAGCATATTGCGGATCTTCTCGTAGACCGCAATCGCGATGTGGCCGCCGTCGAACGGCAGCAGCGGCACCAGGTTCACCGCGCCGAGCACGAAGTTCAGCTGGGCCAGGAAGAACCAGAACGCCACCCACAGTCCGGCGTCGACGGTGTCGCCACCGATGATGGAGGCGCCGACCACGCTGATGGGCGTCTCGGGGTCGCGTTCGCCGCCGCCGATGGCGTCCACCAGAGCGCCGATCTTGGTGGGGATGTTCGCCAGCGCCTTGCCGAGTTCGACCGCAAGATCGCCGGTGAAGGCGAAGGTGGCCGGGATCGCCGAGAGCGGGTTGTGGTGGGTGGGCCCGAACTGGGCGGCGGCGACGCCGATGGCGCCGACGTCGATGGTCTGCTCGGCGCCGTCGGCGCCGGTGGTGATGCGCTTGGTCTGGGTGACGTCGACGACGGTGGTGAACTGCCTGCCGTCGCGTTCCACGGTGAACGGCGTCGGCGCGTTGAGCTCGCGCACCGCGGTCACCATCTCGTCGAAGTTGGCGACCGGGGTGTCGCCCACCTTGACGATGGTGTCACCGGACTGGATGCCGGCCTGGGCAGCCGGCCCGGCGCCGGCGCATTCACCCAATTCACCGCGGGCGATTTCCGGTGCCACACAAGCCGTTTGGCCGACGATCGCAGTGGTGGGCGGGTGCAGGTTGGGCAGGCCCCAGACCACGGCGATGCCGTAGATCAGCACCAGGCCGATGATGAAGTTCATCGCCGGCCCGGCGAACAGGACCGCGACCCGCTTCCAGGTCTTCTGCCGGAACATCGCGTACTTGCGATCCTCGGGAGACAGTTCCTCCACCGAGGTCATCCCGGCGATGTCGCAGAAGCCGCCCAGCGGGATGGCCTTGATGCCGTATTCGGTCTCACCCAGGCGGTTGGGCCGCCACGTCGACCAGAGCGTCGGCCCGAATCCGACGAAGTACCGGCGCACCTTCATGCCGGTGGCGCGGGCCACCCACATGTGGCCGCACTCGTGCAGCGCCACCGAGACCAGGATGGCCAGGGCGAACAGCACGATTCCCAGAGCGAACATCATTTTGTGGTGAGGACCTTCCGTGAAACCGCTCGATCGATCTGCGTCCGAGCGCGCTGTCGAGCCCAGCGTTCAGCGTCGAGTACATCGTCCACGGTAGCCGGTTGCGCTGCCCATTGATCGGCGGCGTGCAACACGTCACCCACCGTTGCCACGATGGTCGGGAACGAGATCCGGCCCGCCAGGAACGCCGCAGCGGCCTCTTCATTGGCGGCGTTGTAGACCGCGGTCATGCACCCGCCCGCGGTTCCGGCGCGCCGGGCCAGGTCCACCGCGGGGAACACAGCACTGTCCAGGGGCTCGAACTCCCAGGTGGAGGCGGTGCTCCAGTCGCAGGCGCCGGCCGCTCCCGGCACCCGGGCCGGCCAGCCCAGGGCCAGCGCGATCGGCAGTTTCATGTCCGGCGGCGACGCCTGGGCCAGGGTGGACCCGTCGCAGAAGGTCACCATGGAGTGCACGATCGACTGCGGGTGCACCACCACCTCGATCTTGTCGTAAGGGATGCCGAACAGCAGGTGAGTCTCGATGAGCTCGAGCCCCTTGTTCACCAGCGACGCCGAGTTCAGGGTGTTCATCGGCCCCATCGACCAGGTGGGATGAGCACCGGCCTGCTCAGGGGTGACGGCCTCGAGGTCCTCGGCGCGCCAGCCGCGGAACGGTCCGCCGGAGGCGGTCAACACCAGGCTGGCCACCTCCTCGGGGGCGCCGCCACGCAGGCACTGGGCCAGGGCCGAGTGCTCGGAGTCGACGGGCACGATCTGACCTGGCGCGGCCGCCTCGAGTACCAGCGGACCACCTGCCACCAGCGATTCCTTGTTGGCCAGGGCAAGCCGGGCGCCACTGTGCAGGGCCGCCAACGTGGGCCGCAGCCCGAGCGCTCCCACCAAAGCGTTGAGCACGACGTCGGCGGGGGTGTCCTCGACGATCCGGGTGGCGGCCTCGGGTCCCGAGTACCGGACCGATACGCCCAGGTCGCTGACGCGCTGGGCGCCGGCGGGATCGGCCACCGCGATGTTGGTGACGCCGGTCTGCTGCGCCTGCTGGGCCAGCAAGTCGGGATTGCCGCCGTAGGCCGCGAGGCCGACGACCTCGAAGCGGTCCGGGTTGGCCGCGATGACGTCGAGCGCCTGGGTGCCGATGGATCCGGTGCTGCCGAGGATCAGAACCCGGACGCGATTGGTGACCACCGCCCCATTGTGCCGCGCCTGTGCACGCGCGTACGAGCGCTGCGCCAGAAGCGCCGAAATTCTGACGCAACCGTGACAAAGCCCCACCGCCGGTCATCTAGGTCCCGGAGTGCTCCGAATCGTGGATGCAGACGCCGCACGGGGCCCGTCCGTGATCACCGCAAGGCAGACAAGGAAGTCACCAGCAACATGTATGCGATCCAGCACAGAATCCTCGCCGCAGGCTTCGCCGCCACCGCGGCGTTCGCCATGTCGGCGTGTTCGGGCGAACAGGCGGAGAGCAATGTCTCCTCGGCGTCCAGCGCGGCGTCGTCGGCAGCGGAGTCCGCGACAGGCCAGACCAGCACCATGGCGGCGCCCACCTCCAGCGCCAGTGCCGATCCCGCCGCCAATCTGGTGGGCGCGGGCTGCGCGGCGTATGCCGAACAGGTCCCCGACGGGCCGGGATCGGTGACGGGCATGGCCCAGGATCCGGTGACCGTGGCCGCATCGAACAACCCGATGCTCACGACCCTGACTCAGGCACTCTCAGGTCAGCTCAACCCGAACGTGAACCTGGTCGACACGCTCAATGGAGGCGAGTTCACCGTGTTCGCTCCCACCGACGACGCGTTCGCCAAGATCGACGCGGCCACACTCGAGCAACTCAAGACCGATTCGGATCTGCTGACATCGATCCTGACCTACCATGTGGTTCCGGGACAGGCGAGCCCGGCGCAGGTCGTCGGCGAGCACACGACCGTGCAGGGCGAGCCGGTGTCGGTCACCGGGGAAGGCGATGACCTGTTGGTCAACGACGCCGGACTGGTGTGCGGGGGCGTACAAACCGCCAACGCGACCGTCTACATGATTGATACTGTGTTGATGCCGCCAGCATCCTGACGGCCCAAAGACCGGCAAGGCAGCCCGACCCCCCGACCGGGCTGCCTTGCCTCTTTCGTGCCTACGGCGCGCAAATTGCTATGTGCGACAACCCATCCGGGCTCAGACCGGATCCGACTAACAGTTATGACGACGCTCGCGCTGATCGGATTCGTCGGAGGACTGATCACCGGAGTCTCGCCGTGCATCCTGCCTGTGCTGCCGGTGATCTTCCTCAGCGGCGCACACAGCGAGCGCACCCGGCATCAGAAGCTGCGGCCGTATCTGGTCGTCTTCGGCTTGGTCGTGAGCTTCAGTCTCGTAACGCTCGCGGGGTCAGCCCTGCTGTCGCTGCTACGTCTGCCGCAGGACAGTCTTCGATGGCTCGCGCTGATGGCACTGGCGGCCATCGGGTTGGGACTCATTTTCCCGAAAATCGAAGAGCTACTGGAGAAACCGTTCACAAAACTGCCTCAGAAGCAGATCGCGACACGCAGCAGCGGGTTCGGGCTGGGGATCACCCTCGGCGTCCTGTACGTGCCGTGCGCAGGTCCAGTGCTGGCCGCCATCGTGATCGCCGGCGCCACCGGCTCGATCGGTCCCGAAACACTGGTACTCACATTCGCGTTCGCCGTGGGTGCCGCCATTCCACTCTTGGTGTTCGCTTTGGCAGGCCAGCGGATAACACAACGGATGAGTGCGTTTCGCACCCGCCAACGCCGGATTCGGGTTGCTGCCGGACTGGTCACCATAGCACTGGCCGTGGCGTTGGTCTTCAATCTTCCTGCAGTGCTGCAACGTTCGATTCCGGACTACACCACTGCGCTACAGGACCGGGTCAGCGGCGAACAACTTGACCTCGGCGGGCTGATCAACGATCAGAACGCGCAGTTGTCGAACTGCACCAATGGCGCCGACGAACTCGAGGACTGCGGACCCGCCCCCGACATCACGGGCATCACATCGTGGTTCAACACCCCCGACAACACTTCTGTAGATCTGCGCGCACTGCGCGGCAAAGTGGTGCTGGTCGATTTCTGGGCATACTCCTGCATCAACTGCCAGCGGGCCGCCCCACATCTCGTGGACTGGTACAAATCCTACGGCGACAAGGGTTTTGAGATCATCGGCGTGCACACCCCGGAATACGCGTTCGAGAAGGTGGAATCGAACGTGATGCACGGCGCCGACGATCTGGGAATTACCTACCCGGTGGCGCTGGACAACTCGTACTCGACGTGGACCAACTACCGCAACCGCTACTGGCCCGCGAAGTACCTGATCGATGCGACCGGTACGGTGCGACACATCAAGTTGGGCGAAGGCGACTATTCCACCACCGAGAATCTGATCCGAGAGCTGCTCCGCCAGGCCAACCCCAGCGTGGACCTACCGGAAGTCAGTGAAAAGAAGGACACCACACCACAATCCGGACTCACGCCCGAGACATATCTCAGCGTCGGCAAGGTGGTGAACTACGGTGGGCTGGGCACCTACGACCAGGGCAGCGCGGAGTTTGCGGTGCCACCAGATCTCCCCCGCGACACTTTTGCCCTCGCCGGCCCGTGGGCGCTGGACTATCAGGGTGCCACCGCGGTCAGTTCGGATTCCGGTATTTCACTGAACTTTCATGCCGAAGATGTCTACATCGTCGTCGGAGGAACCGGCTCCCTCACTGTCACCAAAGATGGCCGACGTGTCACCACCGACATCTCGGGACCACCCACGGCATATCGCATCGTCGACGAACCCGCGGTCGCGACCGGACATCTCGACGTTCGCGTCGACGAGGGGTTGCAAGTATTTTCGTTCACTTACGGTTGACACCCATCCAGCTGTGAAGCTGCTTCGAATGACCTGTGTCAGAGCACTTCAACGACGAACACCACACGAGGAGTCGACGCGCGATGAAGACACAGACGAAGGCCGCCACCGCAATCGCCGCTGCAGCCATGGGCTTGACACTGGCCGGCGCCCCTGCCGCGGTTGGCGAACCCATGGGTCCGATGGGCCCGGGATGCGCGGCGTATGCCGAACAGAATCCGACGGGTCCGGCGTCGGTGACGGGCATGTCCCAGGATCCGGTCACAGTGGCCGCGTCGAACAACCCGATGCTCACCACGCTCACCTCGGCGGTATCCGGTCAGCTCAATCCGGACGTCAACCTCGTCGACACCCTCAACGGTGGTGAGTTCACGGTGTTCGCCCCCACTGACGACGCGTTCGCCAAGATCGATCCCACCACCATCGAGACGTTGAAAACCGACGCTGCGATGTTGACGAACATCCTTACCTACCATGTGGTTCCGGGTCGGGTCAGCCCCGAGCAGGTGGCCGGCACACACACCACCGTGCAGGGAGCGCCGGTGACTGTGGCCGGACCGGCAGACCAACTCGTGGTCAATGACGCCTCGGTGCTCTGTGGTGGCGTCCAGACGGCAAATGCCACCGTGTACCTGGTCGACACCGTGCTGATGCCGCCCGCCACCTTCAATCGCTGAGCGGCGGCGGGAAGTGCTCGATCCAGTGTCGGGCAATGTCCACCCGCCGCGTGATCCACACCTTGTCATGGGATTGCACGTGGTCCAGGAAGCGCTCCAGGGAGGCGACGCGGGCGGGCCGGCCCACCAGCCTGCAGTGCAGACCGACCGACAGCATCTTGGGTGCACCCGCGGCGCCTTCGGCGTACAGCACGTCGAAGGCGTCGCGCAGGTACGCGAAGAACTCGTCACCGGACGGGAATCCGCTGGTGGACACGAACTTCATGTCGTTGGTGTCCAACGTGTAGGGCACCACCAGGTGGTCGTGACCGTCCACCCTGGTCCAGTACGGAAGGTCGTCGGAGTAGGAGTCGGAGTCGTAGAGGAACCCGCCGTGCTCGACCACCAGTTGCCGGGTCTGGGGTGAGTCGCGCCCGGTGTACCAACCCAGCGGCGGCGCACCGGTCAGTTCAGTGATCAACGCCACCGCCTCGGCCATGTGCTCGCGCTCCACATGCGGATCGATCAGCTGGTAGCTCAGCCACCGCAGGCCGTGGCAGGCGATCTCGTCACCCCGCTCCTGGAAGGCCTTGACTGCTTCAGGATTGCGGGCCAGGGCCATGGCGACACCAAAGATGGTCAGCGGGAGGCCGCGGCGCTCGAACACCCGCAGCACTCGCCACAAACCGGCGCGGGAGCCGTACTCGTACAACGACTCCAGGCTCATGTGTCGGTTGGGAAAAGGCTGGGCACCAATGACTTCCGAGAGAAATGTCTCCGAACGGGTGTCGCCGTCGAGCACGTTGTTCTCAGCACCCTCCTCATAGTTGAGGACGAACTGAACGGCGATGTTGGCGCCGCCTGGCCAGTTCGGGTGCGGCGGATTGGGACCGTAGCCCACCATGTCACGCGGATAGTCGTGCAGCGTCATGCCGGCCATTCTGTCAGCGTCAGAGAGCTGTCACCGAACGAGAAGTTTCCTTCCGCCCGAAACAGGGCAGCATCACTGGCATGACTCGGGTGCTGTGGTTTCGTCGCGACCTTCGGCTGGGAGATCTCCCCGCGCTGCTCGACGCTGGAGCCGACGACGCCGAGGTGCTGGCCTGCTACGTGCTGGACCCCCGTCTGACGGCCTCCTCGGGGCCGCGGCGGTTGCAGTTCCTCTACGACTCGCTGCGCGAATTGCGCGACGCTCTCGACGGCAGGTTGCTGGTCACCCGGGGACGTCCCGACTCCCGCATCCCCGCGGTGGTCAAGGCCGTCGGCGCCACCTCGGTGCACGTGTCCGAGGAATTCACCCCGTTCGGCCGGGCGCGTGACGAGCAGGTGGCCAAAGCACTGGGCGAGGTACCGCTGGAGAGGTCCGGCTCGGCTTACCTGGTCTCCCCCGGTCGTGTCACCAAGGACGATGGCTCCCCCTACAAGGTGTTCACCCCGTACTTCCGCCGCTGGCGCGAGCACGGCTGGCGCGCGCCGGCCAAGACCGGGCCAAAGTCGGCGCGCTGGATCGACCCCGCCGACGTGTCCGGGGCGGGCACGAACATCGAGATCCCCGACCCGGGTACCCAGCTGCCCTATCCGGCCGGCGAGAAGGCCGCCAGGCGGCGCTGGAAGCGGTTCGTCGAGCAGAACCTCGATGGCTACTCCGGTGACCGCGACCGGCCCGACCTGGACACCACCAGCCGGATGTCGGCCTACCTGCACTTCGGCAACATCCATCCCCGCACCCTGGCTGCCGACCTGGGCAAGGCCGAAGGTCCGTCGGCGTACCTGCGGGAACTGGCGTTTCGCGACTTCTACGCCAGTGTGCTCGCCGAATGGCCCCGCAGCGCGTGGTGGAACTTCAACAGCGACTTCGACGCCATCGAGGTCGACGACGACGACGAACTGTTCACCGCGTGGAAGGAAGGCCGCACCGGGTTTCCCATCGTCGATGCCGGGATGCGGCAGCTGCGCGAGAGCGGCTTCATGCACAACCGGGTGCGGATGATCACCGCGTCGTTCCTCGTCAAAGATCTGCATCTGCCGTGGCAGTGGGGTGCACGCTGGTTCCTGGAGCAGTTGCTCGACGGCGACATCGCCAGCAATCAACACGGCTGGCAGTGGGCGGCCGGATGCGGCACCGACGCCGCGCCGTACTTCCGGGTGTTCAATCCGGACACCCAGGGCAAGAAGTTCGACCCCGAGCAGGCCTACGTGCGCCGCTGGGTGCCCGAGTACGGCAGCGACGACTATCCGGCTCCGATCGTCGACCACAGCGCCGAGCGCGCCGAGGCGCTACGCCGGTACAACGCGCTGAGCTGAAACGGCGTATGCCAGAATGACGGGCAGAAATACAGCCCCGATCCGTGAGGAGCTCAGCAGTGGTCAGCACCGAGGTGGAGCGCTACGACGACGTCGATCCTGCCGATGTGCCGTCCGCCAAGTGGGGTTGGAGCAAGATCAACTACCGCACCTGGCATCTGACCGGGCTGTTTATCATCGGCTTCCTGCTACTGATGATGCACGGCAACCATGTCGGCCACGTCGAGGACTACTTCCTCATCGGCTTCGCCGTCATCGCCACGTTTTTCCTGGTGCGCGACTGGTGGGGTCGCCAAAAGGGCTGGATTCGCTAGACCGCTACCGCGAGATCGACGCTACGCAGCGAAAGTTCGAGTGATCACCTGCGTAACGTCGATCTCGCGATGTCAGCCCTCGGCCGCCAGCTGGCCACACGCCCCATCCACGCGCGTGCGCGCTGCGCTACCGGCCTCGTCCCTCGGCCGCCAGCTGGCCACACGCGGCGGCAATCTCACGGCCCCGCGTGTCCCGCACCGTGCACGACACGCCCTTGGCACGCACCCGCTTCACGAATTCCCGCTCCACCGGTTTGGGACTGGCGTCCCACTCGCTGCCCGGGGTCGGGTTCAGCGGGATCAAGTTCACGTGTACCAGCGGCCCGAACGCCGTATGCAGCTTCTTGCCCAGCAGATCTGCCCGCCACGGCTGATCGTTGACGTCACGGATCAGCGCGTACTCCACCGAGACCCGCCGTCCGGTGCGGTCGGCGTAGTAGCGTGCGGCGTCCAGCACCTCTTCGATCTTCCAGCGGTTGTTCACCGGAACCAGGGTGTCGCGCAGTTCGTCGTCCGGGGTGTGCAGCGACAACGCCAGCGTCACGCCCAGCTTCTCGTCGGCCAGCTTGCGGATGGCGGGCGCCAGCCCCACGGTGGACACCGTGACCGAACGCGCCGAGATGCCGAACCCCTGCGGTGACGGGTCGACGATGCGGTGCACCGCGGCCACCACGCGGTTGTAGTTGGCCAACGGCTCGCCCATGCCCATGAACACCACGTTGGACAGCCGGCCGTCGAACTCGTCGCGCACCGCGGCACCTGCGGCGCGCACCTGCTCGACGATCTCTGCGGTGGACAGGTTGCGCATCAAGCCGCCCTGGCCGGTGGCACAGAACGGGCAGGCCATGCCGCAGCCTGCCTGCGACGAGATGCAGACGGTGTTGCGGTCGGGGTAACGCATCAGCACCGACTCGAAGGTGGTGCCGTCGACTGCCCGCCACAGCGTCTTACGGGTCTCCCCCGCGTCACACTGGATCTGCTTGGCAACCTTCAGCAACTCCGGAAACAGCGATTCGCCCAGCTGCGTGCGCAACCCGGCGGGCAGGTCGGTCATCTGCTCGGGGTCGGCGATCAACCTGCCGTAGTACTGCGAGGCCAGCTGTTTGCCGCGAAAGGCCGGAAGCCCCAGTTCAGCGACGGCGGCCGCGCGTGCGTCGGCGTCCAGATCGGCAAAATGCCGCGGGGGAAGTGCCCGTCGCGGTGCCTCGAATACCAGGGGAAGATTCATGATCGGGTTCCAGTATCCGCCATCGGCGGCGTCAACCCCAATCAGGCGAGGACGGCGAGCACGATCCAGGTGGCCGCGGCCGACGGCAGGATCGAGTCGATGCGGTCCATGATGCCGCCGTGGCCGGGCAGCAGTGTGCCCATGTCCTTGATGCCCAGATCGCGTTTGACCTGCGATTCCACCAGGTCCCCCAGCGTGCCGGTGATCACCAGGAAAATGCCGAGCGGGATGCCCACCCAAGCGGGCTGCTCCAGCAGATACACCACCGCCAGCACCGCGGCGGTGGTACCGCAGACCAACGAGCCGGCGAAACCCTCCCAGGATTTCTTCGGGCTGATGGCAGGCACCATCGGGTGTTTGCCGAACAGCACCCCGGCGGCGTAGCCACCGATATCGGAGAACACCACGGCCAGCAGCATGCAGAGCACACGGGCCCAGCCGTCGTCGGGGTAGATCAGCAGGACACCGAACGCGCCGAACAGCGGAATCCACGCGGTGAGGAAAACCGTCACGGCCACGTCCCGCAGGTAATTCGACGGGGCGGTTTTGAGCCCCTGCGCCAGCAGTCGCCAGATCAGGCACACCAGCACGGTCCCACCGAAGCCGCCGAGCGCACCGGCGGCGCCGAACGGCCAGGTCAACCAGATGGTGGCCTGGCCACCCACCAGCAGCGGCACGACCGGGATGACGTAGCCGCCCTCACGCAGCCGGCGGACCACCTCGTGGGTGGCCACCGCGATAGCCGCAGCCACCACGCCGATCCAGACGTACGGGACCCACAGCAGGATGGCGATCAGACCGAAGCCCAGAAAGGAACCGACGGCAATGGCCGCGGGAAGGTTGCGACCGGCACGCGAAGACTTCGGCGCCGGCTCACTGCCAGTGTCGGTGTTGGCCACGGGGGTGCTCACTGGAAGTCAGACTTCCAGCAACTCACCTTCCTTGTGTTTGACCAGTTCATCGATCTGACTGACGTAGGTCTGCGTGCTCTTGTCGAGGTCCTTCTCGGCACGGGTGACCTCGTCCTCGCCGGCCTCGCCGTCCTTCTTGATACGGCTGAGCTCGTCCATGGCCTTGCGCCGGATGTTGCGCACCGAGACCTTGGCGTCCTCGCCCTTGGCCTTGGCCTGCTTGACCAGATCGCGGCGGCGTTCCTCGGTGAGCTGCGGGATGGAGACTCGGATGACGTTGCCGTCGTTGCCGGGGTTGACGCCCAGATCGGAGTTGCGGATGGCGTCTTCGATGCTGCGCAGCTGCGACGCCTCATAGGGCTTGATGACGACCAGTCGGGGCTCGGGCACATTGATGCTGGACAACTGGGTGATCGGCGTCATCGAGCCGTAGTACTCGATGTTGATGCGGGAGAACATGCCGGGGTTGGCACGACCGGTGCGGATCGACGACAGATCGTCGCGGGCCACCGTCACGGCCTTTTCCATCTTCTCCTCGGCATCGAAGAGCGCCTCGTCGATCACGGTTGTTCTCTCCCGTCACTCACTTCGTTCCCCTGGCCGGTCGCCGCTTTACGCAGAGATCAAGAGGTGACCAGTGTCCCGATCTTCTCACCTGCGACGGCCCGGGCGATATTTCCGTCGGTCAGCAGGTTGAAAACCAAGATCGGCATGCCATTGTCCATGCACAAGCTGAATGCGGTGGCATCGGCCACCTTGAGGCCGCGGTCGAGGACCTCGCGGTGGGTGACCGCGGTCAGCAGCTCGGCGTCCGGATTGGTGCGAGGGTCGTCGGTGTACACGCCGTCAACAGCCTTGGCCATCAGCACCACCTCGGCACCGATCTCGAGGGCGCGCTGTGCGGCGGTGGTGTCGGTGGAGAAGTAGGGCAGTCCCATGCCTGCGCCGAAGATGACCACGCGGCCTTTCTCGAGGTGACGCCGAGCGCGCAGCGGGATGTACGGCTCGGCCACCTGACCCATGGTGATGGCGGTCTGCACCCGGGTGTCGATGCCTTCCTTCTGGAGGAAGTCCTGCAGCGCAAGGCTGTTCATCACGGTACCGAGCATGCCCATGTAGTCCGAGCGGGTGCGTTCCATACCGCGCTGCTGCAGCTGGGCGCCGCGGAAGAAGTTGCCGCCGCCGATCACCACCGCCACCTGGGCGCCTTCTCGCACCACGTCGGCAATCTGTCGAGCCACCAGCGACACCACATCGGGATCCAGGCCGACCTGGCCGCCGCCGAACATTTCACCGCCGAGTTTGAGGAGCACTCGGGCGTACTTCGGACGAGGAATCGCCGTCGTCATCTGCCACCCCCATCGGATTCGCCGTTGCCGGACATACAAGCGCCATCCGGGCGTGAGCCAGGACGGCTGTTCCCATCCTGCCTCATGCGGGGGACCCCGGAGCGCCCAGCATCAAAAGTGGGACTACCCGATCGGGTGATGGCGCACAGCGAACTGCCAGGTAAGGTTCGGTCTGATCAATTGAACAGATGAGCGGAAGAGGACGTATGGCACTGAGCAGGGTTCCCCGCCGTGTCGGGTTTGCCACCGCGGTGACCGTGATCACCGTCGCGGGTTGCGCCGCTCCGTCGGAGCCGGCGAACCAGGACCAGATCATCCTTGCCGAAGGCCAGGAGCTGGGTGGCTACAGCCCCTTCGTCAGCTACGGCGAACTCGGTGTCTCCCCCATCTACGAAGGACTCCTGCGTCCGGCGTCGGACACCGACGCACAGATCCCCGACCTGGTACCCGCCTTGGCGTCGGCGCCTCCCGAACAGCGCGCCCCGCGCCAGTGGCGCATCGCGCTGCGCGAAGGTGTCAGCTTCTCCGACGGCACCGACTTCGACTCCGCCGACGTGGTGGCCACCTACGAGGCGCTCAAGAATCCGGCCGTGGCCTCCGATATCGCCACCAATGTCGCGCCCATCACCTCTGTTGCCGCCGACGGACCGCTGGCCGTGACGATCGAGGTGAACACCGACGCCGACCCGTCACCGTATCTGCTGACCGGGATCGTCCCGTCGGAAAAGGTGCAGGACGCCCCGGCCGCCGACTGGGCACTGAACACCGAACCGGTGGGCACCGGGCCCTACCGGTTGGACAGCCTGCGTCCCGATCAGGCAGTCATGGTGGCACGCGACGATTACTGGGGCGAGAGGCCGCAGGTGGCACGCCTGGTCTACACCTACACCCCCGACGACAACACCCGCGCACAACGCATCGCCACCGGGGAGGTGGACGGCGCCAACCTGCCGCCCAAGCTGGTGGGCTCGGTGGAGAGCGACGAGATCAGCACTGTCGCGGTGAAATCGGCTGACTGGCGCGGAGTTTCGTTCCCGTCCGGTGTTGCCTTCACCGCCGATCCGCTGGCCCGGCTGGCGATGAACCTGGGTGTGGACCGCACGGCCGTGATCCGCGACGTCCTCGACGGCCATGGCCGCCCAGCCGACACACCGATCGGCGACGTCTACGGCCTTGCCTACAACCCCGAAGCCACCTTCGCCTTCGACCCGGATGAATCCGCTGCCATCCTGGACCGCGCCGGCTGGGTCACCGGCGCCGGCGGCATCCGGGAGAAGGACGGTGCCCGCGCTGAATTCGAGTTGCTCTACAACGCCGCGGACACCCTGCGCCGCGATCTGTCGGTGGCTTTCGCCACCGCGATGAAACCGCTTGGCATCCAGGTCAATCCGCGAGGCACCAGTTGGGACGAGATCGACACCCGGTTCGAGACCTCTGCGGTTCTGCTGGGCGGCGGCTCCACCCCGTACAGCATCGACTCGCAGGTCTACGACACCCTGCACACCCGGCTGCCGGATTCCTCCCCCTACTCCAACCCCGGCAATTTCACCGCCCCCGGTCTCGACGAACTGCTGGACCGGGCCCGCGAATCCGCCAGCGGCGACGGCAAAGACGCGCTCTACCGCGACATCCAGGCCAGCTACGTCGCCCAACCGTCGAGCGTGTTCCTGGCTTTCCTGGATCACACCTACGCCTACCGCGACCTCGGCTGGAACCAATCGGCACCGATTCTGGAACCACATTCGCATGGAGTCACCTGGGGTCCGTGGTGGCATATGGGCGCATGGACCCGGTGACCGAGAACTGGCGTCGCAACCGAATCACTCCCGCCGCCAGGCTGCTCGGAATCCGTGCTGTCATCGCGATTCCGGTGACCGTGGCAGTGTCGGTCGGGATGTTCTTCGTGGCCGCACTCTCGCCGTTCGACCCACTTGCGGCCTACCTCGGCAGCAACTACCAGTTCGCCACCCAGTCGCAGCGCGAGGCCATGCGGGCTGCCTACGATCTGGACCAGCCCTGGTGGCAAGCGTGGTGGCACTGGTTCACCACCGCGTTGTCCGGTGACCTGGGTTGGTCGTCCACCCAGTCGCTGCCGGTGAGCACGGTGCTGGCCGAACGGATGCCCTTCACCCTGGCGCTGTCGGGCACCGCACTGGTGCTCGGCGCCTCGATCGCGATCCTGCTCGGCGCCGTCGCCGGCATGCGCGGCGGTGCCATCGACCGGGCTTGCAACGGCTTTGCGGTCACCTTCGCCGCGGTTCCGCCCTTCGTGGTGTCGCTGACACTGGTGACGGTGTTCGCTGTCGGGCTGCGCTGGTTCCCCACCTCAGGTGCCCGGCCGCCAGGCAGTGACTACACGGTGAGCGGCGTACTCACCTACGCCGCGCTCCCGCTGACGGCTCTGGTGCTGTCGCAGATCCCGTGGCTGATGCTGGCCACCCGAGCCGAGGTGCGCGACGCCAGGGACTCCGATGCGGTGCGCGCGGCCCGCGCCCGCGGCGTGGACGGCTGGCCGCTGTTGCGCGGCCACATCGCGCCGGTGTCGGTGCTTCCGACGCTGGCGCTGCTGGGCACCCGGCTACCGGAGCTCATCGCCGGTGCGGCCATCGTGGAGACGATCTTCGGCTGGCCCGGCGTCGCGGCGGTCCTGGTGGAATCGGCGGCGGCGCTGGACTTCGCACTCATGGCGGCACTGACGGTGGGCGCCGCGCTGGCGGTACTGCTGGGTTCGGCGCTCTCGGATGCCGCCGCAGTGGCCCTCGATCCCCGGATCGGCTTGCGCGCATGAGCATTTCATTGTTGTCCCGACGGTCCCTCGTGCAGTGGCCCTGGATGCTGCTGGCAACCATCCTGGTTGCCGCCGTGCTGGTCCCCCTGCTGGCCGGTGACCAGGCGGCCGACTTCAGCCGGGCGTTGCGGCCGCCGAGCGCGGCGCATCTGGCCGGCACAGACCATTCCGGGTACGACCTGCTGGTCAGAACCGCAGAGGGGCTGCAGATCTCGCTCCTGATCGCCGCCACGTGCGCGGTGGTGTCCGCCGTGATCGGCGCCGTGATCGGCATCGGGTCGGTGCTGGCCGGCGGGTGGATCGATGCGACGGTGATGCGCCTGGTGGACGGGGTGAACGCCCTGCCGCACCTGGTCGTCGGGATCGTCATCGCGGCGATGTGGCGTGGCGAGCCACTGGCCATCATCGCCTCGATCGGCCTTACCCACTGGCCTGCGGTGGCCCGCGTGGTGCGGGCCGAGTTGTTGTCGGTCACCGACGCCGGCTGGGTGCAGATGTCGCGGCTGGCCGGAGCGTCACGGTGGTTCGTGGCTCGCAATCACCTGCTGCCCGCGGTCACCGGTCAGGCCGTCGTGGCGATGGTGATGCTGTTGCCGCACGCGGTGTGGCACGAATCGACCCTGTCTTTCCTCGGCGTCGGGCTCTCACCGGACCAGGCGAGCCTGGGCACGCTGCTGGGACAGGCGCGCGGTGACATCCTTTCCGGCGCCTGGTGGACGCTGGTGGTGCCCGCCGGCGCCCTGATCCTCACGGCGCTGGTGTTCGCCGCCTCCGCCACCGCGCTGCGGCAACGTCACGAACCTCCGTCCGGGCGGGTGTGGTGATGGTCTATTCACCGAAAGCGGCCGCCCAGTTGGTCGGCGTCACCGTCGACATCGCCACCCGAGGCGGCAGACGCTCCCCCGTTGTGCGCACCCTGGACGACGTGCACCTGTCGGTTCCTGCGGCGGGCTTCACCGCCCTGATCGGCGAATCCGGTTGCGGCAAGTCACTTGTCGCCGCAGCCCTGTGTGGGCTGTTGCCGCCGGGATCACGGGCCAGCGGCCAGATCCTGATCGGCGACCGCGATGTCAGCGACGCCGGGGAATCGCAGTGGCGGCAATTGCGCGGCCGCCGGGTGGGATTCGTGCCGCAGTCGGCAGCGACGTCGTTCACCCCGGTTCGCACCATCGGCGCGCAGCTCACCGAGGTGTGCCGACGGCTCGGCGCCGACCGGGATCCTGCCGAACTGCTGGCCGCGGCCCAGTTGCCGCCGGACACCGGCGCGCTGTATCCGCACGAGCTGTCCGGCGGCATGGCACAGCGTGCGGCCATCGCCGCCGCCATCGCCGCCCGCCCGGCCCTGTTGATCGCCGACGAGCCCACCTCGGCGCTGGACCCCGGCCACGCCGCCGCGGTGTGGGAGCTGTTGGGAGCGGCTGCGCGCGCCGGCGCCGGCGTGCTTGCCATCACCCACGATCTGACGACGCTGCTGGATTCCGGGGTGTGCGACGACATCGCGCTGATGCGAGACGGCACCGTGGTCACCCAAGGTCCATGGGCCGAGATCACCGGAGCCGGCGACGACTACAGCCGGCGGTTCTTCGCCGGGGTGACGGCATGACCCGGCTGCACGCGCAGGACGTCAGCGTCGACTACGCCGGACGCACGGCGTTGCGCGACGCCAACCTCACCGTGCGAGCCGGAGACATCGTCGGTGTCACCGGACCCTCCGGCTGCGGCAAGACCACCCTGCTGCGGGTGCTGGCCGGTCTGCAGCGGCCCTGCTCGGGCACAGTGCAGATCGGGGGCTCTGTGGGCATGTTGGCCCAGCACCCCCGGTTGGTGTGCAACCCGCGCTGGCAGTTGGGGGCGGTGATCGCCGAGCCCGCCAGGATTCGCAGGAGCACCGTCGATCTGGATCCGGTGATCACTCGAGTGGGCTTGGACCCGCTGCTGCTGGACCGCTACCCGGCCCAGGTCAGTGACGGCCAGCTACAGCGTGCGTGTATCGCCCGGGCACTGATGGCGCAACCGACATTCCTGCTGTGCGACGAGCCCACCGCGATGCTGGATCCGATCGCCTCGGCTGCCGTGGTGGACCTGTTGAGACAGATGGCCGACGAGGGCACGGGAGTGGTTGTGGTGACCCATGATCCGAGGATCGTCGCCGGATTGACCGGCGACGTCCTCGAACTGGGCGACCGCTAGGACTCCCGCGCTCGTTCGGCGACGGGCAACCCCGCGTGGTGAGCCGAATGGCATGCTGCCGGCGGACTCGGCGGGATATCCAGTGCCGGGTTGCCGTCGAAGAAGCCGACCGGCTTGAGGTGGAAGCCGGTGTACGCGCACGGCATCACCGGCCAGTCCTCCGGCCGCACCACGTGGTGGGCCCCGACGGTGTACCAGAGCACCACATCGGTGTCGTCCAACGGCGCATCGTCGGCGATGAACTCGGGCAGACCCTGCATGTCGGCCGACTGGTACATGTAGTCGCCGGCGGCGAACTTCTCGGCCGGGTCGTACTTCGTCACCCACAGGTTGTGCTGGACGAAGCGGGCCCGGTCGTAGATGTAGGAACCTTCCTGCACCATCACCGGCACCACCTCTTTCGGGGTGAGCTTGTAGGCCACCGGCGCGCCGAGTTCGTTGATCTTCGACGGATTGGCCACCTTCCAGTACCGGCCGGTGGACCAGTTCCAATCCCTGGCACCCTCGGCTTCCGAGGCCACCAATGTGTCCTGGGTGATCCACGCATTCTTGTGCGGGTTCAGCGCCGGGTCCGGCTCCGGGATCGAATCCACCTCGTAGACACTGTTTCCCGGCCCGTCGATGTTCATGTCGAGGCGGAAATTGAAGAAGTGCTGGTGGTTGGGACCGTAGATGCCGGGGGCCACCATCTTGCCCCAGCGTGGCAGTTCACCCTCCGGGACGGACCCGGTGGTCAACACGCCGGACAGCTTCACCTCGACCTCGATGGAGGCGTCGTTGTAGAAGTACCAGAAGAAGCCGTACTCGTAGTTGCCCACCGTGCAGATCATCGACACCACCAGGCGCCGCGACCGTCGGACCTCCACTTCCTCGGTGCGGAAGTCGGTGTGCTTCCAGGAGATCCCGTAGTCCTCCTCGTGCATGCAGATGGCGTTCGGGATGGTGACGGCATTGCCGCTGGAGTCGTTGACCGTGCCGTCGAAATAGTGGATCTCACCCAGGCAGTCGCAACCGAGGGTCAGCGGGTTGGCCGAGAAGCCCATACCCACTTCACCCATGTCGAAGACGTTCTTGTTCCAGTGCGTGGGTGAGCTGTCACCGTAGGGCACCACCATCTCCGACAGCGATCCCCGGTACATGATGGGCCGGGTCTCACCGCGGTCGGTGTAGGTGACCTCGTGGATGGTCAGGCCCTCGCGCGGGTTGAACCCGATGCGCAGAGACCACTTCTGCCACTGCACATTCCAGCCGTCGACGGTGAAGCTGGGTCCGTCGGGCTGGGTGATCTCGATGGGTTTCACCCCGTCGCGGAACTGCGTGAACGCCGGCCGGTTGTCGGGGTCGAACATGAAACGTGGGTCGTAGTTACCCGACTTCGGCGGCAGAGGCACCACACCGTGGTCCTCGATGTCCAGGACTTCCATGGCGTCGAGATCGAAGGTGACGATCAGGCCCTCGACCGGCCGCGCGTAACCGTGTTCGGACGGCGCGGCCCGCATGAAGGTCAGTGGACGGCAGATCAGTGGCGAGTTGTCGTAGTGGTCCTGCTGGCCGTAGTAGCCGGCAGGCCACGGATCGATCATCGCCAGGCTGAAGTCGGTGACACCACGCTTTTGCATGGCTTCCTGCCACCGCGGATCCTGCCGCACCTTCTCCTCTACCCCGGTCATGTGTTCGACGAGGTAGGAGGGGAAGCGGCCGGGAACGGCCTTCCAGGCGTCGATGGTGCCCGCCGCGACGTCGACAACCGCCTCGTAGATCATCTTGGCGGCACCGTCGTACATGGTGACGAACGCCTGACGTGCCACCGCGGTGTCCGCGAACGTCAACTCCGGTGTCTTGTCCGGCTCGGCGAGCTGGATCATCACGAACTTCAATGTGGGAGTGCCATATTCGGACTCCGAGATGATCCTCGCCGCCGCCTCGATCTCTGCGCCGGAGAGGGGATCCAGTGGATAGCTGACTGAATCACCGGTACCCGGTGTGTTCAGAACCGTGCTGTCCATGGTCATTTGGGTGATTCCTCCTTGTTGAGATCCAGGACCGCCAAGTGCGCGAGGGCGTCTTCCTGGTTCATCTTCGCCGCCGAACGACGGCCGAACACGTACACGATCACGCCAAGAGCCACCATACCGAGGCCGATACCGCCGACCCAGGTCATCCAGGTCGCGGTCGGCACGTCCAGCCACGGGGTGAAGAACGAGTAGTAGATGCCGCCCAGCGTGCCGATCGATCCGACGATGACGGTGATCCAGACACCGGTCATCCCGCCCGGAATCCGCCAGAACTGCTCGCTCTCATAGCGGTCTGCGTACTTCTTGCGCGCGATGATCACCGGGAAAAGGAAGAAGAAGCCGGAGATCAGCCACACCACGCTCAGACCACCCTGGATGTAGACGGTGACGTTGGCCATGCTGCTCTGCGAGTACAGAGTCACCAGGATGATCGACGACAGCACACCCTGGATCAGCACCGCGGTCACCGGATTGCGGGTGCGCGGATTGAGGTGGGTGAAGATGCGCGGCAGGTGGCGCTCCAGACCGGAGACGAAGATCAGGCGGGAGTAGGCCACCTGGTAGGTCATCAGAGCCACGAACACGATGACGGCCAGGACGATTGCCGCGACTTCCATCAGCCCCGGGAAGCCGGAGACGTCGAGGTTGCCGATGACGCCGGTGACCGGATCGATCTGGTCGGACGGCAACACCATCATGGTGCCCAGCGTGGTCAGCAGGTAGATGGCCACGAGGGCAAACGATCCCCAGGCGATCATCTTCGGGCCGCTCTTACGCACCGAGAGAAACTCCGCACCCATGTTGTAGGGCGTCTCGACACCGAGCAGGTACAAGATGACCGTGCCGAAGAGGAACCCGGCGGTGGCGAAGTTCGGCACGGTGGCGTCTTGCCAGCTGAACGGTGTCGCCGACCCGTTCTTCGCCGCGTAGATCAGCCCGGCGATGAAGATGGTGAACGTCAGCACGAAGTACACGACGAACACGGTGTTCATCACCTTCTGGTTGGCGGCCAGCCGGGCCAGGGCCAAACCGACGATGCTCCACAGGATCACCAGCTGCAAGATGATGCTGGTCATCAGACCCAGTTCGGCATGGAATGCCAGCAGAACGAACTGCAACACGATGGCAGGTGAACCGGCACCGTTGAGGATCACCGGGATCCACGACAGATAGCCGCCGACAAATCCCCACTTCTCACCCATGGTTCGGGCCGCCCAGATGTACACACCGCCCTGGCCGGGCCACAGGTTGCCCAGTTCGACGACGGCCATACCGGCGGGAA
Organism: Mycobacterium sp. MS1601; assembly: GCF_001984215.1. Classification (NCBI taxonomy): domain Bacteria; kingdom Bacillati; phylum Actinomycetota; class Actinomycetes; order Mycobacteriales; family Mycobacteriaceae; genus Mycobacterium; species Mycobacterium sp. MS1601. The sequence goes on from NZ_CP019420.1 coordinate 6,337,039, forward strand.
TGAGGAACAACAGGATGCCCAGGATCCACATCGGGATCGCTGTCCAACCACCGGCGGCCATCACCGAGGAACCGGTGATCCAGCAGATGATGAACACGTACATGGCGGTGAGGCCGAAGGTGCTCATCACCTTCGGCAGGACCTGCTCGGGGACGAGCTCGGTGGTCATGAGCTTGTCGCGGTCTGCTATTCGAGCAGCGTCGAGTTCTTGCGTCATCTGTTCTCCGGGAGAAACTAGGGGGACCGAGGGAGGGTGAATCAGTTGATGATCTGTCCGTCTTTCATGCGGACAACACGGCTCGCTTCGTCGGCCACCGTGGGATCGTGGGTACTGGCGACCACGGTGACGCCCAGCGTCGAGCACAGGTCACGCAGCATGCGGACCACCGTTTCCCCCGTACGGTGATCCAGGTTGGCGGTGGGTTCGTCGGCGAGCACCAGCGTCGGATTGCTGATCAGCGACCGCGCAATGGCGGTGCGCTGCTGTTCCCCTCCTGACATCTTGGTGGGCTGATGGTTGATGCGATGGCTCAACCCCACCAGTTCGAGCAGTTCGGTGGCCCGCTTGCGCAGGGCCTTGCGGTCGTAGGGCTCGAACATCAGCGGCAGTTCCACGTTCTCGACCGCGGACAGGAACGGGATCAGGTTGTAACTCTGGAAGATGAACCCGATGGTGTCGTGGCGCAGCGCGGCGAACTGGCTCTCGGTGAGCTTGGAGGTGTCCTGGCCGGCCAGCATCACCGTGCCCTTCGTCGGCCGGTCCAAGCCGCCGATGATGTTCAGCAGGGTGGACTTGCCACTTCCGCTCGGGCCCATGAGGCACACGAATTCGCCTGGCATGACCTGTAGTTCGGCGGCCACCAGAGCCTTGACCACTTCATCACCCAGCTTGTGCAGCTTCCACACATCACTGATCTCGATGACGGGCTTCTGCGCCTTCTCGGTGTCGCCGAGGGCGCCGGTGGCGTCGGATTCCGCGTCCAATGCGGTCATTGTTGTCTAACCTCCTGCGGTCAGGGAACGGATGGGGGGACGCGACGCCGCGTTCCACGTGGGCACGATGCTGGTGGCGACGGCCGCCAGGATGCTGACGGCTATGGCGATCAGCACGCCGGCGAACATGCCGCCGTAGGAGATGCCGGTGCCCACCAAGCCGACCATCGCCAGGATCGCTCCGGTGAGCACCGCGAGGACGGCACCAAGGAGCGCGCCCAGTACAGCTGCGACAACGGGTTCCACCAGCAGCGCTGCCACCACGGGTCCGCGCGGGACGCCGTTGGCGCTGAGCACGCCGAGCTCGCGGGTGCGGTGGGCGATGGTCCTGGTGGTGGCCACCGCGACTTCGACCACACCGACCAGCAGCACAGTGACGGCGATCAGGATGACGGCCTTGTCGATCTCGTCGGCGTGTCCGAGGGTGGCCGATTGGGCGCTGATGCCGGCGGACATCCCGAAGACGAGCACCACCAGGAAGGCGCCGGTGGCGGTGGTGACGATGGGCAGCACCATCTCACCGATGCGTCGGCGTGCCGAAAGGTAACCGTAGGCAAGGCCTTTGCTGATCATCGCGCCTCCAGGAGAGCAACCGGCCGCTGTTGTAGTAGCCGGTGGACCGGTATCAAGGCACCGACGATGGCCATGGCAGGGAGGAAGGCTGCCACCATGGCCGAGGCCTGCAGCCACGCGGTGACAGTGGCGATGCCCGGGATCACCAGTGCCACAGCGGCTCCGGCACCGAGCACACCCACCAGGTAGGCGGCGATGAACACCATGAACGACTCGACGAGGAAGAAGTAGAGCACCTCGTCGGCCAGACCGATACTGCTCATGATGCCGAACTCGCGTTTGCGTTCCTGCACCGCCGCCAGGAACGACGACACCGCGATGACGAAGCCGAGGCCCAGGCCCACGATCGAGATCAAGCCCAGCGTGGAGCTGGTGACCTGGCCGGAGAACAGCGCGGAGAACCGCTGCTCGAAATTGAGCGGGCCCGAGCCGCCCAGCGTGTCGTAGATCAACCCGGCACCTGCGGGGTCGGGCTGAACCGCGGGGTCAGGGGTGGACGGTAGATCGACCTCGGCGCCGAACACCTGGGCCAGATCACGGCGCTTCTCCTGCCCTGCTGGGGCATAGACGGTCCACCATCCGTTGTCTCCGACCACCGACTCCGCAAGATCGGTCGACACGAGCATCGACTGCCCGACGCCTGAGGTGTCGACGGTCAGTTGCTTGCCGCCGACGCTGACCGTGCCGCCGGAGGCGACACCCAGACGGGCGGCCAGATCGGGCCCCAGAACCGCTACGCCGGAAGCAATCTCGTCGTTTCCGCGAAGCGAGACCGCCTGTCCGCCGATATCGGTGACACCGGAGATGGTGTGCACCCCGCGCCAGCCGTCAGGGATGGTGATGGCGGGGGCGGGCCCACCGGCCACCAGTGCCTGGGCTTCCTGGTCGAAGTGCACACCGGCGGCTGGTACTGCCCACAGTTGCGAGTCACCCAGTACGTCGGTCACCGAATCGGCGCCGGTGATCGCGAAACTGGCTGCGATGGTCCGAACCACGACGACGCAGGCGATGGCCAGCGCGATGCCGAGTACGGACAGCACGAAGCGTTCGGGTCTCCGGCGGATGTTGGCCAGCGCGAACCGTACGAGACACATGAAGGTGTTCCCGGAGGAGGCGGTGGCGATGTCCGGTGAGCGGGATGGGGTCGCTGTGGGCGCAGAGGTCTCCACAGCAGGAATGGTGAGATCGCCCTGTTTCCGGCAGTAGTCGCGCGGAATGTCGAATGCGTTAACTCGGGCAAGTCCGAGTTAAGACAGTGTGTCAGCCGAACAACGGATTTCGTTGCGTGGCGACACACGAGTGCACAGGAACCTCACAGATGCCGGAAAGGCTGCGCCTCTTCGATTTCGAAGGCCAACTCCAGCAGGCGCGCCTCCTCCCCCGCCCGCGCGGTGAACATCATCCCGACCGGCAGGCCTGCGGCCGACTCGGCCAGGGGCAGAGAGATCGCCGGATCACCGGTGACGTTCTGCAGTGGCGTGAAAGCCACCCAGTCCTCGAGCCTGCCGATGATCTGCTGGTAGTCCGCGGTGGGGTCCAGGTGTCCGATCCGGGGCGGTTCCTCGGTCAGCGTGGGAGTGAGCACGACGTCGTAACCACGCATCATTCGCTCAGTGTGCCTGCGGGTCAAGGCAAGTCGTGTCAGCGCTCCGGGCAGCCGGTGCAGGTTGCGAGCGGCGTGCCGCTCGAGGCCCAAGGTGAGGTTGTCGCATTTGGTCCGGTCGAAGGTCTGGCCGAACCGGCTTCGTCCGCCCCGCACCAGCGCCATCGCCAGCAGCGCCCAGTAGAGGACGAAGTCGTCGGCGAAGGTGGCCGGCACCGGAGGTGGCCCGTCATGGAACTCGACGCGGTGCCCGAGCCTTTCGAGCAGGGCCGCGGTTTCGGACGTCAGCTCGCGGACTTCGGCACCGCACGCCCGCTTCACCGAGTCGGTGAACACCGCCACCCGCAGCCGGGTACGGCCCGGCCCCGTGACGTCACCGATCGGCGGCAGTTTCGGGGTGCGCTGGGTGTGTTCGATCTCCCGGTAGAACGCTGCGGTGTCACGCACCGTCCTGGTCACCACCCCGTTGGCGACGATGCGGATCGGCATCTGGCGCACGTTGCGATCGAGTGGCAGTCGCCCCCGGGTCGGTTTGAGCCCCACCAACCCGTTGCAGGATGCGGGTATCCGGATCGACCCGCCGCCGTCGTTGGCGTGGGCGATGGGTACCACTCCTGCAGCCACCAACGCGCCGGCGCCCGAGGAGGACGCTCCCGCCGTGCGATCCAGACCCCAGGGGTTTCGGACCGGACCGAGTCGCGGGTGCTCGGCGGAGGCGCTGAAGCCGAATTCCGACATCTGGGTCTTCCCCAGCGGCACCAGCCCGGTCGCAAGATAGGCCCGGGCGAAATCACCGTCGGCGGACTCCAGCCGGGGCCGCCACGCGTCGGTTCCTTCCATGGTCGGCATCCCTGCGACCGCGACGTTGTCCTTGACGAAGGTGGGGACCCCGTCGAAGAACCCGCCGTAGCGCGTAGATGACGCGGCACGGGCCCTTGCCGTGTCGTAGGCACGATGGGCGATGCCGTTCAGCTCGGGGTTCACCGCCTCCGCGCGGGCGATGGCGGCAGCCACCACCTCCACGCGGCTGATCAGGCCGCGGCGGAGTGCGTCGACGACGCCCACGGCGTCGAGGTGGGCCAGGGCGTCATCGTCGAAGGCAGAGACACGGGTCACCTCCAGCACGCTAGCAATACACGTGTCCAATAAGAACCGTCGCGTACGGTGTCGTCGTGCTCCACAGCAACGGGATCCGGTGGCTCGCGGCCCTGTTGTGCGCCTGCGCTGCCACCGGCTGCAGCACCACCGTGCCCGGCGCTCCGGTGCCTGCGGGCGCCCACGGCGCCTCGAGTCGCGACGTGACGGTCAACGACCTACCGGATTTGCTCCTCAAGCCCGGGGAGTTCAACGACATCCTGGGCACCACCAACATGACCATCAGCGACACCTCTGAACGTGCGGTGGCACTCGACCCCGGCCAGACGGTCACCGGTGACGCCAGCTGCCTGGGCGCCGCGTTCTCGGCGATGGCCGATGTGTACCGCGGCACCGGATACGTCACCGCCCTGGGTCAGCGGGTCACACAACCCCAGGACGACGCCGCCTACATCGTCTTCCAGTTCGTGGCCCTCTACCCCGGGGCCGGCGGGGCGGAGCGGTTCGTCCGGGAGTCCGAGGAGACATGGCGGGTGTGTGCAGGCAGTCCGGTGAGCCTCAAACAATCCGACACGGTCACCGACACCTGGACCATCGGTGACACCGTGACCTGGCAGGGCATCGTATCGGTGGTCAACTACCAGGAAGGTGGCGACGGCTGGGCCTGCTCACGGTCGCTGGCCGCCAGATCCAATGTCGTCGCCGACGTGGCGGCCTGCGGTGACCGGGTGACCACCGACACCAGCGCCGCCATCGTCGCCGAGATCGTCAACAAGGTGCACTAGACAGAAAGAAGAAACCCCGCGTCGGCCGGGATCACCGGCCCCGGACGCGGGGTCTCTGTATCTGAGCGGATTGGTGTGCCGCTCAAGTAATAACCGGGTCGGTCGTCAGGCCTGACCGACCTCGAACCGCACGAAGCGGGTCACGGTAACGCCGGCCTCGTCGAGCAGCGCCTTGACCGACTTCTTGCTGTCGGACACCGACGGCTGATCCAGCAGCACGACATCCTTGTAGAAACCGGTGAGACGACCCTCGACGATCTTGGGCAGCGCCTGCTCGGGCTTGCCCTCGGACTTCGCGGTCTCCTCGGCGATGCGACGCTCGTTGGCGACGGTTTCGGCGGGCACCTCGTCACGCGTGAGGTACTTGGCCTTGAGGGCGGCGATCTGCAGCGCCACGGCGTGGGCTGCTTCCTTGCCCTTGGCCGCGTCCGCACTGGTGTACTCGACGAGCACACCGACGGCCGGCGGCAGGTCGGCTGCACGCTTGTGCAGGTAGACCTCGACGGTGCCGTCGAAGAAGGCGGCGCGACGCAATTCGAGCTTCTCGCCGATCTTCGCCGACAGGTCCGCCACGGCCTGCTCGACGGTGGAGTCACCCAGTTTGGCGGCCTTGAGCGCGTCGACATCGGTGGCCTTCGCCGCGACGGCGGCGGTCAGCACCTGGTCGGCCAGCGCCTGGAACTCCGCGTTCTTGGCCACAAAGTCGGTCTCTGAGTTGAGCTCGATCAGCGCACCGTCCTTGGCCGCCACCAGACCCTCGGCGGTGGCGCGCTCTGCGCGCTTGCCGACGTCCTTGGCACCCTTGATACGGAGCAGTTCGACAGCCTTGTCGAAGTCGCCGTCGGAATCGACGAGCGCGTTCTTCGAGTCGAGCATCCCGGCACCGGTCAGATCCCGCAGGCGCTTGACGTCGGCAGCGGTGTAGTTAGCCATGAAAGCCTCTCTCGGATCAGATCCGAACGAATCAGGAAGCGTCGGTGGTGGTCGTGGTCTCGGCGGACTCGGTGGCGGCACCGGTTGTGGCAGAGGCCAGCAACTCCTGCTCCCACTCGGCCAGGGGCTCGCCGGCAGCGGCTTCGGGCTTGCCGTCGCCGCTGGCGATTCCCGCGCGGGCCTGCAGACCCTCGGCGACCGCGGAGGCCACCACCTTGGTCAGCAGAGCGGCCGAGCGGATGGCGTCGTCGTTACCCGGGATCGGGTAGTTGACCTGGTCGGGATCGCAGTTGGTGTCCAGGATGGCGATAACCGGGATGCCGAGCTTGATGGCCTCGTTGATGGCCAGGTGCTCCTTGTTGGTGTCGACGATCCAGATGGCCGACGGCACCTTCTGCATGTCGCGGATACCGCCGAGGCTGCGCTCCAGCTTGTTCTTCTCACGCGTGAGCATGAGGATTTCCTTCTTGGTGCGTCCCTCGAAGCCGCCGGTCTGCTCCATGGCCTCGAGTTCCTTGAGGCGCTGCAGACGCTTGTGGACGGTGGAGAAGTTGGTGAGCATGCCGCCCAGCCAGCGCTGGTTCACATACGGCATGCCGACGCGGGTGGCCTCATCGGCGATGGATTCCTGCGCCTGCTTCTTGGTGCCGACGAACAAGACGGTGCCACCGTGGGCGACGGTCTCCTTGACGAACTCGTACGCCTTGTCGATGTAGGTCAGCGTCTGCTGCAGGTCGATGATGTAGATGCCGTTGCGGTCGGTGAAGATGAACCGCTTCATCTTGGGGTTCCAGCGACGGGTCTGATGCCCGAAGTGGGCGCCGCTGTCAAGCAGCTGCTTCATGGTTACAACAGCCATGGTTGTGCCCAGCTTTCATTGTCGGTTGTCGTCCGGCACCGGTTGATGCCGAACCCTGGCGTCTGCGTCCATGCCGGACCCGTGGTTCACACGGGACCGCCGGCAGGATGGTGCAACCTTGAACTGTTGTCCGAGAACGACAGGCGAGGGCTGCGTCGCAGGCGCGCGAAGTCAACTCACTGATGCGAGTTGCGGATAGAAGTTTACACCCTGCTAACAGGTGCTTTGTCCACACAGCGGAGCTGATCCCCAACCGGTGACACCATGACTGGCGCCCACCGTGGCCGACGCGCTGAACTGCACCGATGCGGGCTGTCCTGGTCATTCTGGCACTTCTTGGTGCTACGTGCGCCGCGCCGGCCGCCGCCGAGGCCACCCGACTGCAGTGGCCGCTGCGGCCCCGTCCTGCGGTGCTGCGAGCGTTCGACCCACCTTCCCCGAACTGGAAGCCGGGCCACCGCGGCGTCGACCTCGCCGGTGCAGACGGGCAAGCGGTGCTGGCCGCCGCACCGGCGCGAGTGGTGTTCGCCGGCACACTCGCCGGCCGTCCGCTGGTCTCGCTGGAGCATCCCGGCGGGCTGCGGACCAGCTACGAGCCGGTAGTGGCCGTGGTGCGGATGGGGCAGCAGGTGAGCACCGGCACCCCGATCGGCACCCTGCTGCCGGGTCACGCGGGCTGCGGGGCGCCGGTCTGCCTGCACTGGGGCGCGATGTGGGGGCCTTCGTCGCGGGCCGATTACGTGGACCCGCTGGATCTGTTGACCTCGACTCCTGTTCGCCTCAAACCGCTGCCATGAAGCTCAGCATCGCGTCGAGCACCACCACCGGCTGGTCACGCTGCACCCAGTGCCCTGCGCCGGGGACGATCTGCAGCCGCGCCTCGGGGATCAGCGACTGGGCTTCGACGGCCCTGGCGACGGGCACCCCGGAGTCGCGGTCGCCGTGGATGATCAGCGCAGGCGGCGCGAAACCCGGCAGCCGGTCGCGATAGTCGGTGGTCAAGCGGTCCCAGCGGATCTGCTCTCGCTGCCACTGGGCGAAGCTGCCCAGTCCAACGCCGGCTCGGGCGGCGGCTCTGACCTCCGCGAGCAACTGCGCCGTGCGCTGCTCAGGCGAACGGATCAGCGACGCCATACTCGCGTCCAGGGCGGAGTTGCTGCGAGCCGTCGCCTTCGACAGGGCAGTCAGCAGCCCGGTGCGCACCATCGCCCAGGTCAGCAGCTGACGTGCCGGCGAGAAGAGGCCGTCGCTCAGGCGCGGCATGATGCCGTAGCTGCCCAGCAGGATGGCCCCGCGCACCGTATCGGGGCGCGCCAGCGAGTGGCCGATGGTCATTCCACCGCCCAACGAGAGGCCGGCCACCACATACGTCTTCAGCCCCAGAGTGTCGACGAATTCCCCGACGTAGTCGACGAGACCTTGTTGGGTGGCCGGCCCGGGAGCACTCGCGCCGTAACCGGGATGATCCGGCGCAAGCACCCGGTACCCGGCCGTCGCCAACTGCGGCCCCAGTCCGCCCCACGACAAGGCGGCGCTGTCCACCCCGGCTCCGTGCAGCAGGACCACTGTCCGCGCCGCGGGGCCACCGGACCATTCGAGGTAAGAGACGGGGCCCCAGGACAATTCGACGTGTTCTCGGTTGGCGTCGATGACGAAAGTCCTTTCTGCCGTGGCCTTCCCTGCGCGGTCTCACCAGCCCACGGACCCTGACCCACCGCCACTGAGGGCCTATGCGCGTGGATGGGCCTGGTCGTGAACCGCCCGCAGCCGCGACACCGTCACGTGGGTGTAGAGCTGGGTGGTGGCCAGGGTCGAATGCCCCAACAATTCCTGCACGATGCGCAGGTCCGCACCACCTTCGAGCAGGTGGGTGGCCGCGCTGTGGCGCAGTCCGTGCGGACCCATGTCCGGGGCGTTGGAAACCGCCGTCAACGTCTGATGCACCACGGTGCGCGCCTGGCGAGCGTCCAGGCGTCCGCCGCGCGCCCCCAGCAGCAGCGCCGGGCCGGAATTGCGGTTCAGCAGTGCCGGTCGGCCGTCCGCCAGCCAGGCTCGCACCGCGTCCTCGGCGGGTTCACCGAACGGTGCGGTGCGCTGCTTGTTGCCCTTGCCGAGCACCCGCAGCAGCCGGCGCGGCAGGTCCACGTCGTCGACGTCGAGTCCGCACAGTTCGCTGACTCGGATTCCGGTGGCGTAGAGCAGCTCGACGATCAACCGATCCCGCAGCGCCAACGGATCGCCTTGCTGCGCACCGAGTTCAGCGGCAGCCATCGCAGCCAGCGCCTGGTCCTGGCGCAGTACCGACGGCAGTGACCGGTGGGCTTTGGGCATCTGCAGGCGCGTAGCGGGATCGTTGTCGAGCAGTCCGCGCCGTAGCGCCCATGCAGTGAACGTCTTGACCGCAGACGTGCGTCTGGCCAGTGTGGTGCGGGCCGCACCGGCAGCTGCCTGGGCGGCCAACCAGGCGCGCAGCACCGGCAGGGTCAGCGTCGTCAGCCCCGCGCCCGGGTGCCTGTCGGTGACGAACTCGAACAGTGCACGCAGGTCACCGAGGTAGGCGCGCTGGGTGTGCGGTGAGCGGCCACGTTCGAGCGCCAAGTACTCGGCGAACTCGTCGAGAACCGGGTCGAAGTCGAAAGCCTGCACTCCCCTACGGTGTCAGACCGTAGGGGTCCCGCGCCTGCTCGACACGCCTCAGCTGTCGGTTCCCTCGGCTTTGGCCAGTTCCTGCTTCCACTGCCGGAAGGTCTCCTCGGTGCGGCCGCGACGCCAGTAACCGGAGATGGACGCCCACTTGGCGTCCACACCGCGTTCCTTGCGGATGTACGGACGCAGGTTGTGCATGACCACCTGCGCTTCACCATGGATGAACACGTGCACCTGACCGGGCAGCCACGCAGCGTTCTTCACCGCCTCGATCAATGGCGCATGGTCGCCGGCGTTGTCATCGGGCACCAGATCGGCGCGGCCACCGCGGTAAATCCAGTGCACGTGGACACCTTCGGGCGCTGGGAACGACACCTCGTCGTCAGGACCGGCGACCTCGATGAACACCTGCCCCACCGCGTCGGCGGGCAGCGCCGCGACGGCGGCGCTGATGGCAGGGATGGCGGACTCGTCGCCGGCGAGCAGGTGCCAGTCGGCGGCCGGGTCGGGTGCGTAGGCGCCGCCGGGACCCATCAGATAGACGGCCTCGCCGGGCTGGACCTTGCCCGCCCAGGCTCCGGCGATGCCGTGCTCGCCGTGGGTGACGAAGTCGATGGCGATCTCCCTGGCCTGGGGATCGGCCCAGCGCACTGTGTAGGTGCGCAGCGTGGGCTGCTCGTTGGCGGGCAGCTTCTTGAAGCTGTCCAAGGTCAGCGGCGTTTTCAGCTTCGCGATGTCGACTGCCGGGGGGATGAAGGCGATCTTGACGTAGGAGTCGGTGAACTCGCTGGGTGTGAAGGTTCTGAAGCCATTGCCACCGAGGATCACTCGCACCATATGCGGTGCCAGTTGCTCGGTACGTACTACCTCGAATGCGTGCAGTGGTCGGCCCGCCACATCGCCTCCCATCGTCGTTTGCTTGCTCTGAATCGACTATACGAGCAGCAGCCCCGGCAACGGGTTGGTCCGTGGCGGGGTGCGGCCCAGCTCACCCGCCGATCCGCTGGCCGCGATTCATTACATGAGCCCGCCGACCGGCTCGACCGGCGGTAGCCAGCGGCCCCGCCTGCCAGACGAAGGTCGTGAACCTCAGCCTCGTGCCCTGTTGAGTCGCCACCTCCCCCCGTCGCTGCGCACCAATCCGTCGAGTTCCAGCAGCGCCAGCTGACCCATCACCTGCGGCACCGGCATCCCCGCGCCCACGGCGATCTCCTCGAGAGTAAGCGTCCCGCGCCGCGGCAGCGCCTCGTACACGCGGTGTTGCTCCGGTGTCAGGGTGTCCAGCGGCGTGACGGGATGTTCTGGCTCCTCGGCCAATTCACCGATGTGTCCCATCACCTCGACGATCTCCTGTGCCCGGGTGACCAGGACGGCGTCGCCGTCGTTGCGCAGCAGCTGATGACAGCCGGCCGACGCCGACGAGGTCACCGGCCCCGGCACCGCGCAGACGGTGCGCCCCAGCGAGCGTGCCCACGCAGCGGTGTTGGCCGCTCCGCTGCGCAATCCAGCCTCCACGACTACGGTTGCGCCAGACAGGGCTGCCACCAGGCGGTTTCGCGTCAGGAACCGGTGGCGCGCCGGTCGCACTCCCGGTGGATACTCGCTGAGCAGCAACCCGTTGGTCGCGACCCTGTGCAGCAATGCCGAATGCCCGGCCGGGTAAGGCACGTCGATCCCGCCGGCGAGGACGGCAACCGTCACACCCTCGCAGGCCAAAACCGTGCGATGGGCGGCGCCGTCGATACCGAAGGCTCCGCCGGAGACCACAGCCACCCCGGACTCCACCAGCCCCGCGCTGAGGTCCGCGGCCATCTGTTCGCCATAGGCGGTGCACGCGCGGGTGCCCACGACAGCGGCCGCACGCCGCGAGATGTCATCGGCGTTCTCCGGGCCGATGGCCCACAGCACCAACGGTGGGTGCTCGTCGGAGCGGCGTTTGCGCGCTGGCTTCGACACGGTGAAGGGGTGCACCGCCCAGGCCGGCCACTCCCCCTCGTCATCCGCGGTTATCAGCCGGCCGCCCCGGCGCTGGAGGAGGTCCAGATCATCAGCAGCACAGTCGATGTCACGTCGCGCTTCGACCAGGGCGTCCAGTTGTGACGAGACCGCACCACGTCGCACCCGGTCAGCGGCTTCCACCACGCCCACGGCCGCCACCAATTCGGCCAATGGCGCGCATGGTGGTTCGGCGACTCTCGACAGATATGCCCAAGCCAACTGCTCGACGCGGGTCATCGGCCCGCCCCCGACTGGCGGAAACCCAATGCCATCGCCACGTCGTCGGTGTTCGGCCTGTCCCGGCCGGCGAGATCGGCCATGGTCCACGCCACCCGCAGACAACGATCCACGCCCCGGATGCTGATCAGGCCACGACCCATCGCATTGCTCAGCGGCGCCATCGTGTGTTTGTCCAGGCGATAGCGTTGTCGCAGAAGAACTCCGCTGACTTCGGCATTGGTACTGATACCGTGCCGCTTCCAGCGTTGGGCGGCAGCCTGCCTGGCTGCCCAGACACGTTGGCGCACCGCTGCAGTGGGCTCGCAGTCCTCGGTGGTGTAGGCCGTGGTTCGGACCGGTTCCAGTTCCACCCGCAGGTCGACACGATCCATCAGCGGACCGGACAGCTTGCCCAGGTATCGGCGTTTGGATGCTGCCGGACAGATGCAGTCACGGGAATCCGGCGGCGCGCACGGGCACGGGTTGGCAGCCAACACCAACTGAAAGCGCGCCGGGTAGCGCGCCACTCCGTCGCGGCGGGCCAGCCGTACCTCGCCCTCTTCCAACGGCGTTCGCAGTGCCTCGAGTACCGAGGTGCCGATCTCTGCGCACTCGTCGAGGAAGAGCACTCCGCGGTGGGCGCGACTGATGGCGCCGGGGCGTGCCATCCCTGATCCTCCACCCACCAGCGAGGCCAGACTCGAGGTGTGGTGCGGGGCCTCGAACGGCGGCCTGGTCACCAACGGCGTCGACTCCGACAGCACTCCCGCCACCGAATGAATGGCCGTCACCTCCAACGACTCCGATTCCGTCAACGACGGCAATAGCCCCGGAAGACGCTGCGCCAGCATCGTTTTCCCCACTCCGGGCGGACCCGTCATCATCACATGGTGGGCACCGGCGGCGGCCACCTCGATCGCCAGCCGCGCCCGCGCCTGACCCACTACATCCGCCAGATCCACCGACGCCTCGACCGTCGATGCCGCAACCTGCACCCGGCCCGCCAAGTGGCCACCGTCCAGCCACTTCCGGAACTCGTTGAGGCTGCCCACTCCCAGCACCTCGATGCCGTCGACCAGACTGGCCTCCGCCAGGTTGTCAATCGGCACCACCGCCGTCTTCCACCCCTGCCGCTGCGCGGCCAACAGCGACGGCAAAACCCCACGCACCGGTCGCACCCGACCATCGAGAGCCAATTCCCCCAGCAGCACGCCTTTTTCGAGTCGATGCCACGACTTCCCACCTTCGGCTGACATCACCGCCGCCGCCAAAGCCAAGTCGTACACCGACCCGACCTTGGGCAACGTCGCCGGCGACAACGCCAACGTCAACCGCGACATCGGCCACGTGGCCCCACTGTTGGTGATCGCCGAACGCACCCGATCCCGTGACTCCTGTAACGCCACGTCCGCCAACCCGACCAGATGCACCCCCGGCAGGCCACTGTTGATATCGGCCTCGATCTCCACGGTCTCCCCGGCCAGCCCCCGCACCGCCATCGAGAACGCCCGACCCAGCGCCATCACCCCACCCCCATCACATACGAAAGCTCCGGCTCCCGTGTGCGCCCCACCCGCACCCCGACGACATCGATCCGCACACACGCCCACCGACGATCCTGGGCGGCCAGCCACAACGCCGCCAACCGCCGCAACCGACGGACCTTGGCGGCCGTCACCGCCTCAGCCACCCCACCGAACCCGTCACCCGAGCGTGTCTTCACCTCCACGAACACCACCGTGTCCGACACCGGGTCAGCGGCCACCACATCCAACTCGCCGTACCGGCACCGCCAGTTCCGGTTCAGGATCACCCACCCCGAGGCCACCAAATGATCCACCGCGCACTGTTCACCGTATGCGCCCAACTGCGCCCGCGTCCACGAATCCGTCATGCACGCAGACTGCGACCACCCTCCGACACAACGTCGACGCCAACCCCGGGAATCGGCCCCATACACCCCAGTTATCCACAGTCAGAACAACATCCACAGGGCCCGCGGCCCAGGCGGACTACTCCGGAAGCCGCAGCTCGGGTTTTTCGACCTCTTCGATGTTGACGTCCTTGAAGGTGATGACCCGGACCTGCTTGACGAACCGCGCAGGCCGGTACATGTCCCACACCCAGGCGTCGGCCAGGCGCAGCTCGAAGTACACCTCGCCGTCGGAGTTGCGCGGTATCAGCTCGACGCTGTTGGCCAGGTAGAAGCGGCGTTCGGTCTCCACGACGTAACTGAACTGTCCGACGATGTCCTTGTACTCGCGGTACAGCGAGAGCTCCATCTCGGTTTCATACTTCTCGAGATCTTCAGCGCTCATCGGTCCAGCTGTCCTTCATGTCGATCAATCCCCTCATCTTGTCCTACCCGAGTTCACTGCGCTGCTCCAGCGCGGGATCGCAGCCGTCAGCGAGTTCCACCACCTGGCCACCGGCGACCCGGCGCACGTTGATGAACGAATGTCGGTGCTGCGCCGACGGGCCGAGCTTGACCAGGGCTTCGGTGTGCGCGGCCGTGCTGTAGCCCTTGTGGACGGCGAAACCGTACCCCGGATGCTCGCGGTCCATCGCCACCATCAGCCGGTCTCGGCTCACCTTGGCCAGCACACTTGCCGCGGCGATACACGCCGCGGCGGCATCACCGGAGATCACCGGCAGCGACGGCATCGGCAGGCCGGGCACCCGGAACCCGTCGGAGAGCACGTATCCCGGCTTCAACGACAGCCCGGCCACCGCACGGCGCATGCCTTCGATGTTGGCGACGTGCACACCCCGGCGGTCTACTTCCGTCGACGGGATGAACACCAGGTGATAGGCCAGCGCATACCGCTTGATCAGCGGGAAAAGCCGTTCGCGTTCTTTTTCGTTGAGCTTCTTGGAATCATCGAGCCGAGCCAGGCTGGTCAGTTTGTTGGGTCCCAGCACACAGGCCGCCACCACCAGCGGACCCGCGCAGGCGCCCCGCCCAACTTCGTCCACACCGGCCACCGGCCCCAGCCCGCTGCGATACAGCGCGGACTCCAGCGTGCGCAGACCCGCCGACTTGCGGATCACAGTGCGCGGCGGCCAGGCAGCAGGCACTCAAGCACCCTGCGACGACGTCGAGCTTTCTTGTGGATTCACCGTCGTCACGCCACCCCAGCGCGACGGCGGCCACGCGATGAACCGCGCCTTACCGATGACGTTCTCCACCGGGATGGTGCCGTTCATGGGGTCGCCCGTGCAGATGAGACCGTTCTGCGCGTCGGCGGGCGAGCTGGTGCAGTGCGCGCGGGAATCCGCCGAGTGGGTTCGGTTGTCACCCATCACCCACAGCCGATTCTCCGGCACGGTGACGGGACCGAACTCGTTGCCCAGACAGGGGTAGATGGCCGGGTCGGCCATCATGGTGTTCGGGTCGAGATACGGCTCGTCGAGCTTCTTGCCGTCCACGGTCAGGCCGGTGTCGGCGCGGCATTCGACGGTCTGACCGCCAACAGCGATGACGCGCTTGACCAGATCATTCTGGTCCGGCGGCACAAAACCGACAAACGACAGCGCGTCCTGCACCGTACGGATGGCGGGGTTGTCCGACCGGATCGATTTGTAGCCGACACTCCACGACGGCGGCCCCTTGAAGACGATGACGTCCCCGGGCGCCGGGTCGGTGAAGCGGTAGCTCAGCTTGTCGACCATGATCCGGTCACCGACGCAGCCCGCGCAGCCGTGCAACGTCGGCTCCATCGATTCCGAAGGAATCAGGTACGGCCGCGCGATGAACGTCAGCATCACGTAATAGAGAACCAACGCGATACTGACAAGAATCGCACCCTCACGCAGAGCGGACTTCTTCTTCTTGGGCTTCTTGTCGTCGGCGCTGCGATCGACCTCATCGGCCGCCGGGTCGATCAACTCATCAGCCCGGTCGGCCGAGTCCTCGGTGTCGGTCACGGCATCAGCGTAGTCAGCATGTCCCGCAGCGGGAGTACGCGGCGCCGCAGAGCGCGCAAACTCAGCGCTTTTCCTTGATCTTGGCCTTCTTGCCGCGCAGCTCACGCAGGTAGTACAGCTTGGCGCGACGGACGTCACCGCGGGTCAGCACCTCGACCTTGTCGAGGTTGGGCGAGTGCACCGGGAAGGTGCGCTCCACGCCGACGCCGTAGCTCTCCTTGCGGACGGTGAAGGTCTCACGGATGCCACCGCCCTGCCGGCGGATGACGACACCCTTGAAGACCTGGATGCGCTCCTTGGTGCCCTCGATGACCTTCACGTGCACGTTCACGGTGTCGCCGGGGCCGAAGGCCGGGATGTCGTCGCGCAGCGACGCCTGGTCGACGAAGTCCAGCGTGTTCATCGGTGACTCTTCCTTGCGGTCGCGGCTATGGACTACACCCAGCACACTTGTGCCGGGCGGATCCGTAGCCGATGGGTGGGGCTTTCGGTGTGTGCCTTAGGTCTGTCACGCAGCAGGCGGTGCTACCAGCCCACGCAGACAACTTGTCAATTGTGCCAGACGCGACGCATGCAGTGAAATCGCGTCGTCAGCGGCGTTGCGGACCATACCAGCGAGCCTGCCTGACCACGCG
The DNA here is from genome assembly GCF_001984215.1 of Mycobacterium sp. MS1601. NCBI lineage: Bacteria > Bacillati > Actinomycetota > Actinomycetes > Mycobacteriales > Mycobacteriaceae > Mycobacterium > Mycobacterium sp. MS1601. The sequence goes on from NZ_CP019420.1 coordinate 6,353,305, forward strand.
CATGTGCAAAGAAACCACTAGTCTGGTTTTCTCGGGCAGGGCTTGACACCAACAGGCCACAGGACCCGATCCCAGACATATACACGCACTCAGGAGCAGCATGCGTTCGCGGGCGTCGAACCTGGTGAAGGCCGACAATCTTGTGAAAGCAACTGTCGCCGTCACCAGTGCCGCGTTGATCGCAGCCTGTGCCGGATGCGAAGCCCGGGTCTACGGCTCCACCGGCCAGCATCTTTCCGATGCCCCACAGATGTCGGTGGTGGCCCCGCAGGCGCCCGCGGACGTGGCTCCGGCCCCCGTCGTCGCACCCCCGGCCTCGTTCACCGGATTGCAGGCCCGCGCCGATCAGGCGGTGGCCGCGGCCGCCGATGAGGGTGCCGACGTCGCCGTCATGGTGCTGGATCGGGAAACCCGTCAACAGGTTTCCGCGGGACGCACCACGGGCTGGGCCACTGCCTCGGTGGTCAAGCTGTTCATCGCCGACGATCTGCTGCTGCGCCAGCCGGACCTCTCCCCCGACGATCGCCAGCTGCTGGATTTGATGCTGCGCTCCTCGGATGACAGTGCAGCCGAGACATTTTGGAACCGCGGCGGCGGCAGCGCGATCGTGAATCGTGTCACGGCGCGATACGGACTGACCGAGACGTCACCTCCGAACAACGGCCGCTGGTTCAACACCATCACCTCGGCCGCCGATCTGATCAAGTACTACGACATGATGCTGGCCGGTACCGGCGGCCTGCCGCGCGAACGCGCCGGCATCATCATGGCCGATCTCGCCGCGTCGACCCCCACCGCCCCGGACGGCACCCAACCAGGGGGTATCTATCCGCAGCGCTTCGGGATTCCCGAGGGCCTGCCCGCCGAACGTGTTGCGGTGAAACAGGGTTGGATGTGCTGCATCGGCGGCGACTGGATGCACCTGTCCACCGGCGTGCTCGGTGTCGACCGGCGCTACCTGATGGTCATCTATGCGTTGCAGCCCGTGGGTGCGACGGCGGCGCGCGAAACCATCACCGAGGCGGTCCGGTCCATCTTCCCCGCCGGGCGGGTTTAGCGCAGCAGATCGGGACGACGCTCCCGCGTGCGTTCTTCCGCTGCTTCCCGGCGCCAGCGCTCGATGCGGGCATGATCGCCGGACAGCAGTACTGCGGGCACATCCAGGTCCCGCCAACTCGGCGGCCGCGTGTAGCTGGGACCTTCGAGCAATCCGTCCGAATGTGAATCCTCTTGATGCGACTTCGGATTGCCGATGACATCAGGCAGGAGCCGGATGACGGCCTCCAGCATCACCAGGGTGGCCACTTCCCCACCGTTGAGCACGTAGTCCCCGATGGACACTTCTTCGACCCGCATGCGCCGGGCGGCGTCGTCGGCCACCCGCTGGTCGATGCCCTCGTAGCGGCCGCAGGCGAACACCAGATGCCGCTCGGCGCTCCAGCGGGCAGCGGTGGCCTGGTCGAACAGCCGCCCCGCCGGGGTGGGAACCACCAGAAGGGTTTCGGCGGAACAGATTTCATCAAGAGCCGCACCCCAGACGGGTGCCTTCATCACCATGCCGGGCCCGCCGCCGTAGGGCGAGTCGTCGACCGACCTGTGCACGTCGTGGGTCCAGCGCCGCAGGTCGTGGACACCGAGCTCGATCCGCCCGCTCTCGATGGCCTTGCCGGGCAGTGCCTGCCTCAGCGGCGCCAGGTAATCGGGGAAGATGGTGATGACGTCAATGCGCACTCGGGCCCAGCCTCATTCGAGGTCCAGCAGGCCTTCGGGCGGGTCGATCTCGATCAGACCGTCGGCCAGCGACACGGTCGGCACGAACGCCGCGATGAACGGGACGAGTTTCTCCGCACCGTCCGGCGTCTTGATCGACAGCAGTTCTCCCGCGGCGGTGTGCAACACCTCGGTGACGGTGCCGATGTCCACTCCCGCGACGGTCCGTACGGCCAGCCCTTCGAGCTGGTGGTCGTAGAACTCGTCGGGGTCGGTGATGGGTGGCAGATCCTCGGATTCGACCAGGAACAGCGTGCCACGCAGGGAGTCCGCGGTGTCCCGGTCGCCGATGCCGGACAGCCGGACCAGCAGCCGTCCGCCGTGCTCACGGACACTGTCGATGAGGTACTCGCGCTCGGCCTTGCCGCGAGATGCCCTGCCGCGCAGAACTTTGCCCTTCGTGAAGCGGCCGCCGGGATCGTCGGTGCGCACCTCGACGACCACCTCACCGGTGACGCCGTGCGCCTTGACGATACGACCGACGACCAACTCCACGAACGTGCGACCTACTGGTCGGTGTCCACCACGTCGACGCGGATCCCGCGGCCGCCGATACCGGCGACCAGGGTGCGCAACGCGGTGGCGGTACGTCCGCCGCGACCGATGACCTTGCCCAGGTCCTCGGGGTGCACGTGCACCTCGACGGTACGACCACGGCGGTTGGTCACCATGTCGACGCGGACGTCATCGGGGTTGTCGACGATCCCGCGGACCAGATGCTCCACGGCGTCGACGACGACAGCGCTCATTCGGCAGCGTCGGCGGTCTCGGCAGGTGCCTCGGCGTCAGCCTTGGGGGCCTTCTTCTTCTTGGGGGTGATGGCCTCGTTGGCCGGGCCACCGTCGGCCTGCGCCAGAGCGGCGTTGAACAGGTCGAGCTTGCTGGGCTTGGCTTCCTTGACCTTCAGGGTGCCCTCAGCGCCGGGCAGGCCCTTGAACTTCTGCCAGTCGCCGGTGATCTTCAGCAGAGCCAGGATGGGCTCGGTGGGCTGGGCGCCGACGCCGAGCCAGTACTGGGCACGCTCGGAATCGATCTCGATCAGGCTCGGCTCTTCCTTGGGGTGGTAGCGGCCGATGACCTCGATGGAGCGGCCGTCGCGGCGAGAGCGCGCGTCGGCGATGACGATGCGGTACTGGGGATTGCGGATCTTGCCGAGCCGGGTCAGCTTGATTTTCACAGCCATGGAAAAGAAAACTCCTGTTTGAGTGCCACGCTGCAATTCAGCGATCAGGGCAGATGACCCTGATCCGGTTTTGCCTCACGTGTGTGACCGCCGCACAGCCTGAGTCGTACGGCAGACAGCCGACCATTGTGCCAGAGCAACCTGCCCGGACAGAAATCACGCCTGCTAGATCAGTTTGTCGAAGCACTTCGTTTCGACACGGCGGGTCATCCGCCAGCCGTCGGCGGTGCGCAGGAATTCGTCGTCGTACCAGAGCCCGCAGAACAGGACCTGCTTGCGATCTGCGTCGAGCACCATCGGGTTGAAGCAGATCACCCGAGAGGAGGCGGTGTCGCCATCGAAGGTGATCGACAGGTTGCCCAGCATGTGCGAGTAGGCCGGAAAGTTGGGCAAGACCTCCGACAACCACGCCTTGACCTCGGGATACCGGCCGTCGATACCTCCCATGGCGCGGTAGTCGATGTAGGCGTCCGCGGTGAACACCGCGTCCAGGTCGTCGAAGCGGCGGTTGTCGATGGCAGTCGAGTAGTCGACGAGCAGCTGCTGGATCTCCAGGCGGTCGGAGATCTCCTCGAGGCTGAGCATGGAAGACAATTCAACACTCCCGGTAGCGAAACCGGCCAGGAAAGGGACCAACCCATTCGACACACACTCCAAGTAAGGTCGCCCTAACTTAGGCGATCCTCAGTGATTGGAGTGGACCGTTGCCTGACCCGTTCTCCCTGCTCGTCGGATACGGCAGCGAAACCGGTGGCGCCGAACAACTTGCGGGCCAATTCGCCGTCGCCGCCAAAGCGCTCGGCATCGATGTCACCCCTGTCGAACTCAACGCCGTCGACGCGGTGAAGCTGGCCGCCGCCACGCATTTTGTCGCGATCACCGCCACCTACGGCGAAGGCGAGTTCCCCTACAACGCCCACCTGTTCTGGGACCTGCTGGAAGGCTTCGATGCCAGCAGCGCACCGAAGCCTTTTGAGCATCTGAGCTTCGCCGTCCTCGGCCTGGGCGACAAGTACTACATCGACTTCGCGAACGCCGGAAAGCTGCTCGACGCCCGCCTCGAGGAACTGGGCGCCACCCGGCTCACAGCCCGCGTCGACTGCGATGTCGACTTCGACGCCGACGCCGCCGCCTGGACCGCCGGCCTGATCGAACTGCTTCCCTGTGTCGACGAGCCGGTCAGCTCCGCCGCCGACCCGGTCGATTCACCGCAGTGGCATCGCGGCAATCCCTTCACCGCAGCGCTGGTGTCCAGACAACTGCTCACCGAAGCGGACTCCCAGGACGAGGTGTGGCACTACGAGCTGGATCTGGCCGGCAGCGGGCTGACGTATCAGTCCGGTGATTCGATAGGCGTGCACCCGGTCAACGACCCCACACTGGTGAAGGCGGTGCTGACCCGGCTGGGCCGCAGCGCCGACGACACCGTGCCCGGCCACGATCAACCGCTGGGCACGCTGCTGGCCGAGCATTTCGAGATCCGCACACCGTCCCGAGACCTGCAGGCACTGGTCGCGGACCGCACCGCCGATACCGAGGCTGCCGCAGCTCTGCGCAGCGACGACCCCGCGACGCTGGAGTCCTGGCTCTACGATCGCGATCTGCTCGATCTGCTGGACCTGGCCGAGCTCCGCGCAGACGAGGTACTGAGCACGCTGCGACCGTTGCAGCACCGCGACTACTCGATCGCCTCCAGCCCGCACATCCATCCCGAGCGGGTGCACCTGACCGTGGCCACCGTGCGCCACCACCGCGGCGGCCGCGCCCGTGCGGGCGTCGCCTCCGGGTATCTGGCCGACCACGCCGAGCAGGTCCGGCTGCACCTCGTGCCCAATTCCGGCTTCCGGCTGCCCGCCCCGGACGTCCCGATCATCATGGTGGGCCCGGGCACCGGTATCGCGCCGTTCCGGGCCTTCCTGCAGGAGCGCCGGGCCACCGCGGCCACCGGCAAGGCGTGGCTGTTCTTCGGACACCGGCACCACGCCACCGATTTCCTGTACCGCCAGGACCTGCAGGACTTCCTGGAGACCGGCGTGTTGAGCCGGCTGAATCTCGCCTTCTCCCGCGACGGGCACGACGCGAAGTACGTCCAGCACCACATGCTGACTCACGCCGCGGATCTGTTCGCCTGGCTTCAGGAGGGGGCGCACCTCTACGTGTGCGGTGACGCATCACGGATGGCACGCGACGTCCACCACACGTTGCACCAGATCGTTGCTTCCGCAGGCGGTTTGGACGCCGACGCCGCCCGCGCCTATGTCGACGAGCTCACCAGAGCGCACCGCTACTGCCGAGATGTGTACTGACGTCCACTTCTGAGGAGCCCGACCTCAAGGGTTAGGCTGCCTCTTCATGCGCAAGCTGCTGACGAGTGTGGCGGTCACCTTGAGTCTGGCATTGATCTTGGCTCTGGTGGCATTTGCGCCGTCGTCGGAGGCTCAGCCCCTCAGCGACATCACGGTGGTTCAACCCGTGGGCTCGGTGCCGGTGCCCGACGGACCTGCCCAGGCCTGGATCATCGCCGACATGGACACCGGACAGGTGTTGGCCGCCCGCAACGAGAACAACACCTACGCGCCGGCGAGCACCATCAAGACTCTGCTGGCCCAGGTGATCCTCGACGAAGTGCCGATGGACTCCACGATCGTGGCCGACGAGGCGGACACCCGCGTCGAGTGCAACTGCGCCGGTGTGCTGCCCGGGCACACCTACACGGCCCGGCAACTGCTCGAGGGCCTGCTGCTGGTGTCGGGTAACGACGCCGCCAACACCTTGGCGCGCATGGTCGGCGGCACCGATGCGGCGGTGGCCAAGATGAACGCCAAGGCCGTCTCGCTGGGCGCCCACGGCACCAGCGCCGGGTCCCCGTCGGGCATCGACGGCCCCGGCATCAACATCTGGTCCACGCCGCACGACCTCGCGGTCATCTTCCGCTCGGCCATGACGTACCCGGTGTTCGCCCAGATCGTCGCGCAGCCCACCGCGGTGTTCCCCAGCAAGACCGGCGACCGTGTGCTGGTCAACCAGAACGAACTACTGCACCGCTACCCCGGAACCCTCGGCGGCAAAACCGGTTTCACCGACCTGGCGCGCAAGACCTACGTGGCGGCCGCATCCCGCAACGGCCGCCGGCTGGTGATCGCCATGATGTTCGGTCTGGTGGTCGAGGGCGGACCCACCTACTGGGATCAGGCGGGCGCACTGCTGGATTGGGGCTTCACCCAGAACAGCGGCGCCGGCATCGGTGTGCTCTGAGCTCGGTCGCCGAGGCGGGTGTGGGGGTCCCCCAGCGGAGCGAGGGGGAGGACGAGCCCGGGGGCGAGCGGGCCGAGCTAGGTGTCTGAGCACCGGAAGTTGCTGATTCGCAACCGTTTCGAGATCAGCACCGCACGCACAGTGGTTACGCTCGGCGGTCGTGCCCCAAGGTCTGCTCGCGCTGATCGTGTCTCTGATGCTGGTGGCGGTGCTGGGGGCGGGTCCGGCCGCCGCCGCTCCCCCGGTGGGGGCGGTGACCACCGCTCCGGACGGTCCGGCGCAGTCGTGGATGGTCGCCGACATGGACACCGGCACCATCCTGGCCGGTAAGAACCCCACCGCCGCCTCGGCACCGGCCAGCACCATCAAGGTGCTGCTGGCAATGACCGTGCTCGACCACCTGGACCCCAACAACTTCGCCAGGGCCGCACCGGTGCACACCCAGGTCGAGTGCTCGTGCGTGGGTCTGGTGCCCGGTCAGGCCTACACCACCACGCAGTTGTTGGCGGCCATCCTGATGGTGTCGGGCAATGACGCCGCGAACATGCTCGGCGACATGCTCGGCGGCTACCGGGCGGCGATCATGCGGATGAACGCCAAGGCCCAGTCCGTCGGCGCAACCAGCACCCGCGCGCTGTCACCGTCGGGCCTGGACGGACCCGGCTGGGAATCGCTCACCACGCCAAGGGATCTGGGCGTCATCTTTCGAGCCGCACTGTCCTATCCCCTGCTGGCGCAGATCATGCGTTCCCCGTCGGCGCAGTTTCCCAGCCGCGACGGCGTCAAGACGATCCACAATCAGAACCAGCTGCTGGAGCGCTATCCCGGTGCACTCGGCGGGAAAACGGGTTTCACCAATCTGGCGGGCAAGACCTACGTGGGTGCCGCCCAGCGCGGCGACCGCCGACTGGTGGTGGTGCAGATGAAGGGCAGCGGCGATCTCTACGGCCAGGCCATGGCGCTGCTGGACTGGGGTTTCGCCCAGCCCCGTTGACAGGCGGCTGCTAGAACACCCGGCCGCGCAGGATCACCACGTCCGGCGCGCTCAGCACAGCCGCACTGGTTCGCGGATCCTCGGCGAAGCACAGCAGATCCGCTGACGCGCCGTGCTCCAGACCGGGGCGGCCCAGCCAGCTGCGCGCGGTCCACGATGCCGCCCCGAGCGCTTCGTCGGCACTCATCCCGATGGTCTTGAGCGCCTCTACCTCATCGGAGATGCGCCCGTGAGCCAGCATGCCGCCGGCGTCGGTACCCGCGTAGATCGGGATGCCGGCATCGTGGGCCGCCGCCAGACGTGCCCCGCTACGGGCGTACAGATCGTGCATGTGGGCGGCGTAGACGGGATACTTCGTGGCCGCCGCAGCGATGTTGGGGAAGTTCTCGGTGTTGATCATCGTGGGCACCAGAGCGGTGCCGTGGGAAAGCATCAGCTCGATGACCTCGTCGGTGATGCCGGTGCCGTGCTCGATGCAGTCGATGCCGGCGTTGATCAACCCCGGCAGCGCATCCTCACCGAAGACGTGCGCGGTGACCCGGGCACCCTCGGCGTGGGCGGCGTCGATGGCAGCTTTGAGAATCTCATCGGACCACAGCGGCGCCAGATCACCGACCCCGCGGTCGATCCAATCCCCCACCAGCTTCACCCAGCCGTCGCCGAACCGGGCTTGTGCGGCCACCACGTCGGGCAGCTGCGATTCGTCCTCGATGTCGATCGGCAGGCCGGGAATGTAGCGCTTGGGCTTGGCGATGTGCTTTCCCGCCCGGATGATGCGGGGCAGGTCCTCGCGGTCGTCGATGAAGCGGGTGTCGATGGGTGATCCGGCGTCGCGTAGCAGCAGGGCGCCCACGGCGCGGTCCGCCTCCGCCTGGGTGACGGCCTCCTCGACCGAGGTGGGCCCACCCGGCCCGAGGCCGACATGGCAGTGGGCGTCCACCAGTCCAGGGATGATCCAGCCCCCGTCGAAGACGGTGTCGGCGCCTGACACCGGCTCCGCTGACAGCCGGCCGTCCACCACCCACCAGTCCACGAGCTCACCGCCGGGCAGCTCGATACCCCGCAGGTGCAGCCGCACGACTACTTCTGCCCCGGGAACTTCAGCTTCGAGAGGTCGAAATTGGCCAACCCGGGCGGCAGTTCGTCGAGACCTTTGGGCATCTGCGACAGATCAGGGAAGTTACCGGGCAGGCCGGCGCCCATCGGCGACTTGGGCTGCGTCGGACCGCGACCCTTCTTCTTGCCTGCCTGCTTGTTCTTGCCCTTGGCTGCCTTGCGCCCAGAGTTCTTGCGGCCGAACGGCATACCCATCTGCCCGGCCATCTGGGACATCATCTTGCGGGCTTCGAAGAAGCGGTCCACCAGCTGATTGACCTCGGACACCGTGACACCGGAGCCATTGGCGATACGCAGGCGGCGAGAGGCGTTGATGATCTTGGGGTTGGCACGCTCGGCCGGCGTCATACCGCGGATGATGGCCTGCAGCCGATCCAGCTGGGTGTCGTCGACGGCGGCCAGTGCGTCCTTCATCTGGCCGGCGCCGGGCAGCATACCCAGCAGGTTGCCGATGGGGCCCATCTTGCGAATGGCCAGCATCTGCTCCAGGAAGTCCTCGAGCGTCAGCTCACCGGAGCTGATCTTGGCGGCGGCATCCTCGGCCTGCTGCGCGTCGAAAACCTGCTCGGCCTGCTCGATGAGCGAGAGCACGTCGCCCATACCGAGGATTCGGCTGGCCATCCGATCGGGGTGGAAGACGTCGAAGTCTTCGAGCTTCTCACCGCTGGAGGCGAACAGGATCGGCACACCGGTGACCTCACGCACCGACAGCGCAGCACCACCGCGGGCGTCACCGTCGAGCTTGGTCAGCACCACACCGGTGAAGCCGACGCCGGCGCCGAAGGCTTCGGCAGTGGCCACCGCGTCCTGGCCGATCATGGCGTCGAGCACGAACAGCGTCTCGTCGGGGCGCACGGCATCGCGGATTCCGGCGGCCTGAGCCATCAAGACGTCGTCGATGCCGAGGCGGCCTGCGGTGTCGACGATGACCACGTCGAAGTGCTTGGCCTTGGCTTCGGCCAAACCGGCCGCGGCCACCGACACCGGGTCACCAGGGCCCGCGCCCTCGGTTTCGGGGGCGCTGGGTGCGGTGCCCGGGTGGGGCGCGAAGACGTCGACGCCGGCCCGCTGGCCGACGATCTGCAGCTGATTCACCGCGCCGGGACGCTGGAGGTCACAGGCCACCAGCAGCGGCGTATGACCTTGTCCTTTGAGGAACTTGGCGAGCTTGCCGGCCAGGGTGGTCTTACCGGCACCCTGCAGGCCCGCGAGCATGATCACCGTCGGCGGGGTCTTGGCAAACCTCAGCTGGCGGGTCTCGCCGCCGAGGATGCCGATGAGCTCCTCGTTGACGATCTTGACGACCTGCTGGGCGGGGTTCAACGCACCGGAGACCTCGGCGCCCTTGGCGCGTTCCTTGATGCGGTTGATGAAGGCGCGGACGACGGGCAGCGATACGTCGGCTTCGAGCAGCGCGAGCCGGATCTCCCGAGCCGTGGCGTCGATGTCGGCGTCGGTCAGCCGACCCTTCCCGCGCAGGCCCGAAAGCGCACCGGTGAGCCGATCGGACAGGGATTCAAACACCCGGCAAGCCTACGTCAGCCGCCCGCGATGATCGCCCTGGCCACCTCGATCGCGCGATCGATCGGCACCGCGAAACCGATACCGATATTGCCCGCCTCAGCGCCACCCACGGTGGCAATGGCCGTGTTCATCCCGATCACCTGGCCCTCCAGATTGGCCAGCGGCCCGCCCGAATTGCCCGGGTTGATCGATGCGTCGGTCTGCAGCAACTGCTGCTCGGGCTGGGGACCCAACCGTGCCGTCCGGTCGACTGCGCTGATGATGCCCGCGGTGACCGTGCTGGCCAGCCCCAGCGGGGCGCCTGCGGCGATGACGGGCTGGCCGATGGCGACACCGCTGCTGACCCCTAGCGCCGCCGGCGGTGGCGGATCGCCGGTCATCTCCAGCACCGCGACATCGATCTGCGGATCGCTGCCGACCACCCTGGCCGCACCACGACGGCCGTCCGACATCCGCACCAACACCCGCTGAAACCCTTCGACGACGTGGCTGTTCGTCATGATGCGGCCCTGCTCGTCGATGACAAAGCCGGATCCGCGGCTGTTGCCCGCCGCCACCTGCACCACGCTGGGTAGCAGTGCCGCCGCGGCGGACCGTGCGTCCGGTGCCGCGCCCGCGACCGCAGGCGACGGCGCGCTCTGCCGTAACACCGGCACCGTGGTGATCTCCGCGGCTGCCCACAGCCCGGTACCGGCACCAGCTGCGCCGCCGGCCAGCAGACAGGTAGTGACCAGCAGCGCGAGGCCGGCTCTGGAGCGCCGGGGCGCCACCGGTGCCGCAAGGGGTGACGGCACCGGTGGCGCGGCATGGGAGGACCCGCCACCGATTCGTGTCGGAACCGGCGGCGGCGCGACCGGCGGCGGTGGGGGCGGCGCGCTGCCCGGAGTCAGGAAGGTCGGTCCCGCCGGACGGGTGCCGAGATCGAACTCAGACATGTGTGCTCCTGTCAGACCAGTCGGGAGAACCAGCGCATCGACAGCCCGGCGGCGACGATGCCGAAGGCCAGGGCCAGAGCGGCGACAAACGGGGTGACCTCGCGCCACTCGGTGCGCCACCCGATGGACGAGCCGATATCGCGGTAGACCTGCTCCAATTCGTCGCTGCTCTCGGCGGAGTAGGCGATGCCGCCGGTGGCCTCGGCCAGTTCGGTCAGGGTGCGCACGTCGACGGGTACGGGGATCGCGTAGCCCCCGGTGTCCAGGACGCCACCGTCGGTGCCGTAGGCGATGGTGGACACCGGCACCCCGGCCGCCACCGCCGCCAAAGCTGCTTCGTCGATACCGCGACCCGCGGTGTTGCTGCCGTCCGACAGCAGCACCACGTGGGCGGGCAGCCGGTCCCGACCCTCTTCCGGCGCGTCCTCGGTCTCGCCGGCGACGGTCAGTATCTGATCCAGCGACGTGAACACCCCCTCGCCGATAGCGGTCCGCGACTGGGTGCCCAGCATCTGCAGACTGGCGGCGGCCGCCTCGTGGTCGGTGTCGGGGCGGTGCACCACCGACGTCGCCCCGGCGAAGGTCACCACTCCGACATTGAAGGTGTCGGGCAACTGCTCGATGAAGTCGCCCGCTGCCGCCACCGCCGCGGTGAGCCGGTCCGGGCTGACGTCGCGGGCCTGCATCGACTCCGAGGTGTCCAGGGCGACGATGATGGTGGCCCGCTCATACGGCACCCGTACCGGCATCTCCGGCCGGGCCGCCGCCAGTCCACACAGCGCCAGCGCCATCAGCAGCAGCGCCGCGGGCAGGTGCCTGCGCCACTTCGGCCGTTCCGGAATCACCTTGTCCAGCAACGGAAGTGCTGCGAACCGCACGACGTAACGCTGCCTGCGCCGGACGGTGACGACGTAGGTGAGCGCCAGCAGCGCCACCGGTACCAGCATCAGCAGGCCCAGAGGGAACAGGAACGTCATCATCGGCGCGCTCCCCGGCGGCGCAGGGTGCGCTGCCGCTGGCGCAGGAACCGGGCCAGGTCACGGATCCAGTCCCGTCCCGTGCTGGCTTTGAGGTGGTCAGCCCCGCTGGCGGTGATAGCCGAGGCCACCGCGGCGCGATGTGCTTCGGCGGCGTCGCGGTACTGGCTTCGCAGCCGCCGGTCGGACGTCCAGACCTGGCGCTGCCGGCCGGATTCCGGGTCCACCAAAGTCACCGCTCCGATGTCGGGCAGTTCCAGTTCACGGGGGTCGACGATCTCGACCACCACCACGTCATGGCGGTTGACCAGTCGCCGCAGCGGGCCCTGCCAGTCGAAGGGAGCGGCATCGGCGCCGTCGGGGTCCAGGAAGTCCGAGACCACCACCCGCAGGCCCGGCCCGCCGCGGCGCGCACCCAATGCGGTCATCGCCTGCGCCAGGCCCGGTGAGCCGGGGCCGGTGCGGGCGCTGCGCAACGCCCGGGCCGCGCGCGACGCCGCCAGTTTGGCCCGGTCCGGCCGCTGCCAGGACAGCCCATCGGCACCGAAGGTGGCCACGCCCAACGTGTTTCCCGGCGCGTCGGTGAGCAGACCGAGGGCCCAGACGATGCGGGCCGCCAGGTCCAGCTTCTCCTCGGAGACGGTGCCGAACGCCATGCTGGGGCTGGTGTCCACCAGCACCCAGGTGTCGAGCCGGTTGTCCGCGCGCGGACGCCAGACGTGCGGCTCACCCGAGCGCGCGGTGATGTTCCAGTCGATGTGGCGCACGTCGTCGCCGGGCTGGTAGCGCACCACCTCCTCGCGTTCGGAGCCGACACCCAGCCGCATCCCCTCGTGATCGCCGGTGAGCAGGCTGTCGATGCGCCGGCGCAGGCCCAGGTCCAGTGCCTGCCAGGGGGGCGCAGTCACGAGGCCACCTCGGTGAGCTGTTGGCTGTTGGGCGCGACCACCGGAGGCGGCACACACTCCAGCAGCGTCGCGATCACCGCGCGGGGTTCCACTCCGTCGGCCACCGCGTCGAAGGTCAGCACCAGGCGGTGGGCCAGGACGTCGGGGGCGATGTCGGCGACGTCGGCGGGCAGTACGTAGTCGCGGCCCCGCAGCACCGCGAGCGCCCGGCTGGCGGACAGCAGCCCCAACGAGCCACGTGGTCCCACCCCGTACTCCAGCACGCCGGCAATGGCGTCGGCGCCGTACTCCACCGGCTCGCGGGTGGCCATCACCAACCGCACGATGTAGTGCGCCACCGCGTGGTGCACGAAGACCTCTTCGGTGGCGCGCTGCAGACGCAGCACGTCGGCGGGTTCCATCAGTCGGCGGGCGCGCGGCGGTGTCGAGCCCATCCTGGCCAGGATGGCCATCTCCTCGAGTTCGTTCGGATGGGTCAGGTCGATCTTCAGCAGGAACCGGTCCCGCTGAGCCTCGGGCAGGTGGTACACGCCATCGGTCTCGATGGGATTCTGGGTGGCCAGCACCAGAAACGGTTCGGGCAGGGCGAAGCTCCGCCCGCCGATGCTGACCTGCCTCTCCGCCATCGCCTCCAGTAGCGCCGACTGCACCTTGGCCGGAGCGCGATTGATCTCATCGGCCAGCACCAGGTTGGCGAAGACGGGCCCCAGCTCGATGTCGAAGGTCTCCGTCGAAGGCCGCCACACCCGGGTGCCCATGATGTCGGCGGGCATCAGGTCCGGAGTGAACTGCAGCCGGTTGAAGCTGCCGCCCACCACGGTGGCCACGGTGCGCACCGCCAGTGTCTTGGCCAGCCCGGGTACCCCTTCCAGCAGGACGTGCCCGCCGGCCAGCAAGCCGACCAGTAGTCGCTCCAGCATCGAATCCTGGCCGACGACAACGTGCTTCATTTCGAAGAGTGCGCGCTCAACCAGTGGCCCGTACGCCTCGGTGTCGTGATCGCTCATGGCACCCACTTCATCAGCCGGAGGCGAAAACCCCGGAAAACTCCGACGAAAGACGACCGAAAGCCAAGTGGTCGCGGTGCCGAGTCGCCGCTACCCTCGGCTGACATGCGGGTTCTGATCGTCGAGGACGAAGAGGGGTTGGTCAGCGCACTCCGCATCGGTCTGCAGCGCGAAGGATATGCGGTGGACACCGCGCTGTCGGAAGCCGAAGCGGTCCACCGGCTCACCGTCAACGCCTACGACGTCGCACTGGTGGACGTCAACCTGCCTGACGGTGACGGGCTGGACCTGGCACGGCGGCTGCGCGCCGGTGAGATCGACTCCCCCGCCGGACGTGAGATCCGAATCATCATGCTGACCGCGTTGGGCACTCTGCCCGACCGGGTGCGGGGGCTGGATGCGGGTGCCGATGACTACATCGTCAAGCCGTTCGCGCTGGCCGAGCTGACGGCGCGATTGCGGGCCGTTCTGCGTCGCGAGGTGTCAGGCGATTCCTCGGTGCTACGCCTGGGCGACATCACCGTGGACACCGCCCGCCAGATCGTCCGTCGCGGCGGCCGCGAGGTGGATCTGACGCTCAAGGAGTTCTCGGTGCTGCGGTATTTGATGACCCGGCCCGATCACGTGGTCTCGGCCGAGCAGATCCTCGAACACGTCTGGGATGAGAATGCCGACCCGTTCACCCAGACCGTGCGGGTGACGGTCGGGACGTTGCGCCGCAAACTCACCCTCGGTAGCGAAGAACAGGTGTTGCACACACTGGTCGGCCGCGGTTACCGACTGCGCATCCCTGCCTGATGCGCACCATCCGGGTGCGGCTGGCCCTCACCACATCCTGTTGGCTGTCGGTGATCTCGGCGCTGATCCTGGCCGGGGTGTACTTCGCGCTGTCGAGGACCATCGACGCCGCGCCGTTGGACCCGGTGACCGTCAAGAAGTTCGACCGCAAGTCCGACGGCACCATGGTCTACCGGGTGGGCGAGAGTTTCCAGGCGGCCGACCTGGAAAGTGTGCAACGGGCGGTGAACTACTCGACGCTGGAGACGCTGCGGGACTACTCGCTGCTGGCGTTGGGTGCGATCTTTGTGATCAGTCTGGTGGTCGGCTGGTTCGTGGCCGGGCGGCTGCTGCGGCCGGTCGGCGAGATCACCCGCACCGCCAATCGCCTTTCCGCCAGCGACCTTTCGCAGCGCATCAATGCCACCGGCCCGAAAGACGAGCTGCGGACGCTGGCCGACACCATCGACGGCATGCTGGACCGGCTCGACGAGGCGTTTCGCACCGAACGGGCACTGGTCGAGGACGTCTCGCATGAACTGCGCAACCCGGTGGCGGTGGTGCAGGCCAATGTCGAGGCCGTGCTGGCCGACGAGCACTCCACCGCCGAGGAACGGGCGCATGCGCTGGCGGTGATCAGCCGTGCCACCAGCCGGATGTCACGTCTGCTGGAGGATCTGCTGGCGACCGCGCGACGACGCTCCGGTTCGTTCGCCGATCAGCCGGTGGATCTCGAATCGTTCGCCCAGGATGTGGTCGACGAGCATCGACTGCTGGCCGAGGAACGGCCACTGCAGGTGATCACCCGCATGTCCCCCGGCCCCGTGGTGTACGCCGATCCCGAATCGTTGGCCCGCGCTCTGGCCAACCTGTTGTCCAACGCCATCCGGCTGGCGCCCAAGGGCTCTGAGCTGACCATCGCCAGCGGCAGCACCCGCGGCTGGGCCTGGGTGGCGGTGCGCGATCAGGGCCCGGGAATCGCCGAGGAAGAGCAGCAGCGGGTGTTCGACAGGTTCCGACGAGGCCACCCGGCCCCCGAGAAAAGAGTGGGCCGCGGCTCGGGTCTGGGGCTGGCCATCGCGCGGCAGATCGTCGAGAGCCACGAGGGCAAGCTGGCCTTGTACAGCGCACTCGGTGTCGGCAGCACCTTCGTGATCTGGTTGCCGGACCGGGCCATCGCCAACCGGCCCGAGCGCAGCGACCAACCGCCGCTGGACTGCCCGCTCTAGCTGGCTTCCTCGACGGGCTTGGCAGGTGGCGGAGCGGGCAGCACTGCAAGCAGCCCGCGTTCCAACTGTTGGCGCAGCAAGCCGTCGGTGTCGGCGGCAGGCAGCACGATGCCGAACGCATCCACCACCGAGGAACCCAAGGTGGTGACCTTCGCCCAGGCGATGTCCACGCCGGCACGCTCGAAGACGGCGGTGAGGCTGGCCAACAGGCCGGCGCGGTCGGTGGTTCGGATCTCGACCAACAGCTCGCGCTCGGAGCGCCCGTCGTGCCAGAGCAATCGCGGAGGTGCTGCCGGGGCATTGACGGGTACCGCGGCACGCACTTCACCGGCGCGGCCACGGCCCGTTGTTCCGTCGGAGTCCTTCTGCTCCAGGGTGGCCACCACGTCGAGGTCGCCGTCGACCGCCAGGATCAGTTGCTGGCGAAGCAGTTCGGCGGCCGGCGGTGACCCGAAATGTGGCGACACCACGAAGGTGTTGATGGCTGAGCCGCCGTGGCTGTTGACCGACGCCGAATGCACTCGCAGCGAGTTCAGCGCCAGCACCCCTGCGGCCTTCGACAACAGCCCGCGTCCGTCGGGCGCGATCATCGTGACGTTGTAGGTGTGCGCGCTCTCCCCCGCGGTCAGGTCGACGTGCACGCCCACCTCGGTGGCCAGTTCGAGGTAGCGCGGGTCGATCGGATCGGCGTGCGGCAACGGCTCTCCTGCCATCACCAGTCGGCAACGCCGCACCAGATCGCCGATCAACGACGCCTTCCAGTCTCCCCAGACTCCCGGTCCGGTGGCCAGTGAATCGGCTTCGGCCAGGGCGTGCAGCAGTTCCAGCAGGACGGTGTCGCCGCCGAGTGCGGTCACCACCGCGGCGATGGTGTCCGGGTTCTGCAGATCTTTGCGGGTGGCGGTCTCCGGCAGCAGCAGGTGATACCGCACGATGGCCGATAGTGTCTCGACGTCCGAAGGCCACAAACCCAACCGGGTGCCGATCTGGGTGGCCAGTTCAGCGCCGATGATGCTGTGGTCACCGCCGCGGCCCTTGCCGATGTCGTGCACCAGAGCGCCCAGCACCAGCAGGTCCGGCCGCGACACTCTGGTGGTGAAAACACTTGCCCGCGAGACGGTTTCCACCAGATGCCGGTCGACGGTCCAGATGTGTACGACGTCGCGGGGCGGCAGGTCGCGCACCGCACCCCATTCCGGGAACAGCCGGCCCCACAACCCGGTGCGGTCCAGCGCCTCCACGGTGGCCACCGCGGCGGGTCCGGCCGCCAGCAGCACCAGAAGGTCTTTGAGCGCAGGCCGCGGCCAGGGGGTGCGCAGTTCCGGCGCCGAGTCGGCCAGCCGCGACAGCGTGGACCCCGATATCGGCATACCGGTGGTGGCCGATGCCGCGGCCACCCGCAGGATCAACCCGGGATCACGCTCGGGGCGCGCGTCACGGGCCAGGATCACCTCGCCGTTGAACTCGATGACACCTTCGTCGAGAGGCCGCCGCACCGGCCGCCGCAATGCGGCGAAACCCCGGCGCGGCAGCGCGTTTCCGGCGGTGCGCAGTCCGGCGTCGACGTAGTAGCTGACGGTCCGGGCGGCATCGGAGAGCATGCGGGCCAGATCGAACCGGTCTCCGATGCGCAGCGCGGCACCGATCTCGTCGGCGTGCTGCGCCAGCAGTTGATCACGACCACGGCGGGAAGTGCGGTGCAGTTCGGTGCGGACGTTCAGCAGCGCCAGGTGCGCGCCGCCCAGCGATCCGGTGGGCGAGGCCAACGACTGGCTGGGGTACACGTCAGCCAGTTGGGCGATGGCCAGCGCGTTGAGTAGCTGGACGTCGCGCAGACCGCCGCGCCCGCATTTGAGGTCGGGTTCGGCGCGGTGGGCGATCTGGCCGCTGCGCTCCCACCGGGAATGGGTTTGTTCGACGAGTTCTTCGAAACGCGAGGCGATTCCCGTGCGCCACTGTCGGCGGGCTCCCCCGATGAGCAGTGACGACAGGGCGGGGTCACCGGCGATGTGGCGGGCTTCGAGCATGGCGAGGCCGGCCGAGATGTCCTCGCTGGCCACTTTCAGCGCCTCCGGCACGGTACGCACACTGTGGTCCAGACGAATGTTGGCGTCCCACAACGGATACCAGAGGTGCTGAGCCACGTCGGCGACCATCTGCTCGGGCATGTTGTCGTGCACGAGCGTGAGATCGAGATCGGAGTAGGGCACCAGTTCCCCGCGGCCCAGCCCGCCGGTGGCCACGATGGCGAAACCACTTGTGGGGGTGATGCCGATTTCGGTGGCCTTGGTGGTGAGCCAGAATTCGTGCAGATCCAACAGGGCATCACGCAGCGCGGCCGAATCCAGTTGCCGCGTGCCGCCGTCCAGCAGTTGTTGGACAGCCTTTGCGAGGTCGTGAGCCGGCTTTGGCGGCTCGTTCAGGGCGGGCATAGACGAGCCCGCCGCCGGGGCTTCTTTGCGGGAAGCACCGGCGGCGGGGTCTGGAATCTGCTTCATCTCGTCCTTCGTGTTCCGTTACCGAAAAGCTCTCACTCGGTCCCGGGCCTGGAGAGGACTTTGGCGAAGTTGTTGCGGCTCAAAGGGCGTCAGCGCCCCGCTCGCCTGTGCGGACGCGAACCACGGTGTCCACCGGGCTGACCCACACCTTGCCGTCACCGATCTTGCCGGTGCGTGCGGCCTGCACGATGACGTCGACCACCTTGTCCACGGCAGAATCATCGACGACCACCTCCACACGTACCTTCGGCACGAAGTCGACGGAGTATTCGGCGCCGCGGTAGACCTCGGTGTGGCCCTTCTGGCGACCATAGCCCTGCACCTCACTGACGGTCATACCAAGGATACCCGTCTGCTCCAGGCCGGTCTTGACATCTTCCAGCGTGAACGGCTTGACGATCGCAGTAATCAGCTTCATGTAGTTGATCCCTTCCGATGAAATTGTCGCCGATCAGGCGAGCTCGTAAGCCGTTTCGGCATGTTCGGTCTCATCGATACCAGTGTCCTCGTCCTCTTCGCTGACGCGCCAGCCCATCGGCTTGACGATGAAGGCGATGATGGTGGTCATGATGGCGGTGAAGATCAGCGCCACCGCCGCGATGACGAACTGGACAACCAGTTGCTGGATACCGCCGCCGTAGAACAGTCCGGTCTCGGTGGCCAGCAGGCCGATGCCGACAGTGCCCCACAGGCCGGCGACCAGGTGCACGCCCACCACGTCGAGCGAATCGTCGTAACCGAACTTGTACTTCAGGCCGATGGCCAGCGCCGAGAGAATACCGGCAACCGCACCCAGGATCAGTGATCCGATGGGTGACAACGAACCACAGGCCGGGGTGATGGCGACCAAGCCGGCAACGATACCCGAGGCGGCGCCGACGCTGGTGGCGTGGCCGTCACGAATGCGCTCAACCACAAGCCAGCCCAGCATGGCGGCGGCGGTGGCAGCGGTGGTGTTCACCCAGACCAGGCCGGCCACCATATCGGCAGCGCCCTCGGAGCCGACGTTGAAGCCGAACCAGCCGAACCACAGGATGGCCGCGCCGAGCATGACGAACGGGATGTTGTGCGGGCGGAAAGCGGTCTTGCCGAAGCCCTTCCGCTTGCCGAGCAGGATTGCCAGGACCAGGGCGGCCATACCGGCGTTGATGTGGACCACGGTGCCACCGGCGAAGTCGATGGGCGCCACGTTGGCCGAGCCTTCGTCGTCGACACCGAAGATCATCGCCGCGATTCCGGAGTCGGAACCCGACAGCAGGCCGCCACCCCAAACCATGTGGGCCAGCGGGAAGTACACCAGCGTCACCCAGATGCCGCCGAACACCAGCCAGGTGCCGAACTTCATCCGCTCGGCGACCGCGCCGCTGATCAGAGCGACGGTGATGACGGCGAACGTCAGCTGGAATGCCACCCAGACGATGGCGGGCACGGTGCCGAAACCGCCCAGCACGTAAGTGCTGACCCCGTCGACCTCGCGCGACTCGACCAGTTGGGTCAGGCCGAACAGCGAGAAGGGGTTGTCGAAGATACCCAGGATGTCGCTCTCACCGGTGTGGCCGGAGGAGAAGGACATCGAGTATCCCCACAGCACGTAGATGACGCTGACGACACCCATGGAGCCGAACGACATCATCATCATGTTGAGGACGGACTTCTGGCGCGACAGGCCGCCGTAGAAGAACGCCAGGCCCGGGGTCATGAAGAGAACCAGGGCGGCAGAAGTGAGAACCCAGGCGGTGTCGCCGGCGCTCAGACCATCCGGCCCGAAGGGCAGAAAGGCTTCGTCGGGTAAGGCTAAGACCACTTTGTGTGAACCTCCTTGGAGAGTGCGCCGATTCCGGATCGGCCTCGCAGAGAAGGTTCTTTTGCCGTGGTTTCATCGGTGATTCTGTTGTGTTTCCGCCAAGTGAACGCACACGCCGTAAGCGTTACGCTCGTGTTTCGACGTTGCCGGCCAGCGAAATTGACGCGAAAATGCGAGACTGTAAAGCTCGCAGCCCCGGTTTTCAGCCCAGCAGAGCGTTGACGAACGCCCCCGGCTCGAACGGTGCCAGATCGTCGGCACCCTCGCCCAGGCCCACCAGTTTCACCGGCACACCGAGTTCCTGCTGCACGCGGAAGACGATGCCGCCCTTGGCTGTGCCGTCCAGCTTGGTCAGGACCACGCCGGTGATGTCGACGACGTCGGCAAACACCCGCGCCTGCGCCAGCCCGTTCTGTCCGATGGTGGCGTCGAGCACCAGCAGCACCTCGTCGACAACCGCGCGCTTGCCGACCACCCTCTTGACCTTGCCGAGCTCGTCCATCAGACCGACCTTGTTGTGCAGCCGGCCGGCGGTGTCGATGACCACGACGTCGGCGCCACGCTCGATCCCCTTGTCCACCGCGTCGAAGGCCACCGACGCGGGGTCGGCACCCTCGGGCCCGCGCACCACCTCGGCGCCCACCCGCGACGCCCAGGTCTGCAGCTGATCGGCGGCCGCCGCACGGAAGGTGTCGGCGGCGCCGAGCACCACGCGGCGGCCGTCGGCGACCAGCACCCGGGCCAGCTTGCCCACGGTGGTGGTCTTACCGGTGCCGTTGACGCCCACGACCAGCAGCACCGAGGGCGCGTCGGCGTGGGGCAGGGCTTTGATCGAGCGGTCGAATTCGGGGTGCAGCTCGGCGATCAGCGCGTCGCGCAGCACCTGGCGGGCATCGGCGTCGGTACGCACCGCCGACGAGGCGAGCTTGGCCCGCAGGGTCTCCATCACCGCGGCCGTGACCACTGGACCCAGGTCGGCGATCAGCAAGGTGTCCTCGACCTCCTCCCACGAGTCCTCGTCCAGGTCGCCGCCGCCCAACAGCCCCAGGACGCTGCGGCCGAGGGCGTTCTGAGACTTGGCCAACCTGCCGCGCAGGCGTTCGAGGCGGCCGTCGACAGGCGCGATGGTGTCCAGTACGGGAGCCCGTTCGGGCTCCGGTTCCGGCACGGACTCCGATTCCGGCACCGGCTCCGGTTCGGGCGCAGGTGCAGGCTCTTCCAGCGATTCGGCTGGCGTTATGGTGCCCGGTTCGGGAAGCTGTACGTCGGCGATCGATCGCTTGGGAGCGTCTCGCGGGACCGTGGCATCGTCCCCGACCGTGGGTAACCCGTCGGTGTCGATCCGTTCGGCGGGCCGAACCTGCTCCGGAGCAGGTGGGGCCGACTGACTGAACGTGATCCCCGATGTGGCGGTGTAACCACCCGACCGGTCGACCTGCTCAGTGGTGTCCGGAGCCGCCGACAAACTGATGCGCCGCCGTCGATAGCGCACCAGCCCGACAACTAGCGCAGTGACGAGCAGAACGGCGATGACCGCGAGTGCGATCCACAGACCTTCAGACACCAGGTCATTGTCCCAAAGCGGGTATCACGTGACGATGCCGCCCGAGCAACCCAGCGTCCGCAAGTTGCGCCACATCGACGCCTGCCTCACCGGTGCCGTGGAGTACACCGAGGTGACCACCGGTTTTGAACGGTACCGGCTGCCCTACAACGCGCTCACCCAGACCAGCCTGTGCACGGTGAAGTTGGAGGCCGTGTTCCTCGAGGCACCGTTGAGCGCACCGCTGCTCGTCGGCGCCATGACCGGCGGAGCCGAACTGTCGCAGACCGTCAACCGCAACCTGGCCGCGGCCGCGCAGCAGTGCGGGGTGGGCATGATGCTGGGCTCGCAGCGGATCATGATCGACGACGAGGCCGCCGCGGCCAGTTTCGACGTCCGCGACGTGGCACCCGACGTTCTGCTGATCGGCAACATCGGGCTGGCTCAGCTGCGTCCTGCGATGGTGCCGTACCTGTCCAAGGCGATGGCCCGGGTGGGCGCGGACGCCCTGGCGGTGCACACCAACCCGTTGCAGGAGGCCCTTCAGGCCGGCGGCGACACCGATTTCACGGGGTCGCTGCCACACCTGCTGGACTTGATCGCATCGTTCGAGTATCCGGTGCTGGTCAAAGAGGTGGGCCACGGTATCGGCGGACGTGCCGCCAGGATGTTGCGCGGCAGCCGGATCGCCGCTGTCGACGTGGCGGGCGCCGGTGGGACGTCCTGGGCCAGGGTCGAGCAGCTGGTTCGTTACGGCGAGATCCGATACCCGGCGCTGGCCGAGTGGGGGGTACCCACGGCCGACGCGCTTCTCGAGGTGCAGCACGAGCTGCCCGGGGTCCCGGTGATCGCTTCGGGCGGTATCCGTACCGGCATGGACGCTGCCAAGGCCTTGGCCATGGGAGCCAGCGCGGTGGCCGTCGCGCGACCCCTGCTGGCACCCGCGGTGCAGTCGGTGGACGCGGTGGTCGACTGGCTGGGCCGGTTCATCGAGGAACTGCGCGTGTGCCTGCACGGCTGCGGCGCCGCCACGGTGGCCGAGTTGCGCCAGGTGGGCGTCAGCCCGATCCCGTCTTGACCAGCTCCTGGCCACGCATCCGCTGCGAGATCACCTGGGTGATGCCGTCGCCTTTCATGGTGACGCCGTAGAGCGCGTCGGCGATCTCCATCGTGGGCTTCTGATGGGTGATGACGATCAGCTGCGACTTCTCCCGCAATTGCTCGAACAAGCCGAGCAACCGACGCAGGTTCACGTCGTCGAGGGCGGCCTCCACCTCGTCCATGACGTAGAACGGCGAGGGCCGGGCCCGGAAGATCGCCACCAGCATCGCCACCGCGGTCAGTGATTTCTCACCGCCGGACAGCAGCGACAGCCGTTTGACCTTCTTGCCCGGCGGACGCGCCTCCACCTCGACACCCGTGGTCAACATGTCGCTGGGATCGGTGAGCAGCAGACGCCCTTCGCCGCCGGGGAACAGCGAAGCGAACACCTGCTCGAACTCGCGCTCGACATCGGCGTAGGCCTCGGTGAACACCTGCAGGATCCGGCTGTCCACCTCCTCCACCACGTCCAGGAGGTCTTTGCGGGCGGCCTTGACATCCTCGAGTTGGGTGGACAGGAAGTTGTAGCGCTCTTCCAGCGCCGCGAACTCCTCGAGCGCCAGTGGGTTCACCCGGCCGAGCTCGCGCAGTTCCTTCTCGGCGCGTTTGGCACGGCGTTCCTGGGCGTCCCGGTCATACGGCATGGGTGCGGGCATGGTGACCTGCTCACCGCGCTCGCGGGCCTGCTCGTACTCGGCCATCTCCAGCTCAGATGGCGGCAGACCGGTGTGCGGCCCGTATTCGGCCACCAGATCGCTTGGCGCCATGCCGAATTGTTCGAGCACCGACTGTTCCAGCTGTTCGACGCGCAGGGCCGCCTGCGCCTTGGCCACCTCGTCGCGGTGCAGCGAGTCGGTCAGGGCGGTGATCCGGTTCTTCAGCGCCTCCACCTCGTCGCGGGCTGCGGCCATCGCGGCGGCACGCTGCTGGCGTTCGGTGGACAACTGGTCGCGGGTGCGTGAGGCCACCGTCACCACCGCGGCCAGCCGCTGTGCCAGCGTCCGGCCCGACTCACCGACAGCCGCGGCGATCGTGGCCGCATGCTCGCGGGCGGCGCGCGCCCGCTGCGCCCGCACCCGCGCCTCGCGCTCGGACGCCGCGGCACGGCGCAACGAATCTGCCCGGCCACGAACGGCATTCGCGCGCTCCTCGGCGGTGCGCACCGCCAGCCTGGCCTCCACCTCGGCGGCGCGCACGGTCTCCACCACCGCGGTCAGACGCTCCCGGTCGACGGGCTCATCTGTCGGCGACACCGAGATGTCCTGAGCGGCGTGCAGCCGCTCCTCCAATTCGGTGAGCTCGGTGACGGTCTGCGCCCGGCTGCTCTCCAGCTCTTCGCGTTGTTTGATCTGGCGGTGCCAGTCGTTCTCGGCGTTGCGGGCCTCGACACCGAGGCGGCCCAGCTGTTCATAGATCTGCGAGATCGCCGCATCGGATTCGTTGAGGGCGGCCAGGGCTTGCTCGGCAGCGTCCTGTCGCGCGGTCTGCTCGGCGGTGGCACCAGCCAGAGCCGCCGTCAGTTCAGCGACTTGCGTTTCGGCAGTAGCCAATTCATTGCGCGCTTTGTCGATTTCCGAGGCGATCTCCAGCGTGCTGGGTTTGCGATCCGATCCACCGGTCACCCAGCCCTGGCCCACCAGATCGCCGTCACGGGTCACCGCGCGCAGGTCACCGTTGCGCGACACGACGTCCAGTGCGGCGCCCAGGTCCTCGACCACCACCACCCCGGTCAGCAACGCCGTCAGCGCGCCCCGCAGTCGAGTGGGCAGGTCGACCAGTTCCAGCGCCCACCGCGCCCCTGCGGGCAACTCCACCACCGGTCGGCCGTTGTGCTCGGGCCAGTCCCCCACCACGATCGCCGCCCGACCTCCGTCG
The DNA here is from genome assembly GCF_001984215.1 of Mycobacterium sp. MS1601. Taxonomy (NCBI): domain Bacteria; kingdom Bacillati; phylum Actinomycetota; class Actinomycetes; order Mycobacteriales; family Mycobacteriaceae; genus Mycobacterium; species Mycobacterium sp. MS1601. The sequence continues at coordinate 6,377,801 of NZ_CP019420.1, forward strand.
GCCTCCTTCAGCGCCGCCACCGCGGAGCGAGCAGCGTCGAAATCCTCGGCCGCCAAGGCGTCCGCCGCGGCGCCGAGCACCGTCGCGAGTGCCACCTCATAGCCTGTGTGCACCTTCATCAGGTTGGCAACGGATCCCAAAAGTCCTGTACCACTGCGGTTTTCCACCAACCAGGCAGCACCGTCGCGACGCTCCAGCCCGACGGCCAGCGCGTCGATCCTGGATCGCAACGAGACCACCTGACGTTCGGCGGCGCGTTCGGCGGCCTGCAGCTCGGCCACCCGTTCGTCAGCCAACCGCAGCGCCGTGACAGTCCGGTCGTGTTGGTCGTCGAGGCCCACCTCGCTCTGATCCAGTTCACCGACGCGGCCCTGCACCGTCTCGAACTCGGCCTGAGCCTGCTGGAAACGCTGCCCGGCTTGCTCGATGCCCTCGGTCAGCCGGGCCACCCGCTCGTCGGTGGATTCGACCCGGGCCCGCATGGTCTCCACCTGACCGGCCAACCGCGCCAGCCCTTCGCGGCGGTCGGCTTCGGCCCGAACCGCGGCCAGATGAGCACGCTCGGCGTCCGCGGCAGCCGATTCGGCTTCGGAGAGTTCTTCACGAGCGGCTTCCAGGCGCGCCCTGGTCTCGGCCAACTCGGCGAGCAACTGCTGCTCCAACTCGGCGACCTCGTCGGCCTGGGCGTCCAGCTCGTCGGGATCCTGCCCACCGCCGTGCACCGGCTCGGCTTCCAGCAGCTGGGTGCGCTCGGTGGCGATCCGCACCGTCGCGCTGACCCGCTCGGCGAGCGCGGAGAGCCGGAACCAGGTCTGCTGGGCGCGCTCAGCCCGTTCGGTCAGCGTTGCGACGGCCGTCTCGTGCTCGGTGAGCTCGTCGGTGGCAACCGCCAGCCGCTCGGTGGTCTCCTCGTGCTCGCGGCGCAGCGTGGCCTCGGTGCCGCCCACCCCGTCGAACTCCGCTTGGCGGCGCACCAGGTCGTCGGCGGCCAGTCGCAGCCGGGCATCACGCAGATCAGCCTGGATGGTCTGCGCCCGGCGCGCCATCTCGGCCTGGCGACCCAGCGGTTTGAGCTGGCGACGCAGTTCGGTGGTGAGGTCGGTCAGGCGCGCCAGGTTGGCGGCCATGGCGTCGAGCTTGCGTACCGCCTTCTCTTTGCGCTTGCGGTGCTTGAGGACGCCCGCGGCTTCCTCGATGAAGGCGCGCCGGTCCTCGGGCCGCGACTCCAGGATCTGCGAGAGCCGGCCCTGACCGACGATGACGTGCATCTCGCGGCCGATCCCGGAGTCGGACAACAATTCCTGGACGTCCATCAGCCGGCAACTGCTGCCGTTGATCTCGTACTCCCCGGCGCCGTCGCGGAACATCCGGCGGGTGATCGACACCTCGGAGTACTCGATGGGCAGCGCGTTATCGGAGTTGTCGATGGTCAGGGTGACCTCGGCGCGACCCAGCGGCGCCCGAGTGGACGTGCCGGCGAAGATGACGTCTTCCATCTTGCCGCCGCGCAGGGTCTTGGCGCCCTGCTCCCCCATCACCCAGGTCAGCGCGTCGACAACGTTGGATTTGCCGGACCCGTTGGGCCCGACCACGCAGGTGATGCCGGGTTCCAGACGCAGAGTCGTCGGCGACGCGAAGGACTTGAAGCCCTTCAACGTCAGACTCTTCAGGTGCATGGCGTGCCAGATTACCTCTAGTCCGGTCGACGAGCTTCAGGCACGAGAGGGACAGCGGGCCGGACTACAGAGGCCTCAGCGTTCGCTGAAGCCCCGGATCAGCTCACCTGGCGCCGACCAGTCGGCCACCACGGTGTCCACCCGGCCGGGCGTGTGGTCACCGCGCAGCAGTGCCAGCAATCGTTCCGCGGCGGCTCGGGGGCCCTGGGCCACCACCAGCACGCGGCCGTCGTCCTGGTTCTTGGCGTAGCCCGTCAGCCCCAGCTCCAGCGCACGCGACCGCGTCCACCAGCGAAAACCCACCCCCTGGACGTGGCCGTGCACCCAGGCGGTCAACCGGACGTCGGTGGTGTCGTCGGAAGTCATGGCCTCTTGTCGGCGATCTCGAAGGTGACCTCGGTCCCGGATTTCAGCGTGCGGCCCACGGTGCACACCTGGTCGATGGCTCGGTTGACCACGGTGCGCACCCGCTCGGCTTCGGCCTCCGACAGCCCGGACAGGTCGATCTCGAGCACCTCCTGCAGCAGCGGGTAGCGCTCCTGCTCGCGATCCGGCGGCCCCGACACCTTGATGGTGGCCTGGTAGTCGTCACCGAGACGACGCGCCAGCGGAACGTCGCTGGACATCCCACTGCACGCGGCCAGCGCGATCTTGAGCAACTCGCCGGGGGTGAAGACGCCGTCGACGTCCTCGGAGCCGATCAGCACCTCCGCTCCGCGCGAGCTCTTACCCGTGTAGCGCCGGCCACCCGTGCGCTCCACCCACAGTTCGGTCATGTGTGTCTCTTTTCTCGTCGACGCAGATCCGGTACCGACCTCAACCACGAGGACGCGGCTGGCATTTCGGGCAGTAGAACGACGACCGGTTCATGAACTTGTCCCGGCGCATCACCGCCCCGCAGCGACGACAGGGTTGCCCTTCGCGGCCGTAGGCGTCCAGGGAGCGGTCGAAGTAGCCCGATTCGCCGTTGACGTTGACGTAGAGCGAGTCGAACGAAGTGCCTCCCTGGCCCAGCGCGTCACGCATGACATCGCCTGCGTGGTCGAGGATGCGCGCCAACGTCGGCTTGGTCAGCGTCTCGGCGATGCGAGCGCCGTTGACTCTCGACCGCCACAGCGCCTCGTCGGCGTAGATGTTGCCGATGCCCGAGACCACTGTCTGGTCCAGCAGCTGGCGTTTGATCTCAGAGTGCTTGCCGCGCAGCACTTTCACCACAGCATCACGGTCGAACCGCGGATCCAGCGGATCACGGGCGATGTGGGCGACCACGTCGGGCACCTCGGTGCCGTCGACGGTGGTGAGCTCGGTCAGCATCCAGCCACCGAAGGTGCGCTGGTCGACGAAACTCAAAGCGGTGCCGTCGTCCAGCAGTGCGGCGATGCGCAGATGCTCGGCGCGACGGACCGGCCCCAGCAGCATCTGCCCGCTCATACCGAGGTGCACCACCAGCGCTTCTCCGCTGCCGAGCGTGAGCCACAGGTACTTGCCGCGCCTGCCGGTTCCGGTGATCTGGTTGTCCAGCAGGCGCGCGGTCAGATCCGCGGGGCCCGCCTCGTGCCTGCGCACCGCGCGGGGATGATGCACCCGAACGGCGGTGATGGCCTTGCCTGCGACGTGTGCCTGCAACCCTCGCCGGACCACCTCGACTTCGGGGAGTTCAGGCATCCGGTTCTTGGGCCTCGATGGCCTGGTAGGCCTGTTCTGCCGCCTTCTGTTCGGCTTCCTTCTTGGACCGGCCCGTTCCGGCGCCGTACTCGACGTCGGCGACGATGACGGTGGCGGTGAACTCTTTGTCGTGATCGGGACCGACGGACGACACACCGTACGTCGGCGATCCCAAACCTCTTGAGGCACAGAGCTCTTGGAGGCTGGTTTTCCAGTCCAGGCCGGCTCCACGGGTGGGCGCGCTGTCGAGGAGTGCACCGAACAGCCGCAGGATGACCTTGCGGGCGGTGTCGATACCGTGCTGTAGATACACCGCGCCGAGCAACGACTCTGTGCCGTCGGCCAGGATGCTGGACTTGTCGGCGCCGCCGGTGTTGATCTCGCCGCGGCCCAATAGCAGGTAGTGCCCGAGGCCATCGTCGGTGAGACCGCGGGCGACACTGGCCAGCGCCTGGGTGTTGACGATGTAGGCCCGCAGCTTGGCCAGATCGCCTTCGGCCCGGTCGGGATGGCGGTGATACAGCTCATCGGTGACGGTCAGTCCCAGCACCGCGTCACCGAGGAATTCCAGCCGCTCGTTGGTGGGCAGGCCGCCGTGTTCGTAGGCATAACTGCGGTGGGTCAGCGCCAGCGTGAGCAGCTCGGGCTCCAGGTCCACGCCCAGCGCCTCGATCAGTGGCCGGCGGTCGTCAGGCTCTGTCACTGAGCACCCTCACTGCCCTCGGGCAGGAATTCACTGAGCTTGGCCCAGCGCGGGTCGATGACGTCGTGGTGGTGATCGGGCTCGGCGGTGGCCAGCGGCACGCCGCAGGTCTGACAGAGACCGGGGCAGTCCGGGCCGCACAGCGGTGCGAGCGGGAGCTGCAGTCCGACGGCGTCGACGATGGACTGTTCGAGATCGATCGTGTCGTCGACCACGTGACCCACCTCGTCCTCCTCGGTGGTGGCCTCGGTGGTGCTGTCGGGGTAGGCGAACAACTCGGTGAGCTCTATCGCCACGGTTCCGGTCACCGGCTCCAGGCACCGCGCGCACTCACCGGAGGTGGGGGCGTCGACGGTGCCGGTGACGAGCACACCTTCGGACACCGACTGGAAGTCGAGATCCAACTCCAGCGGGGCACCTTGCTGGATCGCGATGAGGTCGAGGCCGATACGCGACGGGCTGGGGACCGTCTGCTCGACGTGCAACATCGAACCGGGACGGCGGCCGAGGCGGGAGATATCGAATACCAGCACCGACGGGGGGTGTCGATGCGCCGCCGCGGTATTAGACGCCGCCCTCTTCGCTGCAGACATGACCGCAATTCTACGGCGCGGAGGGTCTCCAACCGCCTTCGGATGAACCCGTCAGCGCTGCACGTAGTCGTGAGTGCCGGCAGCGGTGCGCAGCTGGTGCCTGCCGCGGCCCACGGAACGCAAGGTCCCGTTGAGGTAGTCCTCGAACTCGGCAAGTTTGCTGTCGACGTAGATGTCGCATTCGCCGCGCAGCCGGTCGGCTTCGGCGTGGGCGGTGTCGATCAACCGGGCGGCCTCGGCCTGCGCCGACTGCACCACCTCGGTCTGCGACACCAGGCGCTGCTGCTCCTTGATGCCTTCCTGGACGGCCTTCTCGTAGGAGATGTTGCCGCTCTCCACCAGTCGGTCGGCCTCGGCCTTGGCCCGGCCCACCGCGGTCTCGTAGTCACGTTTGGCGTTGGCCGCCAACCGGTTCGCCTCCTCGCGGGCTTCGCCGACCATTCGTTCGCAGTGCTGCCTGGCCTCGGCGACCATCCGGTCGGCCTGCGACTTGGCATCGGCCAGCAAGCGGTCGGCCTCGCCGCGGGCATGCCCCAGCGTGGAGTCGGCTTCGGCGGTGGCCGAGGACACCATGCCGTCAGCGTGCTGCTTGGCCTCACGCAGCATGTTGTCGCGGGCGTCCAGTACGTCCTGGGCGTCGTCGAGTTCGCCGGGGATCGCGTCTTTGATGTCGTCGATGAGTTCGAGCACATCACCACGCGGGACCACGCAGCCGGCCGTCATCGGGACGCCGCGGGCCTCTTCGACAATGGCGCCCAATTCATCGAGCGCTTCAAATACTCGGTACACAGCGCACCCCTCCAGGCCTCGTTGTTGTTACAAGTGTGCCTGGTGTTACGCCTGTGACTGCGCTGCTCGCTCCGGTGTGTCGCCGATTGGCTGGATTCAGTCACGCCCGAGCTTCGCCCGCAGCCGCGCGTTCACCGGCCCGGGCAGCAGATCGCTGACGTCACCGCCGAGGGTGGCCACCTCTTTGGCCAGTGACGACGAGACGAACGAGTACTGCGGCGTGGTGGCGACGAAGAAGGTGTCCACCCCGGCCACGTGCTTGTTCATCTGCGCCATCTGCAGCTCGTACTCGAAATCGGTGCCGGTGCGCAGCCCCTTGACGATCGCGGTCAGGCCCCGGGCCTTCACGAAGTCGACGACCAGCCCCTGCCCCGACTCCACCCGCAGGTTCGGCAGGTGGGTGGTCGACTCCTCGATCAGGGCGATGCGCTCCTCCAGGGTGAACATGCCCACCTTGTTCGGGTTCACCAATACAGCCACCACCACTTCGTCGAACTGTGCCGCGGCGCGTTCGAAGATGTCGAGATGGCCTAGCGTGATCGGGTCGAAGGAACCTGGACACACGGCGCCGCTCATGGCACCCGACGCTAGCAGCCGCTGGCCGACAGCCTAGGTCCGCTCGGCCATCTCGAGCCGGGTGTCACCGTAGGTGCGGGGCTTCCAGGGCGACCACCCATCAGGCCACGAAACCGGAGCGCTGCCTTTGGCGCGCTCCACCACCATCACCGAACCTGTTGTCACCCAACCGTTCTGATCAAGAGAGTCGATCACGGCCTCGATGTCGGCAGTGGACACGTCATAGGGCGGGTCGGCGAACACCAGATCCGCTGCCGCCGTGGCCGAACCGCCGACCACAGCGGCCACGGTGCCGCGGCGCACCGCGGCACCCGCCAGTCCCAGCGCGGTGATGTTCGCGGCGATCACCGATGCGGCGCGCTGATCACTTTCCACCAGCACCACGCCCGCCGCCCCACGCGACAGCGCCTCCAGCCCGAGAGCACCCGAACCCGCGTACAGATCCAGAACATGGAGGCCGGTGAAGTCCAACCGCGCCGCCAACAGGTTGAACAGCGATTCGCGCACCCGGTCGGTGGTCGGCCTGGTGCCCTTCGGGGCACCGTGAGCCGTCTGCCGCCGGCGGATCCGGCGATGATGCGGGTCAGCTGACGACCACCAGCAGGTCACCGCCTTCGACTTGGGCGGTGGCTGAGACGGCGATGCGGGCGACAGTGCCGGCCTTGGGGGCGGTGATGGCGGCTTCCATCTTCATGGCCTCGATGGTGGCGATGGTCTGCCCTGCCTCGATCGCGTCGCCGACAGCGACGGTGACGGTGACGACACCGGCGAACGGTGCGGCCACCTGGTCCGGGTTGGTCTTGTCGGCCTTCTCCGCAGTGGGTACCTCGGAGGCGATGTTGCGGTCGCGGACGACAACCGGGCGCAGCTGGCCGTTCATGATGCACATGACGGTGCGCATGCCGCGTTCGTCGGCGTCGGAGATGGCCTCCAACCCGATCAGCAGTTCCACGCCCTTCTCCAACTGCACCCGGTGTTCGTCGCCGTGGCGCAGCCCGTAGAAGAACTGGTTGGCCGACAACTGGGAGGTGTCGCCGTAGGTGTCGCGGTGCGCCTCGAATTCCTTGGTGGGGCCAGGAAACAGCAGCCGATTCAGCGTGGCCTGACGTTTGCCGCCGGGCTGGGCCAAAACCGCCTCGTCCTCGAGGCTCAGCGGGGTCTCCGGCTTGGCCGGGCCGCGGCCGTCAAGAGCCAAGGTGTGCAACGGTTCCGGCCATCCGCCCGCCGGCTCGCCGAGTTCGCCGCGCAGGAACCCGATCACACTGTCAGGGATGTCGTACTTGGCTGGGTCAGCGGCGAACTCCTCGGCGGAGATACCGGCACCGAGGAGGGCCAGCGCGAGGTCGCCGACCACCTTCGAGCTGGGAGTGACCTTGATCAGCCGGCCCAGAATGCGGTCTGCCGCTGCGTAATTGGCCTCGATCTCTTCGAAGCGGTCCCCGAATCCCAGGGCGATGGCCTGCTGGCGCAGATTGCTCAGCTGCCCGCCCGGGATCTCGTGGGTGTACACCCGGCCCGTGGGAGAGGGAGGACCACTCGCTGCAACATCGAATGGCGCATAGACCTTGCGCAGCGCCTCCCAGTACGGCTCGAGCTCACACACCGCGGCCAGGTCCAGGCCGGTGTCGCGGTCGGTGTGCGCGGTCGCGGCCACGATCGAGCTCAGCGCGGGCTGGCTGGTGGTGCCCGCCAACGGTGCGGCCGCCCCGTCCACGGCATCGGCGCCGGCCTGCCAGGCCGCGAGGTAGGTGGCCAGCTGCCCACCGGGGGTGTCGTGGGTGTGCACATGCACCGGCAGATCGAACCGGGACTTCAACGCCGAGACCAAGGTGGCGGCCGCCGGTGGACGCAACAGTCCGGCCATGTCCTTGATGGCCAGCACGTGGGCTCCGGCGTCGACGATCTGCTCAGCCAGGCGCAGGTAGTAGTCCAGGGTGTAGAGGTCCTCGGCCGGGTTGGACAGATCACCGGTGTAGGACATCGCCACCTCGGCGACGGTGGTGTTGGTGGCGCGCACCGCGTCGATCGCCGGGCGCATGGAGTCGATGTTGTTGAGCGCATCGAAGATCCGGAAGATGTCGATGCCGGTGGCCGCCGCCTCGTCCACGAATGCCGAGGTGACGATCTCCGGATACGGGGTGTAGCCCACGGTGTTGCGGCCGCGCAACAGCATCTGCAGGCAGATGTTCGGCAACGCCTCACGCAGGGCGGCCAACCGCTCCCACGGGTCTTCCTTGAGGAAGCGCAGCGCCACATCGTAGGTGGCGCCACCCCAGCACTCCACCGACAGCAGTTCCGGCATCATCCGCGCCACATACGGCGCCACCTTCAGCAGACCCGTCGAGCGCAACCGCGTCGCCAACAACGACTGATGCGCGTCGCGGAACGTCGTATCCGTGACACCCAGGGCAGGGCTGTCTTTCAGCCACTGAGCGAACCCCACCGGACCCAGCTCCACCAGCTTCTGCTTCGACCCCGCGCGCGGGGCCACCGAGAGGTCGAGATCGGGCAGCTTGTCATGCGGATACACCGTCGACGGGCGCTCGCCGTGCGGCTTGTTCACCGTCACATCGGCCAGATAGTTCAAGATCTTGGTGCCGCGGTCCGCCGACGAACGGGCCGTCAACAGCTCGGGGCGCTGGTCGATGAACGAGGTGGTCACCCGACCCGCCACAAAGTCAGGGTCGTCCAGAACCGCCTGCAGGAACGGGATGTTCGTCGAGACGCCACGAATGCGGAACTCCGCCACCGCGCGCCTGGCCCGACGCACCGCCGTCGAGAAGTCCCGGCCCCGGCACGTCAGCTTCACCAGCATCGAATCGAAGTGGGCACTGACCTCCGCGCCCACCTGGGTGCCGCCATCGAGGCGGATCCCCGCACCACCGGGTGAGCGGTAGGCGGTGATCCGGCCGGTGTCCGGACGGAAACCGTTCACAGGGTCCTCGGTGGTGATGCGGCACTGCAGCGCCGCGCCGTGGGCCACGATCGTGTCCTGGCTCAACCCGAGATCGGCCAGCGACTCCCCGGCAGCGATCCGCAACTGGCTGGAGACCAGGTCGACATCGGTGATCTCCTCGGTGACGGTGTGCTCCACCTGGATCCGCGGGTTCATCTCGATGAAGACGTGATTGCCCCGCTCGTCGAGCAGGAACTCCACCGTGCCGGCACACGAGTAGCCGATCTGGCTGGCGAATGCCACAGCATCACTGCAGATCTTGTCCCGCAACGCCGGGTCCAGGTTGGGCGCCGGGGCCAGCTCGATGACCTTCTGGTGGCGACGCTGCACACTGCAGTCCCGCTCGAAGAGATGGATGACGTTGCCGTAGGTGTCGGCCAGGATCTGCACCTCGATGTGGCGGGGATTGATGACCGCCTGCTCCAGGAACACCGTCGGATCCCCGAACGCCGACTCCGCCTCACGACTGGCGGCTTCGATGGACTCCCGCAGCGCCGCGGGCTCGGCGACCCGGCGCATACCACGGCCACCACCACCGGCGACCGCCTTGACGAACACCGGGAACTCCATGGACTCGGCCGCCGCCAGCAACTCCTCGACATCCGCCGACGGCGCCGAGGACGCCAGCACCGGCAGCCCGGCCGCCTTGGCCGCCGCGATGGCACGCGACTTGTTACCCGTGAGCTCCAACACCTCCGCGGAAGGCCCGACGAAAGTAATGCCCGCCGCCGCACACGCCGCAGCCAGCTCCGGGTTCTCCGACATGAAGCCGTACCCCGGATACACCGCATCCGCTCCGGCCGCCACGGCCGTGCCAACGATGTCGTCGACCGACAGGTAGGCCCGCACCGGGTGGCCGACCTCGCCGATCTGATACGACTCGTCCGCCTTGAGCCGATGCGCCGAGTTGCGGTCCTCGTACGGGTAGACCGCCACCGTGCCGATCTTCAGCTCATACGCCGCGCGAAACGCCCGGATCGCGATCTCACCACGATTGGCGACCAATACCTTTGAGAACACCCCAGCAATCTACCTGAGGCTGTATCGCGAGCGAAAGGTGCCTGAACAAATAGGTTGTTCACTATCCTGTGAACCGACCCTGGCAAATCAGCAAACTTTGTGAACCCGGATGTTGGCAAGAGTCACAACCAGATGGGTGGGCGAACTCGCGGACTGACTGCGCGCAAACCGCCGATCCACCCTCAGATCAGCGTGGACCAGTAATCCCAGAACCGGACCAGGATCATCAGCACAACGGTGGTGAACCACAGCGCAACCAGAGACCAACGCCATTGATACAGCACCCGAAGCACGGGATTGCCGCCCAGCGGGCGCAGCGCAATGGACACCGACACCACGAACAGCGGGATCATCACCGTCCAGACAACCATGCAGTACGGGCACAGGGCGCCGATCCGGTAGAGGCTCTGGAAGATCAGGTAGTGCACGAAGGCGACACCGAAAGTGTTGCCGAGCGCCAAGCCCACCCAGTACCACTGCGGCAGCCGAACCCGGGCCACTGCCAGCACACCCGTCACGATCACCACGGTGAACCCGACCAGGCCGATCAGCATGTTCGGGAAGCCGAACACCGAGGCCTGTGGTGTCACCATCACCGAACCGCACGACAGCACCGGGTTCAGGCTGCACGACGGTACATAGGTCGGGTCGAGCAGCAGCTCGATCTTCTCGATGGTCAGCGTGGCCGCGGCTGCGAGCCCGATGATGCCTGCGATCAGGATCCACAGTGCGCTGGGCTTGCCCACTGCGACGCCCGGGCGTGACGCCTGCGACTCCGACGGAGTCTCGGGCGTCACGCCTGCTGCCGGTGCCGCGGTCACGATGCTGCAGGCGCCGGTGCCGCGTCGAGGCTGGGAACGTCGCCGACGATCTCTTCGACCTTGGCAATCAGGGCTTCAGGGGTGCTGTACTGATAGTCCTCGCCGTTGATCCGCACGCTCGGGGTGGAGTTGATCCCAGCCGCAGCGGCCAGGCCGTCGACCATGTCGTTGTAGTTGCCCTTGTCGATGCACTCGGCCACCTCGCCGGCGACACCGGCCTGGCGCGCCGTCTCTATGAGTGAGGCATTGTCCGGTGCGGGCGAACCCTCTTGGGGCTGCTGCGCGAACAGCGCACCGTGGAACCGACGGAACGAGTCCTTCATCGGGGTGGTGTCCTCGTTCGCGACGCAGTAGGCGGCGTTGGCGGAGCGGGTCGAGTAGTTCTTGTTCGTCGGCGTGTCCAGGATCGCGACCATGTGGTAGTCGATGGCGACGGCACCACTGTCGACGAGCTTTTTCAGCGTGGGCCCCATGGCCTGCTCGAAGGAGCGGCAGTGCGGGCACTGGAAGTCTTCGTAGAGCGAGATGACGGCCTTGGGGTCGCTGGTGCCCTCGTTGGTCATCACGTCGGCGGCTGCGACGCGTACGGCCTGCACCTGGCCGCCGGACTGCTTGTCGCTGGACATCACGATGTAGAGCACGAGTGCCACGGCGAAGACGACGACGACGGCGGTCAGGCCGATCTGGATCGCCAGATTGCGCTTGCGCTCGCCCGCCTTCAGGTCATACTTCGCGGGTTTCTTGGGTTTGGTGGCCACAGGTTGGTGATCCTTGCGCTCGCGGGTTTGGCGCTTCTAGCGTACCGGCGGCGCGATTGCACGGGTGTCACCCCGGCGCAAGTGAGCCCGCAGCGCGGACAGCATTTCGGCCACACTCCGTTCGACTCCGCCCCCCAGGCCGGCGAAGTTGAGGAATCCGTGCGTCATCGATCCCATCCGACGCAGGTCCACCGGGACTCCCGCTGCGTCCAACGCCGCCGCGTACTGATCGCCCTCGTCGCGCAGCGGATCGAAGCCCGCCGTCACCACCAGCGCGGGTGGCAGACCGGTCAGATCCTCGGCCAGCAGCGGTGACACCCGCGGGTCGGTGACGGCCATCGCCGATCCGTCCAGGTAGGCATGCCGGAAGAAGTCCATGTCGTGACCGGTCAGCACGAAGCCGTCGGCGAACAACGTCCGCGACCGGGTGTGGGCGCCCAGATCGGCGACCGGGTAGATGAGGAACTGCAGCGACGGCGCCGGAACGTCGGACCCGGCTGCCCACTGCGCGACACCCGCCGCCAGCGCGCCCCCGGCACTGTCCCCCGCCACCGCGACGCCGCCGTCGAGCCCGAGTTCATCGGCATGCGCGACGACCCAGGCGTAAGCCGCACAACAGTCGTCGACCGCGGCGGGCGCCGGATGCTCGGGTGCCAGCCGGTAGTCCACGGAGAACACCTGGGCGCCGGCGTCTCGGCAGATCCGGCGGCACACCGTGTCGTAACCGTCCAGATCGCCCAGCGCAAACCCGCCTCCGTGGAAGTACACCAGCGCGGGCGCGGAATCGTCGGCGCGGTAACGGCGGATGGTGACAGGGCCGGCGGGGCCGGGAGCAACGAGGTCGTCAACCCGCGCCTGGCGCACCGGACCGCCGAGAGCAGTGCAGACGTCGTGCATCAATGTGCGGCTCAGGGCCACGTCGTCGTCGGACACCATGCCTGTGACTCCGGACAAGCGCAGGGCGCCGAGGAACAACTGCAGAGTCGGATCCAAGGTGTTGCCGTCGATCACCACACTGCGCACACCGTTGAGCAGTCGGATCATCGGAGACGGCAGCACTGAGAACAGAGCGGGCGAGACGCGGGTGCTGGCTCGCAGCACTGGCGTCGGCAACCTTCTACGGCTCATGGGGTTGACGGTATTGCATGACCCAGATCACCCGAGTGTGTGTTGAATTAGGTCGCAATACGGCGGGGGAATATCGTGGACCAGGAAAATCTGACTTCAAACAGGTAGGTGAGATGACGTTGACCGGCCAGTCGGGGACCGTTCCATCGATCGGACTCAACGACGAGAACACCATGCCGGCGCTCGGCTTGGGCGTCGGCGAGCTCGGGGATGCCGAGACCGAGCACGCGGTGTCCACCGCGCTCGAACTCGGATACCGCCTGATCGACACCGCCGCGGTCTACGGGAACGAAGCGGCAGTGGGGCGCGCGATCGCCGCCTCCGGCATCCCGCGCGCCGAGGTGTTCGTGACCACCAAGCTGGCGGTGGCCGACCAGGGTTTCCAGTCCTCACAGGACGCCATCAAGGCAAGTCTCGAGCGCCTGGGCATGGAGTACGTCGACCTGTACCTGATCCACTGGCCTTACGCCGAGGGCGGCAAGTACATCGACAGCTTCGGCGGCATGATGCGATCGCAGGCCGACGGCCTGGCCAAGTCCATCGGCGTGTGCAACTTCACCGCCGAGCACCTCTCCGACATCATCGACCTGACGTTCTTCACCCCTGCGGTGAACCAGATCGAGCTGCACCCGCTGCTCAACCAGTCGGCACTGCGCGCCGTCAATGCCGACCACGGCATCGTCACCGAGGCCTACAGCCCGCTGGGCATCGGCAAGGTGCTGCAGAACCCCGCGGTCACCACCATCGCGGCGTCCTACGGCAAGTCGCCCGCACAGGTTCTGATCCGCTGGAACCTGCAGCTGGGCAATGTGGTGATCCCACGCTCCTCGTCGGCCGAGCGGATCTCCGAGAACCTCGACGTCTTCGGTTTCGAGCTCAGCGCCGCCGACATGGAGACACTCAACGGCCTGGATGAGGGCACCCGGTTCCGCCCGGACCCGATGACCTACACCGGTCCTTAGTAGAAGCGCTTGGCCACCTCGGCGAACGCGCCGTCGGTGGCCACCAGCACCTCGTCGACGTCGGCCTCGGTGAGTGCGGTCGAGATGAACCAGTTGTGTTTGGGGTGCACGAACACTCCACGCGCTGCACATTCGGCCGTCCACGCCAGGGTCACCTCGTGGTCGGACTCCCCCGCAAACGACAGGTACGGCATCGTGACCGGCCCGGTCAGCGTCACCGGCAGCCCGTGTGCGACGGCCTGCTCATGTAGGCCGTCGACCAACTGTTGGCCACGGGTGAACATCTGCGTCACCCCGTCGACCTCGTCCAGCAGGTTGATGGTGGCCAGTGCGGCCACCATGGGAACCGCGGAGAACCAGAAGGTCCCGGTGACGAAAAACGAGCCGGCCGACTCCCGCAGGGCTTGTGCGCCCAGCACCGCCGCGACGGGATAGCCGTTGCCGATCGCCTTGCTCCACGACGAGAGGTCGGGCCGCACCCCGTACTGCTCCCAGCTGCCTCCGAACGACATTCGGAACCCGGTGCGCACCTCATCGAGGATCAGCACCGCGTTGTTCTCGTCGCAGATCCGCCGAAGTCCTTGCGCAAACGCAGGATCCACCATCTCGAGATCCGACCCTGCGGGGTCGTGCCGAAACGGTGCCACGATGATGCCGGCAAGATCGCCGCTGTGCTCGGCCGCCAGCTTCTCGACACCGGCCAGGTCGTTGTAGGTGTAGTAGGCCAGACCCGCACGGTCGGAGGGCAGCACTCCTGTCTTGTCGGGATTACACCAGGGCAGCGCCCCGTGATAGGTACCCTCCTCGACCAGGATCACCGACCGCCCGGTGTGCGCCCGGGCAATGGTCAGACACAGCGTCGTGACGTCGGAGCCGTTCTTGGCGAACATCGCCCAGTCAGCGTGCTCCACCACCGACACCAGTTTCTCGGCGAGCGTCACCATGTGTTCGGTGGGCCCGTTGGCGGTGTCGCACAGTTCTCGCTGCCGGGTGACGGCCTCTTCGACGCGGGGGTGCTGATAGCCGTGGATGATCGGCCCCCACGAGCACAGCAGGTCGATGTACTCGTGGCCGTCGGCGTCCCAGAGCCTCGAGCCGGCTGTCCGCGCGATGTATTGTGGTGCGCCAGGCCATAATCCGGTGGCAAGCTGGTGGCCGTACATGCCGTTCGGGATCACCCTGCGGGCCCGGTCCAGCAAGGCGTCATTGACGGGGTGGGCATTCAGTGTCGACGTCATGGCGAGCCTCCGGAGCAGGTGATCCGGACGGCGGCGCTGTCGTCGGGTGGTCTTGGAAGATTTGCAGATCAGCGGTGGCCGGGCAACCGCTGCGCTCATCCCTTCGGACAGGTGACCACTGCCTTCTGCAGTGCAACGCCGCATCGGGCGGCATCCACCGCGCAGGTCCGGCGGCGCTTGTGCGCCTCACGCTGCGCAGAGAGTCTTTTCGACGCTGTGATTTCACTGACGCGGTGAACAGTCCGGCACTACACAATCACCCACCACGACTTGTGCGTAACCGATCAGCGATACCTTCATCGTCCTTGGTGTCAGTTCGGACAGGTCGCTGTGGCATCCCGTAACACTGGCAGTGAGGGCGCATCGATAGGCAGCCCATAACCCCGCATCACGGCAATGAACTGCACCGCGTACTGACAGTGGAACGCCGCATTCGGCGGCATCCAGAACGCGGGCTCGGCGTCACCTTTGTCTTGATTTGTCGGTCCATCAACCGCGACGAGGTTGGCGGGGTCGTTGGCGAATCTGACCCTCATCTCGTCAGTCCAGTTCCGGGCACCCTGGTCCCAGGCATACGCCAACGGCACGATGTGCTCGATTTGAACGGCATCACCGGTCTGAGCTCCACGGACGAAGGGAATCGTCTTGCTGGTGTAGGGATCCCGCAGCACGCCGGTAGCGACCGCGGTGGGGCAGCGACTGATCGCGACGTAGGTCTTGTCGATCAGGTCACGGTCGAGGATGTCGTTGCGGGTGTCACAACCGTTGCGCCCGCCGGGAGCCGAGTTGTCGTCGGTCCACGCCTCACCAAAGGCTGCTCGCCGGTAGTCACCGCTACGGATCCGTGCCGGCACTTCGGACACCCCGGCCAGAACATCCACACCCGGCGCTACCGTCGGGACATCAGCCTCAGCCACGTGGGCTGCGGTCCGCTCGGCCGACGTCGACACCGTTTGGTAGGCCACGGTAACCGACAGCGCCGCGACCAGCGCGAGCCACACCAGCGTGGTGCGCTTCATGTCTTTTCCAGGAACTCGATGAGGTCGGTTTCGGTGAAGAACGCCGCCAGCGACGCCAGACCCGGATCATGCGGAATCCTCGCGTAGACCGCCTCACACATGGCGCGGGCATCCTCGATGATCTCGCGATGCTCGCGCAGCGACAGAAAGTGCAGGTGGTACGACCGCCCGGACTGGTTGAGGCCCAGCACATCTCCTTCACTGCGCTGGTCGAGGTCCAGTTCCGCCAACTCGAAGCCGTCGTGGGTGGCTGCCACCGCCTTGAGACGCTGACCCGAGCTCGACCCCTCCGGCAGCTGAGAGATCAGCAGGCAGAGGCTGGCATGACCGCCCCGGCCGATGCGGCCGCGGAGCTGGTGTAGCTGGCTGATACCGAAACGGTCGGCATCGGCCACCACCATCACGGTGGCGTTGGGGACATCAACACCGACCTCGATGACCGTGGTGGACACCAACACGTCGATGTCACCGGCCTTGAACGCCGTCATCACGGCGTCCTTCTCGATGGGGTCGAGGCGGCCGTGCATGAGTCCCACCCGCACGTGCTTGAGCGGCCCGTCCTTGAGGTGTTCGTAGAGAGTGGTGACCGGGATGGGGCGCGGGCCTTTCTCCTCGGTCTCCACGTCGTCGATACGCGAGGCCACCACGTAGGCCTGCCTGCCCTCGGCCACCTCTTCGCTGATCCGCGCCCACACCCGGGCCAGCCAGGCAGGCTTGTCATTGACGAACACCGTCTTGGTGTCGATGGGCTTTCGGCCCCGGGGCAGCTCCCGCAGCGTGGACGTCTCCAGGTCACCGTAGACCGTCAACGCGAGGGTACGCGGGATGGGTGTCGCCGTCATCACCAGCAGATGTGGCGAGATGCCCGCAGAAGACTTGGCACGCAACAGGTCTCGTTGCTCGACACCGAAGCGATGCTGCTCGTCCACCACCACCATCCCGAGGCGGTGAAACTCCACGGTGTCCTGCAGCAGGGCGTGCGTCCCGATGACGATGCCCGCCTCCCCCGCGGCGATCTCGTCACGAACCTGCTTCTTGCGGGCCGCCGACAAGGATCCGGTCAACAGCGCCACCCGGGTGCCGGACTGATCGCCACCGAGCTCACCCGCCGTACCGATGGGGCCGAGTACCTCGCGGATGCCACGGGCGTGTTGGGTGGCAAGCACTTCCGTTGGAGCCAGCAGCGCACACTGGTAGCCCGCATCGATCATCTGCAACATCGCCAGCACCGAAACGATGGTCTTGCCGGAACCCACTTCGCCTTGCAGCATCCGGTTCATCGGCACGTCGGCGGACAGTTCGTCGGACAGGGTGGTCAGCACGTCGACCTGCCCTTTGGTCAGGTCGAAAGGCAACTGGCCGAGCAGGCGGTCACGCATCCCGCCGGTGATCGGAGGCGCAGGCGGGCCGGGCTCCCGCTTCTGGCTGTACCGACTGGCCACCAGTGCCCACTGCATGCCCACGGCCTCGTCGAACGTCAACCGTTCGACCGCCCTGGCGCGCTCCTCGCTGTTCTCACTCAGGTGTATCGCGCGCAGCGCCTCGTCCTGCGACATCAGATTGTGCTCGCGCACATAGTCTTCCGGGAACGTCTCGGCCACCGGATCCAGCACCTCGAGCACCTGGCGGACGCAGGCGTAGATGTCCCAGCTCTGCAGTTTGGCACTCGCCGGGTAGATGGGGAAGAACTCCCGTTCGAAGACCGACATGTCCAGTTCGCCGTCCTCCCCTTTGACGGCAAGGGCTTTGAGGTTGGCGCTGCCACGCAGCCGGCCGGTGGGGGCATCGAGCACCAGGTGGGCCGGGTGGGTGAGCTGCATCTGGTCCCGAAAGAACCCGATCTCCCCCGAGATCATCAGTCGGGTGCCTTTCACCAGACTGTTCTTCAGGTACTTGGCGTTGAAGAAGGTGGCGGTCACGTTCCGGTCGGTCAGCGTCACCACCATGTACTCCTTCCTCGCCTTGGTAAAACGCACGTCGACCTTGCTCACGGTGTCGACGAAGGTGACATGCTCACCTGCCTGCGGGGCAGAGTCGTCGCCGAGCACCGTGGCGCCCTTGCTGTACTTGCGTGGGTAGTGCCGCAGCAGATCGTTGACCGTGCGGAGACCGAACACCTCATCGAGCTTGGCCGCGGCCTTCTTGCCGATGACAAAATCCAGCGGATCCCCGAGTTGCGCCATCTACTCCACTCCGATGATCACGATGTCACCGGAGTGCCCGGTCTGGTAGTCGACGAGTTCGGTGCCCGGGTGGTGCAGGTGCACGTGCTTGGCCAGCGTCGCCCCGATCTCCGGTCCGGCGCCCTGTCCCAGCAGCACGGTGACCAACTCACCACCTACGCCCAGCATCAGATCGATCAAACCCCTTGCAGCCGAGGTGATGTCGTGACGAACCACAAGCACTTCGCCGCCGATGATGCCAAGACCGTCGCCCACCCGGCACGGCCCCGCCCACGTCAGAGCCGCCTCCGCCGCCGCCCGCACCGACCCGTATCGGGTGGCGCCTGCCGCGGCAGCCATGGTGTATCCGTCGTCGACGGCGCGACGGGTCCGATCATGTACCGCCAACGCCGCCAATCCGTGCACCATGGACCCGGCCGGGACCGGGACCACATCGATTCCCCAGCTGATGGCCGCGGTGCAGCCGGCCACCAGTTCCTCGGCTGCGACATAACCGTTGGGCAGCACCATCACCTGAGCGGCTCCGGTGTCGATGAGCGCGCGCACCAGTTGCCGGGCGTCGATGGCGGTGTCGGCGCGCAGCACCATCGCCCCTTCGCCGGCGAACAGGTCGGCAGCGCCGTCACCGTCCACCACGGCCAGCACCGCCCGCTCGGCGGTGAAACCCCCAGGAGCCGACTTGCCGGTGGCGGCGAGCACCGAGATCTGGATGCGACTGGGCGTGCCGTAGACCAGACCTGCTTCGACGGCGGCTCCCGCGTCGTCGGTGTGGACGTGCACGGACAATCCGCCCTCAGGCAGTGCTTCGGCCAGGGCCACGGAATCACCAAGGGCCTCCAGGCGCCCCCGCAACCCGTCGACCGCGGCTCCCGCACAGCCGGCGAGCAGATACATCACCTCGAACTGCGCGGGTGGCGGCGCCACCACCGCCGCCGATCTGGCCGCAGGCCGCGGTTCGTAGGCCGGACGCACCGGCGTGTACCCCGTGACGGTGGCCCGTAGGGCGTCGAGGAGTACCACCAGTCCGCGGCCACCGGAATCCACGACGCCGGCCTCGGCCAGGACCGACAGCTGGTCGGGGGTCTTCTCCAGGGCCACCACCGCGGCATCACCGGCTGCCGCCACCACATCACCCAGGGGACCGCCGGCAGCCGTGCCGTGCTCGGCGGCGGCAGCGGCGGCCTGCAGCACCGAGACGATGGTGCCCGGCACCACCTCACCGCCCAGCGCGGACACCATCAGCCCCTCCGCGTGCCGCAGCGCCGAGGCCATGGTGGTGCCGTCGACCTCGGCCGCGTCGGTAGCGGTCACCTCGGCGAGGCCGCGCAGGATCTGGGACAACAGCATCCCCGAGTTACCCCTGGCCCCGTGCAGTGCGCCACGGGCCAGTCGTGAAGCGATGTCCGCGGGCCCCGCTCCCGCTTCGGCCGCGGAGGCCTCGGCAAGAGCCGACCGCATGGTGAACAGCATGTTGGTGCCGGTATCGGCATCGGCGACGGGAAACACGTTGAGGCGGTTGATCTCGTCGGTGTGCGTGATCAGATCCCCGACACACGCGTGTGCCCACGACAGCAGGGCCGGGCCGTCGAGGCGACGATCCGCCATGCTCAGACCTCCCACTACCCGCCATCCTGTGCGGCGCCAGCCTAGTCAGTGGCGACGACAGCTTCTGCCGAACTTCCCGCGCGCCGGGGTTGTGGACAGCGTTTTGGTGTTCACCGCACCGGCCGGTATTCTGTTCAGGTTGTCGGGTCACCCGCACCAGCGGTCGTTGGCCCGTCATTGTGTGTGATCCAGTAATCGAGTTTCGGATGAGGAGTTCTACATGGCTGCCGTATGCGATATCTGCGGGAAAGGCCCCGGCTTCGGCAAGTCGGTTTCGCACTCCCATCGCCGGACCAGCCGTCGCTGGGATCCGAACGTCCAGAGCGTGAACGCCGTGACCCGTCCCGGCGGCAACAAGAAGCGCATCAACGCCTGCACGTCGTGCATCAAGGCCGGCAAGGTCATCAAGCAGGGCTAAACGCTTAGCTGGGAAGAAAGATTCCCAGTTAGCCGGGTTAGTTGAATTTGTTTGCGGGGTAGCCGTAGTGGCATGACCGCACACAAGTTCACTCCCCGCACCATTGCTCTGACTGCTGCCGGCTTCGCCGCGGCCGCCGCCACGGTGGTCACCGTCGGAGTTGCGTCGGCAGAGCCCACCCCGAGCCCCGGTCCGGAGCCGGCCCCCACGCTGACTCCGACCACCACGACCATCGTGCCCGTTCCGGACTACTACCCGAACGAGACGGGTGGCGGTGACGAGGAAGACGGTTCCTAAGACGCTATCTGCAAAGGCGCTGCACCCATGTCCGGGTGCAGCGCCTTTGTGGTATCCGCCCCACCCGCCAGTACCGAGCCGCCCGGGGAGTGCGTGGCCCTCACGGAAGCCGCCAGTCGATCGGCTCGGCACCCATCTCGGCCAACAGTGCGTTGGCACGGCTGAAGGGGCGTGAGCCGAAGAAGCCCCGCGACGCCGACAGCGGCGACGGGTGCGGGGACTCGATGGCCATACAGTTAGGGCCCAGCATCGGCTTCAAGGTCGACGCGTCCCGCCCCCACAGGATCGCCACCAACGGCGTGGGACGTTGCACCAGCGCCGTGATCGCACACTCGGTGACAGCCTCCCAGCCTTTGCCTCGGTGGGAGGCCGGTGTCCCGGGGCGCACCGTCAGCACCCGGTTGAGCAGCATCACGCCCTGCTGTGACCACGGCGTCAGGTCACCGGACGACGGAGCCGGAAAGCCGAGGTCGGCGCTGTACTCGGTGAAGATGTTGGACAGGCTGCGTGGCAGCGGGCGCACATCGGGGGCCACCGAGAAGCTCAGACCGATCGCATGTCCCGGTGTCGGGTACGGGTCCTGTCCCACGATGAGCACCCGCACGGATTCGAACGGAAACGTGAACGCCCGCAGCACGTTCGGACCTGCCGGTAGATATCCGCGGCCCTCCGCCAATTCGGCGCGCAGGAACTCCCCCATCTGCGTGACCTGCGCGGCCACCGGGGCCAGAGCTTGCGCCCAGCCGTCGTCCACCAGTTCACTCAAAGGCCGCGCCGTCACGCCGACACCCTACTGGGCTGGTTAACCGCCGCCGAAGGACTCCCACCCCGCCGGGCCGGCCCAGTCCTGTCCGTCCAGCAGCACGCGGCCGTCACCGTCGAGCACTCTGCCGATCACACGCCAACCCGCGGGCACCTCGGCGGGGAAACACGCCACCAGCGCGTGATCCTCGCCGCCGCCGAGCACCCAGTCGCGAGGGTGGATACCCACCTCCCCGGCAGCGGGCCCCAGGATCGACCATTCCGCGCGCAGCGCCTCCGTCGAGAGGTCGATGTCGACTTTCGACCCCTGGGCGATGTGGCGCAGGTCTGCCACCAGGCCGTCGGAGGTGTCCGTCATCGCGGTGGCTCCCGCCGCGGCCGCCACGACGCCCTGGCCGTACGGCGGCACCGGTGAAAGGTGGCGACTGCGGAACTCGGCGAAGTCGTCGACACCCGCTGCCCACATCGCGTGACCGGCGGCCGAGACACCGAGGTCGCCGACGACGGCCACCATGGCGCCCGGGCGCGCGCCGGTCCGGGTCACCGGGGCTCGCCCGCCGAGATCACCGAACACCGTCACCGACACCACCCAGTGCGGGCTGGACACCAGATCACCGCCGATGAGCGGGCCGCCGGCCAACCCGGCTTCGGCCCACATCCCGTCGGCCAGTGCCAGGGCGTCCCGCGCCGGAGCGTGGGCGGGCGCGCCAAGACCCACGACAAAACCCGTGGCCGTCGCACCCATGGCCTCGACGTCGGCGGCGTTCTGCGCGATGGCTTTGCGCCCCACGTCGTAGGGGGTGGACCAGTCGAGACGAAAATGCCGGCCCTCCACCAGCATGTCGGTGGAGACCACCACGCGACCGTCGGGCACCGCGAGCACCGCGGCGTCATCGCCTGGGCCCAACTGGACACTGGCGGGGTATGAGCGTCCTGCGGTGAGCCGCTCGATGACCGCGAACTCGCCGAGCTCCGCCAACGTCGGCCCGTCCTCATCACCCACTGCTGCGCGGCCTCCTGACCTGAACACACGCTCGACCTGCGGTAGGTTGAGTCGACATCGAGACAGGGAGATTACACCGGTGGCCGAGGCGTTCATGCTGATCCAGACCGAGGTGGGCCGCGCCGAAGTGGTCGCCAAGCAGGTCGGCGCCCTTCCCGGTGTGCTGTCGTCGGAATACGTCACCGGCCCCTACGACGTGATCGTCCGGGTGGGTGCGCCCGACATCCGTGGCACCGTCACGGCCGTCCAGCAGGTCGAGGGCATCACCCGCACCCTGACCTGTCCGATCGCCGAGGTTGCACACTGATCTGATGCCGGATATCGACCGCGACGGTCCACCGCGGGCTGTCCTCGTCACGGCTCTGGCGGTCGCGGTGGCAGCCACAGGCGGCGTGTTGGCCGTCGCCGCCACCCGCACCCCCGAACCCACGCCCGTCGCCATCGCGGCGGCACCCGCCCCGGCGGCCGACGGCCCGGACTGCACCCGGCTGCTCGAGGTGTTGCCGGACGCGCTCGGCGAGTACCACCGGGCGCAAGCCGTCGAGCCCGTCCCGCCCGGCGCCGCGGCCTGGCAGTCCGAACCCGGCGGCGAGCCGGTGATCCTGCGCTGCGGCCTGGACCGGCCCGTGGACTTCGTGGTGGGCGCGCCCCTGCAACTGGTCGACGCCGTGCAGTGGTTCCGGGTCGACGATCCCTCGGGCACCCTCACCAGTTGGTTCGCCGTCGACCGCCCGGTATACGTGGCGCTGACCCTGCCCAGCGGTTCAGGACCCACACCCATCCAGGAGATCTCGCGTGCCATCGAGAAGACCCTGCCCGCAAGCGAACTGGACCCGGGCCCGCCGCGCTGAGAACCAAGGCAGCCCGGCTCGCCCCCGGCTCCACTGGGGTGACCCCCACCGTTGCCGCATCGTCGACCGGGCTGGGGCTCAACGCAGCCCGGTTCCCCGGGCCAGTGCCGTCTCCACCATCGCCGACAACAGCGTCGGGTAGTCGACGCCGCTGGCCGCCCACATCCGCGGATACATGGAGATGGTGGTGAATCCGGGCATGGTGTTGATCTCGTTGAGCACCGGACCGGTGTCGGTGAGGAAGAAATCCACCCGCGCCAGCCCCTGACAGTCGATGGCCTGGAAGGCGCGGATGGCCAACTGGCGGATCTCGTCGGCCACGTCGTCGTCGATCTTGGCGGGCACGTCGAGTTCGGCGGCATCGTCGAGGTACTTGGTGGCGAAGTCGTAGAACCCGTCCTCACGGCCGCGCACCCCGGCCACCCGGATCTCACCGACGGTGCTGGCCTCGAGGCGGCCGTCGGGAAGTTCGAGCACGCCGACCTCGAGTTCACGCCCCAGCACCGCGGCCTCAACGATCACCTTCGGATCGTGCCGACGGGCCTCGGCGATGGCGGCATCCAGCTGGTCCCACGACGCCACCCTGCTGACCCCGATCGACGAACCGCCACGCGCAGGCTTGACGAACACCGGCAGACCGAGACGCTCGCGCTGCTCGGGTTCCAGCGTCTCCTGCCGCGGCCGCAGCACCACCTGGTCACCGATCGGCAGGCCCTCGGCCGCCAACAGCTTCTTGGTGAACTCCTTGTCCATGCCCGCGGCGCTGGCCAGCACACCGGCACCGACATAGGGCACGCCGGCAAGTTCCAGCAGTCCTTGGATGGTGCCGTCCTCGCCGTACGGGCCGTGCAGCACCGGGAACACCACGTCGACGGCAGCCAGGACCTCACCGGCGCCCTTGCCGAGGGACACCAGTTCGCCGCTGCGTTGCGGACTGGTGGTCAGCGTCAACGCCTCGCCGGATCCGTCGGTGACGGCGGGCAGCTTGCCGTCGGCGATCGCCAGGCTGGCCGGGGTGGCCGAACTGAGGACCCAGCCACCATCCGGGGTGATGCCCACCGGCACCGCCTCGAAACGCTCGGGGTCCAGATTCCGCAGGATGCTGCCCGCGGAGACGCAGGAGATGGCGTGTTCACTGCTCCGTCCGCCGAAGACGACGGCGACGCGGATGCGGCCCGGAGGTTGGGAGGGAGCAGTCACAACCTAGAGAGGCTACCGTCCCTGCCCCTCACGCAGCGATCCGAGACGTCAAGCGAGCGCACGCTCGACATCACTCAGCACATCGTCGGTGTCCTCGATGCCCAGCGAGATCCGGGCGAAGCCATCGCTCACCGGGTCACCCCAGCGGGCCCGGCGATCCACCGAAGTGTGGATGCCGCCGAAGCTGGTCGCGGCCACCGCCAGCTCGCTGCGCTCAACCAACCGGTGCACGGCCTCGGCGTCGGCCAGTTGCACCGACACCAGCCCGCCGAAGCGGGCCATCTGCGTTGCCGCGACGGCGTATGCGGGATCGGTGGGCAGTCCGGGATAGCGGACCGAGGTCACAGCCGGGTGGCTCGACAGCATGGTCGCCAGTGCCAGGGCGGTGGTGCACTGCCGGTCGATCCGCAGTCCGGCACTGCCCAGGCTGCGCAGCAACAGCCACGCCTCGAACGAGCCCAGGATGGGTCCGGCGAGCAGCCGTTCACGTTCCACCGCGGCCATCAATTCGGCATCGTCGCCTGCGACGTAGCCGGCCAGCAGATCACTGTGGCCCGACAGGGCTTTGGTGGCGCTGGCCACCACCAGGTCTGCACCCAGCGCCAGCGGCTGTTGCCCCAGCGGGGTGGCGGTGGTGTTGTCGACCACCAAGCGAGCCCCGCTGCTGCGGCACACCTGAGCCAGGCGGCGTAGGTCCACCACGTCGAGGCCGGGGTTGGCCGGTGTCTCAGCCATCACCACGTCTGCGTCAGCAGCCGCCTCGTACATTTGTGCGCAGCTGGCCTCACGCACCGTAACACCAAGGGGCGCAAGGTATTCAGCTGCATATGTCCGCACCTGGTAGTAGCCGTCGCCCGGCACCACCACCACTGAACCCGGCCGGCTGAGCACCCGCAGCGCGGCGGTCACCGCCGCCATCCCCGAGCCGAACACCAAGGCTGCCGCGGCATTCTCCAGCTGTGCTATCGCCACCTCCGTCTGCCGCCAGGTGGGATTGGTGGCACGGCCGTAGAAATCCAGGCCTTCGCCGCCCTCCTGGGCCAGGTGATAGGTGGCCGCCGACACCGGTTGCGGTGGTACCGGCTGTCCCGGAACAGCTTGTGAGCTGACCGCTTTCACGCTTCGCGTCGATGCCCCGAGTCTCTCGTCCATGCCCGTCACTCCGGTTTCGTACTGCGTCCCAGCAGCAGCGCCACGGCTTCGAACACCGACAGCCCGCGGTGGCACACACGGTGCACGGCGTCGGTCAGCGGCATCTCCACGTCGTAACTGGACGCCAGCGCCAGTACCGATTGGCACGATGTCACGCCCTCGGCGACATGCCCGCCGCCGCCCAGCTGAGCCTGCTCCAACGTCTGGCCCTGCCCCAGCCGCTCACCGAACGCACGGTTGCGGGATCGCGGCGACGAGCAGGTGGCCACCAGGTCACCGACTCCGGCCAGCCCGGCCAGCGTCGCACTCTTGGCTCCCAACGCGATCCCCAGCCGCATGATCTCGGCCAGCCCGCGGGTGATGATGGCTGCGGCGGTGTTTTCCCCCAGCCCCACCCCGGCAGCCATCCCGCAGGCCAGGGCGATGACATTCTTGCAGGCACCACCGATCTCGGTGCCGATGACATCGGAGTTGGTGTACGGCCGGAAGTACCCGGTGTTCAGACTGCGCTGCAAGGTCACGGCGCGTCCGGAATCCCGACAGGCGATGACGGTGGCCGCCGGTTGTTCGGCCGCCACCTCGGCGGCCAGGTTGGGCCCCGACAGGACGGCGACTTGATTGTCATCGACGCCGCTGACCTGGCTGATCACCTGACTCATCCGCATCAACGTGCCGAGTTCGATGCCTTTGGCGGTGCTGACCAGGGTGACGCCCGGCTCCAGCGCCGGGGTCCAGTCGGCCAGGTTGGCGCGCAACTGCTGAGATGGCGTCGCCAGCAGAACCGTGGTGACACCCCGCAGTGCGTCCACCGGATCGGTGGTGGCCCGAATACGGGCCGGCAACACGACGTCACCCAGGTAGTCGGTGTTGCGACGGTCACGGTTGATCTCGTCGGCGATGGCCTCCCGACGCGCCCACAACCGCACGTCGCTGCCCGCATCGGCCAGCACCTTGGCCAGCGCCGTGCCCCACGCGCCTGCGCCCATCACCGTCGCGGTGCCCACCGTGGCGCTCATATCGTCGCGCACCCCCTTGAAGTCAGGTGTCAGCCTAGCCAGCTGGCAGGATGGAGCCATGAGTAGCACGCAGTCGTCCACCCCGGTGCACGCCGGGCTGGTGATCGCGGTCAAACGGCTCAGTGCCGCCAAGACCCGGTTGGCGCCGGTGCTGTCGGCGGAAGCACGCGCGCAACTCGTGTTGGCAATGCTGCTGGACACCATCTCCGCGGCCCAGCAGGTGTCCACGGTGGCGTCCATCACCGTGGTGACCCCAGACGAGGCGGCGGCGACGGCGGCGGCCCGCCTCGGGGCCCTGGTGCTCGATGACCCCACCCCGGCCGGCCATCCCGATCCGCTGAACAACGCCATCCGGGCTGCCGAGCGAACCGTCTCCCGCAGCACAGCGAACATCGTTGTGCTGCAAGGAGATCTACCCGCCCTGCGCCCACACGAACTCGCAGAGGCCATCGAGGGAGCGCGGCACTACCCCCGGAGTTTTGTGGCCGACCACCACGGCGGCGGCACCGCCGCGATGTTCGCCTTCGGAGTGCCCCTCGATCCCCACCTGGGAACCAATTCTGCTGCGCTACACAGGAATTCAGGAGCGATTGAGCTCACCGGGGCGTGGCCGGGGCTGCGTTGCGATATCGACACCGCCGACGATCTGTGCGCCGCGCAGCGGCTCGGTCTGGGACCGGCCACCGACGCCGCCACTGCTCACGTCGTCGGCCGATGCTAGCGACCACGACGACCATGAGGAATGATCTAAGCCGTGACCGACTCCACGCAGTTGACCGACTCCACCGACGCCTGGTCAGGTGGTAATTCCACGCCGGAGTCGCCCCCAGCGGCCACCCCCGCGGACTCCGACAACGCACTACCCGAGGACCGTTACCTCAATCGTGAGCTGAGCTGGCTGGACTTCAACGCCCGTGTCCTCGCGCTGGCCGCCGACCCCTCGCTGCCACTGCTGGAACGCGCGAAGTTCCTGGCCATTTTCGCGTCCAATCTCGACGAGTTCTACATGGTGCGCGTCGCCGGACTCAAGCGCCGGGACGAGATGGGCCTGTCGGTGCGTTCGGCGGACGGCCTGTCCCCCAGGGAGCAGTTGCGCCGTATCGGCGAACGCACCCAGCAGATAGCCAGCAGGCACGCCAGGGTGTTCCTCGATGGTGTCCGTCCGGCGTTGGCCGAGGAAGGCATCGTCGTCGTCACGTGGGCCGATCTCGACGAAGACGAGCGCGCCCGGCTGTCGACCTACTTCCACGAACAGGTGTTCCCGGTCCTGACGCCTCTGGCGGTGGACCCTGCGCACCCGTTCCCCTTCGTCAGCGGTCTGAGCCTCAACCTGGCCATCACGGTGCGCCAACCCGAGGACAAGACACAGCATTTCGCCCGCATCAAGGTTCCCGACAACGTCGACAGGTTTGTCGAACTGCCGGGCCGCGACGGCGACGGCAACGGTGGTAAGAGCACCGTGCGCTTCCTGCCGATGGAGGAACTCATCGCGGCCTTCCTCACGGTGTTGTTCCCGGGCTTGGAAATCGTCGAGCACCACGCTTTCCGCATCACGCGCAACGCCGATTTCGAGGTCGAAGAGGACCGCGACGAGGATCTGCTCAAAGCCCTCGAACGCGAACTGGCGCGGCGGCGGTTCGGCACACCGGTGCGCCTCGAGGTCGCCGATGACATGACCGAGCACATGCTCGAATTGCTGCTGCGCGAACTGGATGTGGATCCCGGTGACGTGATCGAGGTGCCGGGCCTGCTCGACCTGTCCTCACTGTGGCAGATCTACGGAGTGGACCGCCCGGCGCTCAAAGACCGTACTTTTGTGCCCGCCACCCCGCCGGCATTCGGCGAACGGGAAACACCGAAGAGCATCTTTTCGACACTGCGCGATGGTGATGTCCTGGTTCATCATCCGTACGACTCGTTCTCCACCACCGTGCAGCGCTTCATCGAGCAGGCCGCCGCCGACCCGAACGTGCTTGCCATCAAACAGACCTTGTACCGGACCTCCGGCGACTCCCCCATCGTCAACGCACTGATCGACGCCGCCGAAGCGGGCAAGCAGGTGGTGGCGCTGGTGGAGATCAAGGCACGCTTCGACGAGCAGGCGAACATCAAGTGGGCACGCCAGCTGGAAAAGGCCGGCGTGCACGTGGTCTACGGACTGATCGGACTCAAGACGCACTGCAAGACGTGTCTGGTGGTGCGCCGCGAGGGCTCCACCATTCGCCGGTACTGCCACATCGGCACCGGCAACTACAACCCCAAAACTGCACGGCTGTACGAAGATGTGGGCCTGCTGACCGCCTCGCCCGATATCGGCGCCGACCTGACCGACCTGTTCAACTCGCTGACGGGTTACTCACGCAAGGTCAGCTACCGCAATCTGTTGGTGGCCCCCTACGGTGTGCGCAGAGGGATCATCGAACGGATCGAGCGGGAGGTCGCGGCCGCGGCGGACGGCGCCGACGCGCGGATCCGCCTGAAGGCCAACGCGCTGGTCGACGAGCAGGTGATCGACGCGCTGTATCGCGCATCGCAGGCCGGCGTCCAGGTCGAGGTGGTGGTGCGCGGAATCTGCGCGCTGCGACCGGGAGTTCCGGGTTTCTCCGAGAACATCACCGTGCGCTCGATTCTGGGCCGCTTCCTGGAACACTCGCGAATTATTCATTTCCGCGCCATCAACGAGTTCTGGATCGGCAGCGCCGACATGATGCATCGTAATCTCGACCGCCGAGTAGAGGTGATGGCACAGGTGAAGGATCCGCGGCTGACGAGTCAGCTGGACGACGTCTTCGCGTCGGCCATGGATCCCGCCACCCGCTGTTGGGAACTGGGATCCGACGGTTCGTGGACCGCACTGCCCCATGAAGGTGAGTCGGTGCGCGACCATCAGGTGTCCTTGATGGCCAAGCACCGCCATCCCTGAGCCCGGCACCAGTTGACCTGCAGGAGTAAGGGTGTCGAAAGACCCGAACGTGGTGGTGCGCGCGGCAGGAGCGGTGCTGTGGCGCCCGGTGCGCGGATTGCAGACTGACTCCACCAACACTGTCGAGGTGGCTGTCATCCATCGGCCCCGCTATGACGACTGGTCGCTGCCCAAGGGCAAAGTGGATCCCGGTGAGATCGAGCCGGTGACCGCGGTGCGGGAGATCGCCGAGGAGACGGGCTTTCGCGCGCATCTGGGGCGACGGCTGATGTCTGTGAGCTATCCGGTCGAACAGACCACCAAAAAAGTCCGGTACTGGGCTGCGCGGGTGGACCCTGAGACCGGCGGCGAATTCACCCCGAACGACGAAGTGGACAAGCTGCTCTGGATGCCCGTCACCGACGCACTGACCCGGTTGGGGTACCCGGATGACCGGAAGGTGCTGCGCCGGTTCACCGACCAGCCTGTCGACACCAAGACGGTGTTGGTGGTGCGGCATGCCACCGCGGGACGCAAGAGCCGCTACAAAGGTGATGACCGGAAGCGCCCGTTGGACAAACACGGTCGGGCCCAGGCCGAGTCACTGGTGAGTGTGCTGCTGGCATTCGGTGCCACCGATGTGCACGCCGCCGATCGGGTGCGGTGTGTGCAGACGGTGGAACCGTTGGCCGAAGAGTTGGGCGTGGGCATCGATGAGGAACCCACGCTCACCGAAGAGGCATACGCCGACGATCACAAGGCGGCCC